>JBOGED010000483.1:0-10108 GCA_050743625.1 Egibacteraceae bacterium | reverse complement strand
CCAAGGTCCTCAGTCGAGCGACGGCCGCGTTCTCGGGTCGGCCTCGCGGCTACTCGTCGGTGCTTAGGCCAATGTCTGTTGGGGCTGTCGTTCTTGCCGCCGGTCGGGGGACTCGGTTTCGGTCGGGCACTGCCAAGGTTTTGCATCAGGTTTGTGGACGGTCCTTGTCGCGGTGGGTTTTAGAGGCCTTGCGTCCTCTTGGGCTGGACCCTGTGGTTGTGGTGGTTGGGTATCAAGCTGATGAGGTTCGGGCGGAGGCCTTCGCGGCGGGGTTGCCTGGGCTGGTCTGTGTTACTCAGGCGGAGCAGCGGGGGACTGGGCATGCGCTGAGGCAAGCGTTTGCTAGTGGGGTTTTGGGTGGGGTTGAGTCGGTGTTGGTGGTTCCTGGGGATACTCCGATGTTGACCTCGGAGGTGGTTGCCTCGTTGGTTGGTGGGCATCGGGGGGCGGTCTCGGTGCTTACCACCGTGCTTGAGGATCCCTCGGGGTATGGGCGGATCGTGCGGGATGCCTCGGGTGAGGTTGTGGGGATTGTCGAGCATCGGGACGCTTCTCAGTCTCAGCTGGCGATCTGTGAGGTGAACACCTCGATGTACGTGTTCGACCGGGCGCTGGTGGAGGTCGAGCTGGGGCGGCTGGGATCTGGTAACGACCAAGGCGAGGAGTATCTGACGGACGTCGTCGCGCCGCTCGCCCGCAAAGGGGTTACCGCGGCCCAGGCGCCGGCCGGGATCGTCGCCGGGGTGAATGACCGGGTGGAGCTCAGCGCTGCGGGGGCGCTGCTTCGCGCGCGGCTGCTCGACCGCCTCATGCGCGCGGGAGTGACCGTGGTCGACCCCGCGACCACCTATGTCGGCGCGGACGTGCGTATCGGCGTCGACACGGTCCTGCTGCCCGGAACCCATCTGGAGGGGGCGACGACGATCGGCTCCGGCGCTCAGGTCGGGCCGGACACGCGGCTGGTGGACACCACCGTCGGGGATGGCGCGATCTTGACGTACAGCGTGGTGATCGGCTCGTGGGTCGGGCAAGGGGTCAACGTCGGGCCGTTCGCGTCCCTCCGCCCTGGGACACGACTAGAGGCCATGAGCAAGGCGGGAACCTTCGTGGAGATGAAGAACTCGCGGGTGGGCGAAGGCAGCAAGGTTCCGCATCTGTCGTACATCGGCGACACGACGATCGGCAAAGGGTCGAACATCGGCGCCGCCACCGTCACCGTGAACTACGACGGCTTCACCAAACACCGAACCGTGATCGGCGACGGCGTCAAGATCGGCAGCGACACGATGCTCGTCGCCCCTATCCTCATCGGTGACGGGGCCTACACCGGCGCTGGCTCCGTCATCACCGAAGACGTGCCAGACGGCGCACTTGCCGTCGAGCGCGGGGAGCAGCGAATCGTGCACGGGTATGCGGACCGCAAGCGCGCGCAGGCAACACGAGCGGCAGAGGAACGATGATGGAGATCGTCACCAAGAAGCGGATGCAGATCTTCAGCGGCAGGGGACACCGCGTCCTGGCGCGAGAGGTCGCGGACCACCTCGGCATGCAGCTCGGCGACGTCGATATCCATGAGTTCGCCAGCGGTGAGCTGTACTGCCGCTACCGCGAGAACATCCGTGGCAGTGACGTGTTCGTGTTCCAACCGCACTCCCGGCCGGTGAACGACCGGATCTGGGAGCAGCTTGTCCTCATCGACGCGGCCAAGCGCGCGTCGGCCAAGCGGATCATCGCCGTCTGCCCCTTCTATGGCTATGCCCGCCAGGACCGCAAGGCCCGGTCCCGCGAGCCGATCACCGCGCGGCTGCTCGCCGACATGCTCACGACCGCTGGCGCTGACCGGGTGGTCTCCGTCGATCTCCACACCGGGCAGGTCCAGG
The DNA here is from genome assembly GCA_050743625.1 of Egibacteraceae bacterium. Classification (GTDB taxonomy): domain Bacteria; phylum Actinomycetota; class Nitriliruptoria; order Euzebyales; family Egibacteraceae; genus JBOGED01. The sequence goes on along the minus strand of JBOGED010000483.1, from coordinate 8,228 downwards.
GATTCTTCAACAAGCCGCTTGACCACCTCACGGCGCTCCCCCTGCTCGTCGACTGGTTGATCAAACGGTTCGGCGACGAGGAGCTGGTGGTCTGCTCGCCCGACGCGGGAGGCGTGCGGCTGGCCTCGAAGTTCGCGGATCGCCTTCCCCACGCGAACCTCGCCGTGCTCGCCAAGACGCGGACCGCCCACAACGTGGCACAGACCCTCGGGGTCATCGGGCCGGTCGCGGGCAAGACGTGCGTCCTGGTCGACGACATGATCGACACCGCAGGTACCCTCTGCGGCGCCGCTGCGGCGCTCGTCGAGAACGGCGCGCACCGCGTCGTCGCGTGCGCCACCCACCCCGTGCTCAGCGCGGACGCCTGCAAGAAGCTGATGGACTCGGCCATCGAGCAGGTCGTCGTCACCAACGCCCTTCCCATCCCCGACGACTGCGAGCTTCCCGGCAAGCTCGAGGTCGTCTCCATCGCCGGGATCCTCGCCAACACGATGCGCGCGATCTTTGAGGAAGAGTCGGTCAGCGAGCTGTTCGACGATGACAATCAATGAAACCGAGGGTCCTCTCGACGCTCTCCGAGCCAGCCCCGCAACCTGGCTCGTCAAGCTGTTCACGCCGCGTTACACTCGCACTCCACGCGGATGGCGTGTCGGCGCCTCCGCCTTTTCCGGGATGCTTCAGGGAGTGTTGGCATGGCCAAGCAGATCGCGCTGGCGGCGCAGCCCCGTGCCGAAAGCGGCAAGGGTGAGGCGCGCAGGTTGCGGCGTGCGGGCCGTGTGCCCGCGATCGCCTACGGAGTGGGAGTCTCGCCCACCGCCCTTTCGGTCGACGCGCTGGAGCTGTATCACGTACTTCACACCGGCGCGGGCACCAACGCCGTGATCTCGCTGGGCATCGATGGGGGGTCCCAGCTCGTCCTGGCCCGCGAGATCCAACGTCACCCCGTGCGCCGCGAGATCCTGCACGTCGACTTCGTCGCGGTGCAGCGTGATGTCAAGGTCGAGGTCGACATCCCGATCCTGCTGCAAGGCGAGGCGCCCGGCGCCGAGGAAGGCGGCGTGGTCAGCCAAGAGCTGTACAGCGTGCGCGTAAGAGTCCTCCCCATGGAGGTGCCGGAGCAGATCATGGCCGACGTCTCCGACCTGCAGATCGGTGACGTACGGCGTTTGGAGGATCTGCAGCTGCCCGCCGGCGTCGAGTTGCTGGACGACCCCGAGCGCGCCGTGGTGAGCGTGGTCTCCCCGACGACGGTTGAGACCGAGGAGGACACTGAAGCCGCCGAGGCCGAGGGGGCGATCGCCGAGGAGGCGGGCGAGGCGTAGATGCGGCTGCTCTCACGTCTCGCGCCGCGTCGCGTGACAGAGGTGACCGACGCTGGCCGTTGGCTAATCGTCGGCCTGGGAAATCCCGAGGCCGAGTACGGCGGCACGCGCCACAACATCGGCGCGGATGTCGTCCGGTTACTCGCGGGGCGGCTCGGTGCCTCCTTCAAGACGCACAAGGCATCCGCGAGCGTCGCGGATACGTTCGATCGCCCGGGTGGCATCCCCCTGTCGCTTGCCGTCCCATCCAGCTATGTGAACACGTCGGGCGGTCCGGTGCAGCGGCTCGCCTCGTTCTACAAGGTCCCACCGGACCGGATCCTCGTCGTACATGACGAGATCGACTTGCCTTTCGGGGTGTTGCGACTGAAGTTCGGTGGTGGCACGGCGGGCCACAACGGGCTCAAAGACGCCCAACGCGCGCTCGGTACCCCAGCCTTTCACCGTGCCCGCATCGGCGTCGGCCGTCCGCCGGGTCGCCAGGACCCGGCCGACTTCGTGCTCCGCCGCTTCTCGGCATCCGAGCGCGAGACGATCGACGTCCTCGCCGAAGAGACCGCCGACGCGATCCTCTTCCTGGTGTCGGACGGCCTCGAGGCCGCCCAGAACCGCTACCACTGACACCGCGATGCGCCTCGAGCAAGCCCGGGCGTTCCTCGCAGCCCTCGAGCGAGAACAGGTCCACTGCGTGTTGATCGGGTCGATGGCGATGGCCGCTCACGGCCTGGTGCGCGCAACCCGCGATATCGACTTCTTTGTGGCGGCGCATCCGGAAAACGTCGAGCGATTGAAGCGCGCACTGCGTTCGGTGTTCGACGACGACAGCATCGACGAGATCGACACCGGCGACCTTGCCGGAGCATATCCGGTCATCCAGTACGGACCGCCTCACGGCGAGTTCACCATCGACTTCGTGGCTCGGCTCGGCGACGCGTTCGTCTATGACGACATTGATGCGGAAGTCATGGTCGTCGACGGCATCCAGGTCCGAGTCGCCACGCCACGTATGCTCTACGAGATGAAGCGCGATACCGTGCGGCCACAGGACCGCATCGACGCCGAGCGCCTCCGCCAACGTTTCGGGCTCGAGGTCGAGCGCTGATGCCGGTCAGGAAGTTCCGCTCGATCGAGGATGTGCCGCCCGCAGAGGCCGGACCGCCCGGTGGGGACAGCTTCCGAGCCGCCGTGGACCTCTCCGCGCTGTGCCACTGGCTGCACCCTTGGGCTGCGCCCCGCGGCGTCTTCCGCAACGCCTCGATCGAAGAGGCCCAGGCCCGACGCCGCCGCTGGGAAGCCTCTCGCTAAGTCAGGCTCTGAGCACTAATAACGTTGCTGTTCGGGTTGTGTTTGCCCTGGCCAAATGCCGTTTCCTGGCCATTAGCGTCATGGGTGGCATCAATTGTCGTCCGTGCGGTAGCATGAATCATATGGCGAAAAGAAAGATCTCAGCGACCGTGTCTCCCGAAGGGATCCGCCGCGCTCAGGAGGTGACTGGCAATAGCAACCTATCGGATCTCATCGAACAAGGTCTGGAGGCGTTGGTCGAGCGTGAGCTCGAGCGCCGTTGGCTCGCCGGCTATCAGCAGCAGCCCCCGGATGATCTGCCCGGCGAAGTGCCGGTCGATCTGAGCGCGGTCCCGTGGGAACCAGAGCGGTGAGCGGCGCAATGCCGCGTCGTGGGGAGGTGTGGTGGGCAGACGTTCCCGGCGACAAGGTCCGCCCTGTGCTCGTGCTCACTCGGGAGCGATTCATCGAACGGCTGCACTCTGTACTTGTCGCCCCGGTCACCTCGACGGTCCGCGGTATCCCAACCGAAGTTGCGCTGGGCCCGGATGACGGGCTGCCACATCCATGCGCCGCGAACTTCGATAACCTCTTCACGCTGCGCAGAGATCGGCTGCATGAAGTGATCGCTCGTCTCGGTGACGGTCACCTCGAGCAGGTATGTCTGGCGTACCGGTTCGCCGCCGGCTGCTGAGCCATAGCCCTTGATCCTGCATACCTCATCAAGGCCCTACGCAATGCTGGGTCTGGCTTTGCCGAATCCCCTGTGCCACGCGACGATGGGACCCCATGTCTGCCGTTTCCTCTGGTCCGCTCGCCGCGCTGCTCGGTGCCGCGCCGGACTCCCTGCGTGAGGACCTCGCCGCGCCAGGCGCGGTCCGGGTGGCTCCGCCGATGCGGCCGTACGCGCTGGCGTTGATCGCCGAGGCGCGGTCGCCGTTGCTGGTGGTGACGCCGACGGAGCGGGCGGCCGAGGCGCTCGCCGCGGACCTCGACGCGTTCCTCGGCCGGACCGTGGTGTTCCCGCCGTGGGAGACGCTGCCGCACGAGCGGTTGTCGCCACAGGCATCGACGGTCGGTGAGCGGCTGCGAGCGTTGGACCGGTTGCGGGCGGGTGAGCTGAATGCGGTGGTCGCGCCGGTGCGCGCGCTGCTACAACCGATGGACCCTCGCTTGGCCGAACGCGAGCCGGTCCGCCTTAGCTCCGGTTACGCGGGCGGCCTTGACGGCCTCGTCACCGAGCTTGCCGCGCTGGGGTACACGCGCAGCACGCTCGTCGAGCGGCGGGGTGAGTTCGCCGTGCGCGGGGGGCTCGTCGACGTGTTCCCGTCGGCCGCCGACCATCCGGTGCGGGTCGAGTTCTGGGGCGACGACGTCGACTCGCTTCGCACGTTCGCGGCCGCCGACCAGCGCAGCCTCGAATCGGTCGAGTCGGTCCTGGTCGACGCGGCCAGGGAGCTTGTCCTCGACGCCGAGACCGCGGGCACCGCCCGGATGCTCGCGAAGCACGTGCCGGCCCTGGCCGACCAGTTGCGGCTGTTGGCGGACGGCGTCGTGTTCGAGGGTGCCGAGGCGCTCGTCACTACGCTGCACCCGACGCCGGCGTTTCTCCCAGACTTCTTCCCGCCTGAGGCGGGCATGGCGGTCCTCGACCCCGTCCTCGTCGCGGATCGGGCTGCCGACCTCAAGAAGCAGGCGGAGGAGCTCCTCGTCGCGGGATGGGGCAGTGATCTTGGCCAAGAGGCGGGTTTCGCTGACTGGGACGCGGTCGAGCAGCGGGCACGCGGCGGCGTCTGGCGGCTCGACGCCTTCGCGAGCGATCCGGGCGCGGCCAGCGTTCCCGGCCTCGGCTGGGACACGTTCCGGGGCGATGTCGCGGCGGCGAGCATGCACGTCCGCCGCCTGGCGGGCGAGGGCCACACCGTCACCTTGACCACGGCGGGCCATGGACCGGCCCTGCGGCTTGCGGAGGTGCTGCGGCAGGAGGATGTCGCCGCTCCCGTCCGAGAGCGGGCCACGCTGCGCGACGCGATCGTCATCGTGGAGTCCAGCCTTACAGAGGGCTTCCACGCGCCCCAGCTCGGCCTCGCGGTGCTCGGCGAGTGGGACCTGTTCGGCCCACGCCGGAGCCGGGCCGCCCGCCGGCTCCCAAGCAGGAGAGCGGCAGGCGAGACCGTCCTAGATCTGTCGCCTGGCGACCCCGTCGTCCATCGTGTTCATGGGGTCGGCAGGTACCTCGGCATCGTGACGAGGGAGCTGCGGGGTCCCGCCAGTGCGGTGACCGGCCAGGCGACGGGCACGATGACCAGGGACTACGTCGTCCTTGAGTATGCCGGCGAAGACCGGCTCTACGTCCCGAGCGACCAGGTCGACGCGATCGCGAAGTACGTGGGTGGCGAGCAGCCGCGGGTAATGCGGCTCGGCGGGAATGACTGGGAGCGGGCGAAGGGCCGGGTACGCAAGGCGGTCCGCGAGATGGCGGCCGAGCTGATTCGCCTGTACTCGGCTCGGATGCACGCGGTCGGTCACGCGTTCAGCCCCGACACGGCGTGGCAACGCGAGCTGGAGGACGCGTTCCCGCATACCGAGACCTCTGATCAGGTCGCCGCGATCGACGAGGTCAAGCAGGACATGGAAACGCCGCTGCCGATGGACCGGCTGATCTGCGGTGACGTCGGGTTCGGCAAGACCGAGATCGCGGTCCGGGCCGCGGCGAAGGCCGTGTTCGACGGCAAGCAGGTCGCGGTCCTGGTGCCTACCACGCTGCTCGCGCAACAGCACGGGGAGACGTTCTCAGAGCGCTTCGCCGGATTCCCGGTCGACGTGAGGGTGCTCAGCCGCTTCGCGGGCCCGGCGGAGCAGCGGGCGATCCTTGACGGGGTCGCGGGCGGCACGGCGGACATCGTGATCGGCACGCACCGGCTCCTCAGCACCGACGTGGACTTCAAAGACCTCGGGCTGCTCGTCGTCGACGAGGAGCAGCGCTTCGGCGTCGCCCACAAGGAGCGCATCAAGCAGCTCCGCGCCGAGGTGGACGTGCTCACGATGACGGCGACCCCGATCCCGCGGACGATGGAGATGGCGATCGCCGGCATCCGTGACATGTCGACCATCGACACCCCACCTGAGGACCGCCAGCCGGTCGTCACGCACGTCGGGGCGTTCGACGAGCGGCTCGCCGCCCTGGCGGTCCGGCGTGAGCTGCTCCGCGAGGGCCAGGTGTTCTGGGTCCACAACCAGATCGCGACGATCGACCAGGCGGCGGCGCGCGTGCAAGAGCTCGCGCCTGGGGCCCGGGTGCGGATCGCGCACGGGCAGATGGCGGAGGCGCAGCTGGAACAGGTGATGATCGCGTTCTGGCAGCGCGACTTCGACGTGCTCGTCTGCACGACGATCATCGAGTCGGGCTTGGACATCCCGAACGCGAACACGCTCGTGGTCGAGCGCGCCGACCTCCTCGGCCTCGCCCAGCTCTACCAGCTGCGCGGGCGCGTGGGGCGCGCGCAGGACCGTGGGTACGCGTACCTCTTCTATCCCGAGTATCAGTCCATGACGGAGGAGGCCTACAAGCGGCTGGAGACGATCGCCACGCTCACGAGCCTCGGCTCCGGGCTCTCGATCGCGCTGAGGGACCTTGAGATCCGTGGCGCCGGCAACCTGCTGGGTGGGGACCAGTCCGGCCACGTGGCGGCGGTGGGGTTCGACGCCTACGCGCAGCTGATGGCCGAGGCCGTGACTGAGCTGCGTGAGGGCAAGCCGCCCGAGCCCGAGCGAGAGATCACGATCGACCTGCCGGTCGACGCGCATATCCCCGCCGATTGGATCGCCGACGAGGCGCTCCGCTTGGAGGCATACCGCAAGGTCGCCGCCGTGCGCGACGGCAAGGGCGTGAAAGCGGTGAGGGAGGAGCTGGCCGACAGGTATGGCCCCCTGCCGGAGCCAGCCGACCATCTCCTCGCCGTCGCCGCGTTGCGGGCCGCCGCGAGGCGCTGGGGGATCAGCGAGATCACCACCACCCCTCGCCGGACCGTCCGCGTCACACCGGTCACGCTCGCGGATTGGCAGGAGGTGCGCCTGCGGCGTACCGACCCGACGGCCATCTACAACCCCGCGGCGTCCGCGCTGGAGCTCCGCCTGCCGCGCACCGGCGACCTGGTCGGCTTCACCGCCCAACGCCTCGGCGCGATCCTCTCCCCCCGGCGTCCTACCCCAGCGAGGTAGGGTCACACTGCAGGATTCCTTCGCATACGAAGGAATCCTGCAAGTCAAAACCAGCGCGCCGGGCGGAGGACGCAACAATCCTGCGTATCCGAGGGAAAGCTGCGTTAACGGACGCGCCCCTCCGTCCGAGTGCCGCGCACGAGGCCGATTCCCAACGTGAGCATCCCGGCCGCCAGGATTACCGCGCCCGCGGGGGCGAGCCAGATCAAAGGGTTCGGCTGGACGCTGCTCGGCGTCGGCATCGATCCGAAGAAGGCCGCCGGGAGCAGGATGGCGCTGACCGGGAAGGCATGGCGAGCGAACGCGCGGGCCCGGCTGCCGAGGTTCGCCTCGTCGACATAGCGGAGGGCGAGCAGGGAGAGCACCAACAGCACGCCCGCATGTGCGTGCCCGGCGCGCCACAGGTCCTGCCGCAGCGCGTTTTGCTGGTAGGCGGGTTCGTTCACCAGCTGGTCGAGGAGGCTCACGCCACCGTAGATCACGGTGGGGAAGACGATCAACAGGATGCCGGCGAGCCGGCGCGACAACGAGCTCATCTCACGCCTCGCACATAGTCTTGACATTGGCAAGATAGGCTTCGGAGGCACATCTTGTCAACGACAAGTTTGCGGGTTAGGTTACGTCAGTGACCGAGGCACGCGCCGCTGACCGCCCGTATCACCACGGCGACCTCCGCCGTGCGTTGCTCGCGGCGGCGGTGGAGGCGATCGGCCAGGTAGGCCCGCGGGCGGTCAGCCTGCGCGAGCTCGCTCGCCGCGTGGGGGTCTCGCACGCCGCGCCGGCACACCATTTCGGGGACAAGACAGGCCTGCTCACCGCCGTGGCGGCGGAGGGCTATCGGCTGCTCGCCGCCGAGCTGCGTGAGGTGTTCGACGCCACCGGCAGCTTCCGTGAGGTGGGCGTCGCCTACGTGCGCTTTGGGATCACTTACCGCGCCTACTTCGACGTGATGTTCCGCCCCGATCTCTATACCCCTGGCGACCCGGACCTGGCGGCCGCGCTCGCAGCCGCGGCCGCGGTGCTCTACGGGCGGGTCGGGACCGTACCTGGGCTCGCTCAGTCCGACACGTCCGACACGTTCGACACGCTCACCGCGGCGGTGGCCGCGTGGTCCCTCGTGCACGGCCTCGCCACCCTGTGGATCAACGGCGTCCTCCCACCAGAGCTCGGGGACGACCCCGAAGCCGCCGCCCGCGCGGCAACCGGTCACCTCTTCCACCCGACGGACCGCTAGCCCCGTCTTCCGCGCATCGGGTTGGCTGGACAAATGCGGCGCCGTGGGGGGACGCGCATCGGTACGCGTCCGGTAGCGTGCGGGGTGGTCTGGCGTGGTGCATGTTGGCCCTCCCCGAACAGGGATTTGGGGGCGTATGTGCCCCGAAATCCCTGTTCGGGAACACG
>JBOGED010000482.1:0-15776 GCA_050743625.1 Egibacteraceae bacterium | reverse complement strand
GGTCCGGCGGTTCGCTCCGCTGATCGCGCGGGGCGGGACCGTGCTCGACGTCGCCTGTGGGGGTGGGCGGCATACTCGCTGGCTGCGGGAGCGGGAATACCGGGTCGTGGCGGTCGACGTCGACGTGAGCGGCGTGGCGGATCTGCGGGACCATCCAGGCGTGGAGGTCGTCGAGGCCGACCTGGAGAACGGAGCGTCCTTCCCGTTCCGCGGGCGGGCCTTCGACGGCGTGGTCGTGACCCGCTACCTGCACCGGCCGATCCTCCCGGACATCGTCGCGCTTCCCGCGCAGGTCAGCGCGTTGGTGAAGGACCAGGACCCGAGCTGATGATAGAGGTCCTTTGGCAAGTCGGGTTCTTGCTCGCCGACATGGGGACCGGGAAGAGGTCGGCGGGTATCCAATCGTTCCTCGGCCATCACCAGGTAAGCCACCTCAACCTTCGCGCCGCGCGGGGGTTCAAGATCCACCCGATGTTCTGGGGCTACCTGGATCTTGTCTGAGCTCTGCAACCAACCGGCCACGCTGGGCAGGTCGTTCGGGCCCGTAGAATCGCGGCAACCGTGATCTCGGACAGCGACTTGCCGCTCGGCGGGGCCGCGTCTCCGCCCGAGGATGATCTGGTGGCCTTACGTGTACGGCTTGAAGCGATCAACCTGCACGGCATGGCCGAGGCGGCGTCCGCGTTGCTCGGCGACAGCCCCGGCGACGTCGCCTTCGTGCTCGCCTCGTGGCACATCCGCTCGTACGGTGAGCTGCCGCGCCTGACCTCGCCGTGCTGGAAGACCCTCGTCCCGCTGGGGCTCAGCCTGCCGCCCGGTCCCGCGCCGCGTGTCCTCGACGGGCTTCTCGCGGGAGTCCACGCGGAGGGCCGGGTCCTACTCGACGCTCTGCAAGAGTGCCGGGATCGAGCGGACGCCGTTCCCCCGCAGGGGCCGCTGCCTTTGGCGGGTGATCACCTCGTCGCCGAGCTGTGGCGCCGCGCGCTGGCCGCCGCGCTCGCGGACTTCTGGGCCCTAGTCTCCGCGATCTACGCCCATGCCCGTCCCGCGGTGCTCGCGGGAGACTATGCCGACAGCTGCCGTGTGATCGGTATCGAGCGCACCAGCCTCCATGCCGTCATGGAGCGCATCGGGCTCCTCGCTCATCGTGCCGTCGGCGTCGAGCCGCCATCGGTGGTTGCGGTGCCCGAGCCAGACGTGCCGCCGCTCCTTCTCACTGAGGAGCCCGTCACCGAGGTCACGTGGGAGCCGCCGGCAGAGGTCGGGAACCCGCCTCGGCCAGTCTCGGCCGAAGACCTCCTCGACCACGAGTGGGCCCCGATCGTCTTCTTGATCGTCTCCACCTGGATCGCGATCGCCATACTGCTGATCGTCCTCCGACCTTGAAGGCTTCCTGATGTTCACCTCAGCGTTTCCCATACTGCACACGCCAGACCTGCAGCGGGCGCTCGGCTTCTACCGCGACTTACTCGGCGGAACCGTCACGTACCAGTTCCCGCCCGAGGGCGAGCCCGGCTACGCCGCGGTGGAGATCGGCTCCACGCAGGTCGGGCTTGCCTACGACCCCGGGGCCAAGGACGGTCCAGGTGAGCGCCGGATGGTGCTGTGGGCGTACGCCGACGACTGCGACGCCGCGGTCGACCGGCTCCGCGCTGGCGGTGTACGCGTCGTAGCGGAACCGGCCGACCAACCGTGGGGCGAGCGGATCGCCCGCGTACACGACCCCGACGGCAACGAGGTGATCATCGGCTCCCGGCCTATGACCAGCGGATGACGCCGCCTGCCCTTCGCCGTACTGTGCGGGCCTTGTGGGCTCAGCCGGTCGGGTCGACGAGAACCTTCGTCTTGCGTCCGGCGCGCAACGCCTCAAACCCCTCGTCGATGACCGCGTCGATCGGGATGTGGGTGACCCAGCCGGTGGCATCGTAGTGGCCCCGGGCCATCAAGCCGATCACCGCCGCATAGTCCTCGCCGGTGTAGCCGAGCGAACCCCGCACCATAGCCTCGGTCATCACCAGCGCGTTGAGCGTCACCGGCAGGGGCTGCTCGTAGATCGCCACCGAGATCATCGGGCGGCGGGCGGCGATGCAGCCCAGCCCGGCGCTGACGCTGGCCTCAACGCCAGCCGCGTCGAAGACCGCACCCGCGCCTAGGCCGCCGGTGCGGGACCGGACGTGAGCCACTGGGTCGATCCGGGTCGGGTCGATCACGTCGGTGGCGCCAAGCGCACCGATCGCGTCGCGACGCACGGCGGACGGCTCCACAACCGTGATGTCGTCCAGCCCGTGGGCTCGCAGCGCGAACCATAGGCCGATACCGATCGGGCCGGCGCCGAAGACCACCGCCGAATCCCCTGGCTCGACCTCGGCGAGCCGGGAGGCATGGTAGGCCACAGCCATCGGCTCGACCAGCGCACCCAGTTCGGGGGTAATCGACTCGGGCAGCACGTGCGCCATGCGGGACTGGACCACGGTGTACTCGGCCATGCCGCCGCCGCGCGCCATCAACCCGTGGAATGCGATGTTCTGGCACAGGTTGTATGTCCCGGCCAGGCACGGCGGGCACTGGTCACACCGGTACACGGGCTCAATGGCCACGTGGCTGCCCACCGTGAGGTCCTCCACACCGCTGCCGACCTCGGTCACGATGCCGGAAAACTCATGCCCGAGTATCACCGGCAGCGCCACGCCGGTGAGCGGATGCGGCTTGGTTGGGATGAAGATCGGTCCGGCATAGTACTCGTGCAGGTCGGTGCCGCAGATTCCGTTGCGTCCGACCCGGATCTTCACCTCACCCGGCCCGCACGTCGGCTCCGGCACCTCGTCCACGACGATGTCTCCTCGGCCGCGATAGATCACCGCACGCATCGCCAACCTCCCTGATCCTCAACGAGCTGCTGCCTCTGCATCATTCCACTTGGTAAGTGCCTGTTGCGGCGGCACAGTAGCGAGCCCGGCTATGGAATCCGGCGACTCGGCGTCTTGCGTCACCCGGACGTCGACCAGCGCAGGGGTGTCGTGCTGTGCCCAATGCAGTGCCTCGATCAGTTCCCCCGGGTCCTCCACACGTCGCCCGGCGACTCCGAGCGCCTTGGCCAGCAGGTCGTAGCGGCACCCAGGTAGGTCGACCCCGACGGCACGGCCGGCAAAGCGTTGCATCTGGTCGGTCTTCTCGATGTTCCAGGCCTCGTTGTTGGCGATCACGTACGTCACCGGCAGGCCGTGACGAGCAGCGGTATCCATCTCCATGGCGGTGAAACCGAAGGATCCGTCCCCGATTATCGCGATGACCCGCCGACCGGGCTCAGCGAGCGCCGCGGCGTTCGCGAATGGCACGCCGACTCCGAGGCAGCCGAAGGCGCCGCAGTCGAGGTAAGTCCGGGCATACAGGGCGATGCGAACGAAAGATAGGATGTCGCCCCCATCGGCCACGACGATGGTGTCGTCGTCTATGAGGCGGTTGACCGCGCCGAGCAGTTGATAAGGGTGCATCAGGCCATCCGCTCCGGGTGGCTCTTGATGGAGCCGGTCGGCCAAGCGACGAGCGGCATCCTGGTCGGCCGCGCGGAGCTCCTCCAGCCAGCGGGTGTCCAGCGACGGCGGCCTGGCGATGCCCTCGAGCGCTTCGACGAACGCCGCTACCGAGCAGTGGATCTCCACCTCGCCGCGTCGATTGTCGGCCGTCCCCTCGTGGTAGCGCCCGACTCGCAGGAAGGTGGCATCAGGCCGGAAAATCGCAGAGGAACCATACGCGAGCTGGAAGTTCAGACCCCGGTCCAGAGTGATCACGAGATCGGCCTCGCGCATCGCACGTCCACGCATCGCCGGAACCGCGCTCGGATGCGTGTTCGGGATCACGCCTCGGCTCTCACCGGTGTCCAGGTAGAGCATGCCAGTCGCGTCCAACAATCTGCTCAGCCCGGTACTTGCCTCGCGCGCACCCCGACCGGCGATCACGATTGGACGCCTGGCTGCGTCGATGAGTCGTTGCGCCCGGGCAACGTCGCCTGGGTCTGGGAGCAGCTGCGGCGGCCCCAGTGGTCCGATCCGCCAGTCGCGGACGTCGGCAGGGTCAGCCTGCCCGGTCAAGACGTCAGTGGGGAAGTCCAGGTAGGCAGGGCCGGGCGGGCCGTGTCGACCAAGGGCGGCCATGAGCACGGCATCGAGGTGCGGCAGGACGCGCCGCGGATCCCGCGCAGTCAGGGCAGCCCGGCACAGCGGCGCCACGACCTCGCGCTGCGGAAGCTCTTGCAGCGCCCCCCGGCCCGCCTGCGGCCGCGGCGGCCGAGCAGAGAGCACCAGGACCGGGATCCGCGACGCTGAGGCGTTCGCGATGCCCGTCACTGCGTTGGTCAGACCCGGGCCCGCCGTGACCAATGCGACACCCGGCTGGCCGGTAAGCTCAGCCTCCGCGTGCGCCATGAGCACAGCCGCGCATTCGTGCCGGACGTCGACGATCGGGATCCCACACCGCGCCAGGGCATCCCACAACGGTTGGATGTGCCCACCGCACAATCCGTACACCCGCCGGACCCCGCGCAGCATGAGATACTCCGCGACGAGCTCGGCCACCGATCCTCCAGCCCAGCCGCCGGCCCCGTCGAGCGTTGTGTGCTGGATAGGCGTCATATGTGTCGCGAATCCAGCACACAGCTACGTCGGGCCACGGACCAGCCTTTAGCGGAAGGAGCCTTTGAGGCGGTCGATGACGACGTCGGGTTTCTCTACCATCATGAAGTGGCCGGAGTCTTCAATGACCTCCAGGGTGTAGTTGCTGTAGTACTTCGGGAGTTGATCGGCGAGCGAGACCGGGACCACCCAGTCGGCCGCTCCCCACAACACCATGACGGGCAGGTCGGTGGAGGTCATGTCGAGCTCGGTCCACGGGTTGCTGGTCACAGACAGGTTCGCCCGGTAGTAGTTGAACCCGCCACGTAGGTTGTTCGGCTTCATCATGTTGTCGACGTGGATCTCCATCTCCTCGTCGGTCAAGAGCTCGTCGCGGTACGACCAGTGGTCCATGAAGTATTTGAAGTAGATCTTGCACGTTTCCCGGCTGTGCCCCACGAGCTCGACCGACATCGGCGTCTGGTGGAACTGCGAGTACCAAGATTCGGCGAAATGGGGGAAGCCGAGGTAGAACGGCCCGAAATCAGGCGTGATCGCGTCGATGATCGTGGCCTTGATGATGCGCTCGCGGTACTTGCGGATGAACTTGTGGACCACGATCGCAGACCAGTCGTGGCCGACGACGTAGGCCTGATCGATGCCCAGCTCGTCGAGCAGGTGCGCCTGGTCATCGACCGTCAGTTCGATCGCGTACTTGGAGAGGTCGTCCACATCCGGCTTCTCGGAGTCGCCGAACCCCCTCAGGGAGGGGACGATGACGTCGTAGTCCTCCGCCAGCGGGCCGATCACCTTGCTCCACTCCCACCAGAACCCCGGCCAGCCGTGCAGCAGCAGCAACGGTGGACCGGACCCCTCGCGGACGTAGTGGATCTTCACGTCGGGTAGCGGCACCTCGTAGTGCTTAAAGTCTTCGGGACGCCTGATCGTCATGTTCACACCTTTCCGAGTCGGAATGTAACTTGATATTCCACGCGTCCGGTCAGAACCCGGGCGCGTCGTCGTTGGACGGTGTCTTCGATTGGCCGACGACGTCGTTGAAACGCCTCTCGATGTACTCGGCGCAGCGGGTGGCCACAGCTCCGATCGTGCTGGTCGGGTTCACTCCAGCGCCCGTGGTGAGTGAGCTGCCGTCAGCGATGAAGAGGTTCGGCACCTCCCACGTCTGGTTGTACTTGTTCGTCACCGAGTCCTCTGGCGTGTTGCCCATACGGCAGCTGCCCATAAGGTGCCATCCGGGCGGCGGGGAGAGCACGCCGGTGTGTTTGGTCTCGACAGCTCCGATTGCCTCGGCCGCCTCGGTGATCCGTTGGATACCGAACTCGGTGAGCCGGGTGTCGTTGCGCGGCACGTGGTAGTCGACGTGCGCGGCGGGCAAGCCGCTCGAATCGGTCACCGAAGGGTCCAACGTGACGGCGTTGCTGCGCACGGGGAGGTCCTCACCCTGCATGAAGACCAAGAGATGGTGACCGAAGTGTTTGTTGAAGAACTCGCGATGGGCAGCTCCCCATGGCGCGATGGCACCGCTGTTCGTGCCCATGGCGGTGTACGCCGATCCGAAGCTACGCCCCACCTGCATGGTGAACCCATTGACGAAACCTCGATCGATGCCGGTCTCATAGAACTCTTGGCAGTACAGGGGCGCCCCGAAAGCTCCCTTGTAGCCCTCGATGGGTTCGTCGAACCAGCAGTCGACGAATGCCCAGCTGTGATGCATGAGATGCGTTCCCACCAGGCCGTTGCCGTTCGCGAGCCCGTCGGGATGTCCTTTCTGCGCGGAGAGCAACAGCAACCGTGGCGTTCCGATCCCGTTCGCGCACAGCACGACGATCTGTGCCTTGACGCGGTGCCGCGTACCGGTGAGACGGTCGATGTACTCCGCTCCGCTTGCTCTGCCGTTCGATACGGTGATGCGCTCGACCCGGGCGCAGGTCCGCAGGTCCAGCCCGCCCGCTATCGCCTTCGGCAGCAGACTGTTGTCCATCGTGCCGAGTGACCCACGGGGGCAGCCACTGAGGCAGTTGCCGCAGGCATTGCACGGCAACCTGCCGTCCCGAGCCTTGGTGATGATGGCGTTGTCCGACGGCCACCAGTGCCAACCCAGCGCTTCGGCACCCTTCGCGAAGGTCAGGCCCAGCTTGCCGGGAGCGACGACCGGCTGGCGAGGCGCGTCCGGCCGCAGCGGGTACGCGGAGTCTCCGCGCACGCCTGAGATTCCTACCTCGGCGTCATTGATGTCATAGAACGGCGCGAGCTCTTCGTAGGTGAACGGCCAGTCGATGGTGCCTTCGAGTCCGTGCTCGGTTCCCTTGCGAAAGTCCACTGGCTTGAATCGCGGCCAGTGCCCGGCGTAGTGAATCGTGCTCCCGCCGACGGCGTTGTACATGTACGGGGTCGTGAAGCCGGTGACGGGGTAGTCCTCTGGGCCCTGCCGCACGTTCGGGTCGAATGCCCAGCCACGCTGGCGCTCGATGTCCCACTCGTCGTGGAAATGTGGATACGTTGTGGGATGAACCCAGTCACCCTGCTCGAGGCACGTGACCCGCATACCGCCATCGACCAGACGCTTGCAGACCGCCGCTCCGCCCATTCCAGAGCCGATCACGAGGACCTCAGTCTCCTGGTTGGGCATTGCTCCTCCTCGATTGAAGGTGACGGAATCGTGGGGGATCCCTGTGGACCTGAGCCGCGTGATACGTGCGCCTTACCGGAGATCAGCCGGGACATCGACCGGCTTGACGTCATCTGTCGCGGTGTATCGCCCCCGCCCATACGCGAACATTGCCGTGTCCCATGGCTCGGTCACGGCGAGGTAGCCGTAGGGCTGGGGTGGGCCGTGGTAGTCCCGGCCGGCCGGCAGGTTCTGCCGGATCGCCTGTACCACCTGCGGCCGCGAGTAGTAGCCGTAGTAGACCAGACCTCGGAGCTGCTCGAAGAAGGCGGACTCCTCCTGCTCGAGACGTTTCAGGAGGTCGAGCTTGGTAGCGGAATCTGCGCGAGCGAAATCTTGGCCAAGCGCGTCGAGGTGCTGCTTGAAGTCTCGCTCGGCGGCCAGCGGGTAGAACTTGACCACTGCGCCCTCCGGCGTCAGGTAGCGGCCGACGAACTCCACGATGCCGACTGAGCTCGGCGCAGGGAAGCCGCCGCCGGGAGGTATGAGCTCGTCCGCTGCGGCGTTGAGCACAGCGATCTGCTCCTCGCTGAAGCTGACAGGTTTCGGAAACCCACCGAGTTGCGCCTTCTCCGCGGCCCATGACGCCCTTGGATCCGCATCGACCTGAGGGCCGCCGAGTGGTTGTGGGCTCCCCTCAACGACGGCAGACATACCTTCTCCTCTCCTGCGAGGATGCTGACGACCGGACGCGCCTTATCTTGGACGCGATCCTCGATCGGCAAGGACCTACTCCTCTGCATTGGCTGTGCCGAAGACACTGCGCCTCATGAGGAACTTGAAACCGTAGGACTTCTCCACCGAGAACCCGCTATCACGGGCACCTTCTCTCGCGTAGATATGGAAATAGTCGTCCCGCATGGTGGGGAGCAGGGATCGCTCGCCGTAGACCGGAACACCCTCTACCTCTCCGATCTGGATGTCACCCGAACCGAAGTACTTGCCTTCGATGAGCAGCAGGGTAGTTCCACCGCAGCAGCCGTTGTCAATCTTGAAACCGAGATTTTCGTGCTGACCTCTCAGCGCTCGCAACTTCTCGGCTGCGGAGCGGTCGATGCTAATGTGGGCCATGGCAACCGATCCTGTCTTTACATCCTTACAGCGGAGCGTCCGCCCAGTTTGGGGCACGGCCCGGACCCTCGGTCAGTCTCTCGTCGAGGTTGATACACACATGCTTTACCTGTGTGTAGCTGTGAATGGTTTCTAGGCCCTCTTCCCGATTGACACCGCTTTGCTTGTGTCCACCATGTGGGGCATGTGGCACCTCTCCGAACCAGTCATTAATGATGACACCGCCTGCCTCTAGACGTTTGGCGGTGTTCAACGCCTTCGTGATGTCCTGAGTCCAGATTGCGGCATACAGGCCAAAGATGGAATCGTTGGCCATATCCAGCATCTCCTGCTCATCGCTCCAGGGGATGATCGCCACAACGGGGCCGAAGATCTCTTCTTGGGCGATACGCATGGAGTTGTCGACGTTGCCGAACACGGTCGGCTCCACGTAGTACCCGCCGGGGTTGACGCCATCAGGCCGGCCGCCGCCGTAAAGCAGCTTGGCGCCTTCCTCCTTGCCGATCGCAACGTAGTTCTCTACGCGCTCGAGTTGCTCGGCGGAGACCAGGGGACCCATGTCAGTCGACGGGTCGAAGGGATCCCCGATGGTCACCCGCGAGACGCGGTCCAGTAGCCGCTCCAAGAACTGGTCGTGGATGTCCCGGTGGAGGAACAGCCGGGAGCCAGCGATGCAGACCTGGCCGGCGTGAGACAGGAAGCCTTGCATGGCACACTCGACGGCGTCGTCCAACCGCGCGTCAGGGAAGACGATGTTCGGGCTCTTCCCGCCCAGCTCCAGGTTGATGTTTCCGATGTGGTCGGCCGCCATCTTCGCGACGAGCTTCCCCGTGGATACCGAACCAGTGAACGTAATGCCCGCAACGTCCGGGTGCGAGGCCAGTGGGGCTCCCGCGTCCGGTCCCAGGCCGGTGACCACGTTGACCACGCCGTCGGGGATGCCAGCCTCCTCGCACAGCTCGGCGAACTTCACCGCGGTCAGCGGAGTTTCCTCGGCGGGCTTGACCACAACGGTGTTCCCCATCGCCAGTGCCGGGGCAACCGAGCGCAGCAGGACCAGGAGCGGGTAGTTCCACGGAACGATGTGTCCCGTCACGCCGAGCGGCTCGAGGATCGTGAAGCTCATCCTGTTGCCAGGGACCGAGATCGTCCGCCCGCCGTACTTGTCAGCGAGGCCGGCGTGGTAATCGAGCCACAGCGTAGTGGCATAGGTGAGGTCGAGGGCCTTTCCGTAATAGTGACCGGAGTCGAGTGCCTCGAGGAAGGCGATGTCTTCCGCTTGTTGCATGACCAACGCGGACAGCGCGCGGAGCGAGCCCCCTCGGGCGAACGCGTCGGTCGCCTGCCATGCGGCCTGCGCCTTCCGCGCGGCGCGCACGGCACGGTCGATGTCTTGCGCGTCACCACTCGGCACCGAGGCGATGACCTCACCCGTGCTTGGGTCGACCGTGTCGAAGGTTTTTCCCGATGCACCTCCAGTCCACTGACCGTCGATGTACATCTGTACGTTCTCGACGCGTCGTTTTTCGCGCTGAACGCTCAAGCAGCCAGACATGTGCGCACCCTCCGTCGGCTGGTTTGTTCCTTCTTAGAGGCGAGCCAATGCAGATGCGGATTCACCGGAGGGTGTCCAGGCGCATTGAGCGAGCGCCTCGACGCGGCTCCCCTGATGGCCAGACCCAACGCTTGCGCTCGGCGCAGCGGCTCGGCGGTACGCCGCGCGCTCGCGCGCGTTGTTAGGGGTCGGGGTAGGGACTTGACCCTCCATGTAACCGAACCTTGGTGACCTACCTCTTTGTGGTCTGACCACAGCAGTGTAAACTGGGAGTGATGTGGGACACAACCCCCGTGTGGAGCAGGAGAGGTCCCCGCAGGTCAGAGGAGATCCTGCAGGCCCGAACGTCGGCCCGGCCAGACGTCCAGGTGCAAGGAGGTCCACCATGGCTGCTCGGGTCGGGAGCCACGACGCGCCGATCCGCGTGATGCTCGCCAAGATCGGCCTCGACGGGCATGACCGCGGAGTCAAGGTAGTCGCCCGGACATTGCGCGACGCCGGCATGGAAGTGATCTACACCGGGTTGCATCGCACTCCGGACCAGGTTGTCTCGGCCGCCATCCAGGAGGACGTGGACGTCCTAGGGGTGAGCATCCTCTCCGGCGCGCACATGTCGATCTTCGCGAGGCTCTTCGGCATCCTCCATGACCAGCCGGATGAATGCCGATTCGTCGTCGTCGCCGGGGGTGTCATCCCGGATGACGACGAAGGACCACTCAGGGAGATGGGTGTGGCAGAGATCCTCGGTCAAGACAGCACGCCCGCGGAGATCGTCGATACCATTCGCTGCCTCGTCCAAGACCACATCACGCAGGCATGACGGGTGGAGGAGGTCCCAATGGAGGACTGGACGTGGCCACCACGCTATGACAACAGCTATCGCCCGCACCCGCATGAGCCGCACTGGTTTCCCCAACGCGAGACGATGCCCGAGGACCAGCGCAACGAACTGATCGTCGCTCGGCTTCGTGACGTCATGACCTACGCTTGGGAGAATTCATCGTTCTATCGCAAGAAATGGGACGACGCTGGAATACAGCCGTCAATGATTACTGATCTTGATACCTTCGAGCGAGTGCCGGTTATCACCAAAGACGAGCTGCGCCGCGAGCAGGCCCTCCACGAACCGTTCGGTGAGTACCTCTGCGTACCGCTGGACCAAGTCAAGCACGTGAACGGTACATCCGGCACGACCGGCCGCCCAACGGCATTCGGGATCAGCGCGTCGGACTGGAACAACATCGCCAACGCGCACGCCCGGG
Source organism: Egibacteraceae bacterium (assembly GCA_050743625.1). Classification (GTDB taxonomy): domain Bacteria; phylum Actinomycetota; class Nitriliruptoria; order Euzebyales; family Egibacteraceae; genus JBOGED01. The sequence continues at coordinate 4,592 of JBOGED010000482.1, read as the reverse complement.
CCATGTGGGGGATGGGTATCCGGCCGAGCGATACCGTCCTCATCGGCTCTTTCTTCAGCCTGTACTTGGGCTCGTGGGGCGCACTGATCGGCGCCGAACGGCTAGGCGCGCGGGTATTCCCCTTCGGAGCCGGGGCCACTGGGCAGACGGTGCGGGCGGTCCAGTGGATACAGCAGATGCGACCCACTGTCCTCTACGGCACCCCGTCGTACTCGCTGAGGTTGGCGGAGGTGGCGGCGGAGAACCACGTCGACCCGGCGAGCTTCGGGCTGCGGCGGCTCTTCTTCTCGGGCGAGCCCGGCGCGAGCGTACCCGCTATCCGCACGCGCATCGAGGAGCTGTACGCAGCGGAGGTGTTCGACTGCGGCAGTATGGCCGAGGTCAGCCCGTGGATGGCGCTGGCCGAGACCACGGGTCATGTCGGCATGCTCGCGTGGCAAGACCTCGTCTACGCCGAGGTCTGTGACCCGGTCCGATTCACCAGGCTGCCCTACGGCGGCGAGGGCACTCCGGTGTACACCACGCTGGAACGCACATCTCAGCCGATGATCCGATTAGTCTCCAACGACCTGACCAAATGGGAAGCTCCGTCGAGCCCGTGTGGTCGTACCTACCCAGTCTTCCCGCATGGGATCTACGGTCGCATCGATGACATGTTCACCATCCGCGGCGAGAACATCTATCCCAGCGCGATCGACGACGTGGTAATGGGCGAGGCCGGCTACGGCGGCGAGCACCGCATCATCATTAGCCGCTCCGAGAGCATGGACGAGCTCACCGTCCAGGTCGAGTACGACAACGAGGTGGCAGCGGCCGACGCGACCGGGGCGACCCGTTGGGCCATCCGGCTGTCCGAACGCCTCCGCAGCACGCTGGGCGTCAGGACCACCGTCGTGCCGGTACCCCCGTACACCCTGGAACGCACAGAGTTCAAGGCCCGCAGGGTCATCGACGACCGCGAGATGTTCCGCGCCGTACGGGCGGAAGCCGCGGAGTCCGCCTCCGACACCACGAGCCTGCGGTGACCGTCGTGCCCGGTCTGGCGGACGACAAACGCGGCGCGGGCACCGCTTTGACCGAGCAGGTCCGACGCGGCCACCCCCAGGCGATCGCGCGGATGCTGACGCTGGTCGAGCGCCGCAGTCCCGGAGTGGACGAAATGCTCGCGGAGTTGCACGACACGGACAACCGCGCGTACGTCATCGGTGTCACGGGGCCGGCAGGCAGCGGCAAGAGCACCCTCGTCGCCCGGATCGCGGAGGAATACCTACGCCGGGGTCGGACTGTGGGGATCATCGCGGTGGACCCCTCGAGCGGTTTCAGCGGCGGGGCGATCCTCGGGGACCGTATCCGGATGGGCTCGATGGCGGGGGACGACCGCGTGTTCATCCGCTCGATGGCTACCCGCGGCGCCCTGGGCGGGCTCGCTCGGGCTACCTTGGACGGCGTGGCCGTGCTCGATGCCGCCGGCAAGGACATCGTGATCCTGGAGACCGTCGGCGTAGGGCAGGCAGAGGTCGACGTGGTCAGCGCAGCGCATACCGTCGCGGTGGTCAGCGTGCCCGGCCTTGGAGACGGTGTGCAGGCGATCAAGGCCGGTCTGCTGGAGATCGCAGACGTGCACGTGGTGAACAAGTCGGACCGCGAGGGCGCTCACATGGTCTTCGCCGACCTGAGGGAGATGCTGAGGCTCGCCCCGCACCGCACTGGGCAGTGGAGGGTTCCCATCCAGCAGACCGTCGCGAGCACCGGGGACGGGGTCGCGCCGTTGGTCGACGTGTTCGAGCAACACCTTGCCTGGCTGGCCGAGACGGCCGAGCTCGACCGACGTGATCGACGCAACGTGGCGGCCAGGATCCGTTGGGCCGCGGAGGAGCTCGTTGCGAATTGGCTGTCGGAACGGGAACCGGCCTTCGCCAGAGCCGTGGACGACGTGACGGCCCGTCGCGACAACGCGATTACTGCCGCCGCCCGGCTCGTTCGCGATCTCCAGCCGTCCTTGCCAGGCACCGACCAGCGCGGCTCCACCGGACCGCCCGGCACGTAACCGGCATGCGGAATCACCCACCCACGTCCACGCAGAGGATCGAAAGCCAATGACCCTCCATCATAATGACGAATCGCCTGGCGGATTCCTCGACGATCACCTGAGGAGGACCGTCGAGGAAGATCTCGCGCAGTGGGAGGGCCAAGAGCTGGCCGCGTTCTTGTCCCGAGCGCCGGAAGGCAGAGATCAGTACCTGACCGCGAGCGGGCTACCAGTCAAGCGCGTCTACACGCCCGCCGACCTGCCCGAGCGCTGGGAGGACATCGGACTGCCTGGACGCTACCCCTACACGCGGGGGCCTTACCCCACGATGTACCGCGGGCGGACCTGGACGATGCGACAGATCGCGGGGTTCGGTCAGGCCGAAGAGACCAACGAGCGATTTCGCTACCTCATCGCTCAGGGCCAGACCGGGCTGTCCGTCGATTTCGACATGCCCACACTGATGGGCTACGACAGCGACGATCCGATGAGCATCGGCGAGGTGGGGCGGGAGGGCGTCGCCGTCGACGTCCTCTCCGACATGGAAGCACTGTTCGACGGGATCGACCTGGAAGACATCAGCGTTTCCATGACCATCAACCCGTCCGCCTGGATTCTTCTGGCCATGTACGTCGCGGTCGCTGAGGGACGCGGCTGCGACCTCAACAAGCTTTCTGGCACCATCCAGAATGACATCCTCAAGGAGTACGTCGCACAGAAGGAGTGGATCTATCCGATCCGTCCCAGCGTACGGATCGTGCGGGACACCATCGCGTACTGCACGGAGAACATGGCACGATACAACCCGATCAACATCAGCGGGTACCACATCAGTGAGGCGGGTGCCACGGCCGCCCAGGAGATAGCCTTCACGATGGCTATCACGCGCGCCTACATCGAAGAGCTGGTGAACAACGGTATCGCGGTCGACCGCTTCGCCCCGCGGCTGTCGTTCTTTTTTGTCAGCCAGGCAGACTTCTTCGAGGAGGTGGCCAAGTTCCGTGCGGTTCGCCGCTACTACGCCCGGATGCTCAAGCATCGGTTCGGCGCGACCAAGCCGGAATCTATGCGGCTGCGCTTCCACGCGCAGACAGCCGCAGCGACGTTGACCAAACCCCAGCCACTGAACAATATCGTGCGGACCACTTTGCAGGCGCTCTCCGCCGTCTTGGGTGGGGCCCAATCGCTGCACACCAACGGTCTGGACGAGGCGTACGCCATTCCCTCTGAGCTGGCCATGAAGGTGGCCCTACGCACCCAACAGATCATCGCTGGAGAGACCAGCGTTACCAACGTAATCGACCCGCTCGGCGGCTCGTACTATCTGGAGAATCTCACCAGCGAGCTCGAACGCCAGATCGAGGAGTACATGGAGCGGATCGATGAGTTAGGCGGCGTCGTGCCGGCCATCGAGCAAGGTTTCATGCAGCGGGAGATCTCGGACAGCGCCTACCACTTCGCCCAACGCAAGGGCAGCGGTGACCGCCCCGTCGTCGGCGTGAATGTATATGTGAGCGACGAGGAAGATCATAAGGTCGAGATCCACCAGCTAGACCCAGAGTGCGAGCAACGGCAGATCGCGCGGCTCAAACAGGTCCGGGAGAACCGCGACCAGGCGCGGGCAGAGCGCGCGCTCCAGGAGTTCTTGAAGGTCGCTCGGGACCCCGTCGCCAACCTCATGCCCCCGACCATCGAGGCGGTGAGAGCGCAGCTGTCGATGGGCGAGATCACCGGGGCGCTGCGGGAGGTTTTCGGCGTCTATCAGGAGACGCCGGTGTTTTGAGTCTTGAACTCACGAGTCTGGGAGGCGAGCCGTGCACCGCACCAGAGCCGGACGGGTCGCCCCTGGTCTTCTACTCAACCAACTCATGACCTCCGCCGGTGCTGAAGGAGAAACAGCGTGGCCAGTGAGCCAGCGTGGCAGCCCGTACAACGCATAAGAACACACGAACAGGTGCTCGCACAGATTGAGGAGAGGATCCTCCGTGGCCACTTGCGCGTGGGAGATCGCCTGCCCAGTGAGCGCGAGCTCAGTGAAACGCTCGGAGTCAGCCGGGCGAGCGTTCGCGAGGCACTCCGAGTGCTGGAGTCGATGGGTATCATCGAGGCGAATGTTGGCTCGGGCCGCGATGCTGGCTCCATCGTGTCCGGACGCTCGACCGCAGCGCTAAGCAACTTGCTGCGGCTGCACATGGCCCTCTCCCAGTTCCAGCTCAAGGATCTGGTCGACATTCGCGTCCAGCTGGAGCGTTGGGCTTCTGAACGCGCCGCGGCACTGGCAACCGACGAGGACATCCGACAGCTGCGGGCACTGGTTGCGGCGATGGACTCCGACGAGCTCGATTACGTCGAGTTCAACGAGTTGGACACTGAGTTCCACATCACGATTGCCAAGGCTGCGCGTAACGCTCCGCTCTCCGACCTCATGCAGGCTCTCCGTGACGCCGTCAAGACTGAGATGACATCCGCCTTCGAGCGCCTGCCGGATTGGCGACATACGGCAAGGCAGCTTACGACCGAGCATGCGCGCATCGTCGATGCGATCGAGAACCACGACGACTCC
>JBOGED010000481.1:0-1648 GCA_050743625.1 Egibacteraceae bacterium | reverse complement strand
GACCGCCTGTGGCGGCGGTCGCGGCAGGCCCTTCCCGGTGCAGAGGCGATTCCCCACGCGGGAAGGACAGCTCCAACGCCTGGGGAAGGGAGGCGTCGAAGCGGTCCAACTCTGTATTTACGGCGATGCGCAGCGCCTGGAACGTGCGTGTGGCCGGGTGGTGGCCCGGGCGCCGCGTCGCGGCGGGCACGGCGGCCGAGACGACCTCGGCCAGCGCGGTCGTCGTGCGCAAGGGCCGGGCACGGACGATCGCCGAGGCGATCCTCGAGGCGAAGCGCTCCTCACCCAACCGCCCGATCAAGCGCGTCAGCTCACTCCTGCTCGCCTCGTTGACCAGCTGCTCTGCAGTGACCAGCGCGCCGCGGTCCATCCGCATGTCCAGCGGCCCCTCTGCCCTGAACGAGAACCCGCGCTCGGGGATGTCGAGCTGAAGCGATGACACTCCTAGGTCGTAGAGGACCCCGAGGACGGGACCGACTCGCTCGGCGATCGGCCGGACATACGCGTCCAGCTCGTCGTACGGCGCATGGAGCAGGGTTACCCGATCTCCGTAGGGCGCGAGCCGCCGCTGGGCGATGGCAAGGGCATCCTCGTCACGGTCGAACCCCACGAGGTGCACGCCCTCACCCGCGGCCGCCAGCAGCGCCGCGGCGTGCCCCCCCGCCCCGACGGTGGCGTCGACGAGCACGGTGGGTTCGGGGCCCTCTGGCGCGAGCAGCGCGGTGACCCGGTCAACCATGACCGGGAGATGCGCGGCCTGTGGAGAGTCCACCTGCGCCAGCATCACAGGACCCACAACCCGACGAGGAACGAGGTCGCCATACCCGCGAGGAACGCGGACGAGAAGTAGACTGGGCCGGGCGCCAGCACCAGGCGGACCGCCTCGTCCACGCGATCCCAAAGCTCCGCCCGGCGGATGATCCCTGCACGCACGTGCCGTCGCGATGCCGCGATGCTCATAGCAACCCCCTTCCCATGTCGTCAGAAGATCCCCAGGTTGAACGCTTGCTCGGTAGAGGCGAACTCGGTCATCCCTTGCGCTCGGTAGGCCTGCCACGCCTCGGTGTTCCACAGCTCGAGGCGTGAGTCCGCGCCGACGATCGTCACGTCCTTCGACATGCCCGCGTACTCCCGCAGCCGAGGGGGGATCGTGATCCGACCCTGGCGATCGGGGCTCTCGGGGTGCGCATGTGACGTGATCATCCGAGCGAACATCCGCTCGCGGGCATCGGTGGTCCGCAACCCCCGGAGCCCCTCGATCACCCGCCCCCAGTCGCTGACGGGATGGACGGTCAAGCAGTGGTCTAACCCCACCGTCATCACCAGCCCCTCCCCGAGTTCCTCCCGAAAGGCCGAAGGTAGGATCACGCGCCCTTTTGGATCCAGCGTGTGCTGGAACTCCCCCAGGAACATCGCGCCTCCCCTTACCCCCAACCCTCCCACTTGCCCCTCTCTCTGCGCCACTTTGCTCCACTAGCCACCACTTGTCAACCCCCTATAGCCCACAAGGCCCACGCAAACCGGACTACAACACGACAAAACCAAAGCTCAGACCCCGTGGTGAGAAGTGGAGCCACAAGACCGAAGCGAAGCGCGGCGTGCGGCACCGCGAAGCGAAGCGCGGCGTGCGGCACCGCGAAGCGAAGCG
>JBOGED010000480.1:0-4116 GCA_050743625.1 Egibacteraceae bacterium | reverse complement strand
GGTTGGGACGACCGAAATGGCAGACCGTACGGTATCGCACAATGGGCGTCCGATCCACACTCTGAGGAGTATCGTGGTAACTCCCGGTATTGCAAAATGGTGCGCTCTGTGAGTCGGGGGTATCCCGCTCCCGCTAGGCAGCGGGGCTCAGGCGGTCAAGTCCTCCAGCGCCCGCATCACGCGTGCCTCCGACACCGGATACGGCGTCCCCAGCGTTTGCGCGAAGTAGCTCACGCGTAGCTCTTCGATCATCCAACGGATGCCTCGCAGCGCCCGGGCGGTCTGCCCGCCAGGTGATGCCTCCCCGCGCGCATGCTCGTACGACCTGGTGAGCGCTTCAACGTTGCTCATGAGCTCGCGGTCGCGAGGATTGCTGCCAAGCTTGTCCAAGCGGCGCTCGATGGCGTGGAGGTAGCGCACGACGTCGGGCAGCCGGCGGCGTCCCGTGGCGGTCACGAAGCCTGGGTAGACGAGGCCAGACAGCTGCGCTCGCATGTCCTCGATGGCGGGGGCGAGCGCGGGGTTTGCGGCGTTCGCGAGCCGTGTCCCGATGCGGCGTCTCGCTGCGAAAATGCTCCCGACCTGCGTGGCGATGTCGAGCGTCGCGTCGTTCAGCTCCGCTCGCACCGTATGCCGAAGGGCGCCGAACCCGTCCTCGTCCCAGGCTGGGCCACCGAGGTCGGCGATCAGCCTGTCGACCGCGCAGGTGACGCAGTCGTCGAGCAGCTCCGCCACGTTGGGGTACGGGTTATCGCCCAGGGCCAGCTTGCTCTCGTTGGCCAGCCGTCCCCGGACGAACGCGACGGGGGACGGTACGGTCAGGAGCAAGAGGCGGCGGGTCCCCCGCCACATAGCGCGCCGCTGCTCGACGTGCGTTCCGAGCACGCGGATGGCGACGCTGTCGCCCTCGTCGACCAGCGCGGGATAGGCGGTGACCGTCTGACCGGCCCCGGGCTGTGCGACCGCTCGCGGCAGCGTCCCGAAGGTCCACGCCCGCAAGCCGCGCTGTTCGATGCCTCCCGCGGCCGCCGAGAGCGTGGCCCGCAGCTCATCGTGGAGGCGCAGCTTCAGCTCCTCCAGGTCCTTGCCCTGGGCCAGCGTGCGCCCTTGCTCGTCGACCACCCGGAAGGTGAAGGTGAGATGGGCCGGGAGGAGGTCGAGCCGCCAGGCGTCGCGTGGTATCGCGATACGGCCCAGGCGGCCGAGCACGCGTTCCAGTCCGCGGAGGAGCGGCTCCTCGAGTGGCGCCATCTGGCCGAGCGCCGCCTTCGCGAAGTCGCTGGATGGCACGAGATTACGCCGGACCGGCTTGGGCAGTGACCGGATCAGTGCGGTGACCAGCTCTTGGCGCACGCCCGGCACCTGCCAGTCGAAGCCCTCGCCGGTCACCTGGTTGAGCACCGCGAGCGTGATGTGCGCGGTCACCCCATCGGACTCCGAGCCGGGCTCGAACTCGTACGTCAAGCGCAGCCGCAGGTCTCGCTGCCGCCAGAAGTCGGGGTAGTCCGTCTCGCTTACGTTGCCCGCCGTCTCGTCGATCAGCAGCGACCTGTCAAAGGTGAGCAGGTCCGGCTGGCTTGGGCGGGTCTTGCGCCACCAGCTGTCGAAATGGCGGGTGGAGACCACGTCCTGGCCGACGCGCTGGTCGTAGAAGTCGAACAGCGTCTCGTCGCTCGCGAGGATGTCGCGGCGGCGGGCTCGCGCCTGCAGATCCTCAACCTCGGCGAGCAGCTTGCGGTTGTCGTGGAAGAACTGGTGATGGGTCGTCCAGTCGCCCTCGACCAAGGCGCGGCGGATGAACAGGTCACGCGACAGCACGGGATCGATACGCCCATATTGGACCTTCCGGGCCGTCACGAGTGGCACTCCGAACAGCGTCACCGTCTCATACGCCATCACGGCCCCGCGCTTGCGGTCCCACTGCGGCTCCCCGTAGGTGCGTTTGACGAGGTGTGGCGCGAGCCTCTCGGCCCACTGCGGCTCGATGCGCGCGACCGTGCGCGCCCACAACCGGCTGGTCTCGACCAGCTCGGCCGCCATCGCCCACTGCGGTGGCTTGGCGAACAACGCGGAGCCCGGGAACACCGCAAACCGCGCGCCACGGGCTCCGAGGTACTCGTTCTTCTGGCCGTCCTTGAGGCCGATGTGGGAAAGCAGCCCCGCCAGGAGCGAGATGTGGATCCGCTGGGGGTCGGCGGGCTCGGTGTTCAATGCCAGGCCAAGGCTCTCCGCGGCGCGCCGGAGCTGGCCGTGGAGGTCTTGCCACTCGCGCACCCGTAGGTAATGGAGAAACTCCCGTTTGCACAGCCTGCGGAACTGGCTCGACGACAGCGCCTCTTGCTGGGACTGCAAGTATCGCCAAAGGTTGAGGTAGGCCAAGAAGTCGCTGGTCTCGTCGGCGAACCGCGCGTGCAGCTCATCAGCGGCTCTGGTTGCGTCCGTGGGCCGCTCTCGCGGGTCTTGGATCGAAAGGGCGGCGACGACGACGAGGACCTCCCGCAGGCAAGCGTTGCCGGCAGCCTCCCATACCATGCGGGCCAACCGAGGGTCGACGGGGAGCTGCGCCAGCTTGCCGCCCAGGGTTGTCAAGCTCAGGGGAGTCAAGCGAGGGCGAGCGTGCCTGCCGGCTGGCTCCAGCGCGCCAAGCTCTTGGAGCAGCGTGACGCCGTCGGTGATATTGCGCTGGTCCGGCGGGTCGATAAAGGGAAAGGCCGCGATGTCGCCCAGCCGCAGCGCGGTCATCTGCAGGATGACCGAGGCGAGGTTCGTGCGCAGGATCTCGGGGTCGGTGAACTCGGGTCGGGACAGGAAGTCCTCCTCCGAGTACAGCCGGATGCAGGTGCCCTCCGCGATGCGCCCGCACCGCCCCGAGCGCTGCTTCGCGGATGCCTGCGAGATCGCCTCGATCGGCAGGCGCTGCACCTTGGTCCGTTGGCTGTAGCGGGAGATCCTCGCGGTTCCCGGGTCGATCACGGCGGTGATCCCTGGCACCGTCAGCGAGGTCTCGGCGACGTTGGTCGCGAGGACAATCCGGCGGCGGTGGTGTGGCTGGAACACCCGCTGCTGCTCAGCTGACGACAGCCGCGCATAGAGCGGCAGCACCTCGATGCCGGGCAAACGCCGTTGGTCGGCGAGCGCGTCGGCGGTGTCGCGGATCTCTCGCTCGCCGCTCAGGAAGACGAGGATGTCGCCCGAACCCTGGATGGTGAGCTCGTCGACGGCGTCGCAGATCGCCTGGGTCTGGTCTCGGTCCTCATGTGTGGGGCGGTACCGAACCTCCACGGGATAGGTGCGGCCGGATACCTCGATCACCGGCGCGCCGTCGAAGTGGTGGGAGAACCGCTCCGGATCGATGGTCGCCGAGGTGATGATCACCTTCAGGTCCGGCCGGCGGGGGAGCAGCTGCCACAGGTAGCCGAGGGCAAAGTCGATGTTCAGGCTGCGCTCGTGTGCCTCATCGATGATGAGCGTGTCGTACTGGCGCAGCAGGCGGTCGCTGGCGATCTCCGCCAGCAAGATCCCGTCGGTCATGATCTTGACCAAGGCGTTCTCGCCGACCTTGTCGGCGAACCGCATCTTGTAGCCGACGCCTGAGCCGACCGGCGTCCCGAGCTCAGCCGCGATGCGCTCGGCCACCGTCCGTGCCGCGAGCCGGCGGGGCTGGGTGTGCCCGATCAGCCCGCGTACGCCACGCCCCAGCTCGAGGCAGATCTTCGGGAGTTGGGTGGTCTTTCCCGAGCCGGTCTCACCGGCGACGATCACGACCGGGTGGTCGCGAATCGCGGCGAGGATGTCGTCCCTACGCTGGCTGATTGGCAGCGCAGATGGGTAGCTGAGCTCCGGTACGCTCGCCCGCCGCCTGGAGACCCGTAGCTCAGCCTGTTCGACGGCGAGGGTGATCTCGTCGAGGATCGCTTGCCTGGGGCGGGAATCCTGTGCCTTGCCCAGTCCGTCCATGCGCCGCCGCAGCCGATGCTGATCGATCAGCATCAGACCAGCCAGTCGTTCCCGCAGCTCAGGCAGCATCGATTCAAGAGTTGACGTTCCGGATGGCGGTGGACGCCGCAGCCCGCCATCCTAGGGCTCCTCGTTGCGAAGATCTTTGCAGTCGTGGAG
>JBOGED010000479.1:0-7032 GCA_050743625.1 Egibacteraceae bacterium | reverse complement strand
GGCGGGTGTGCGATTACGGGCGGATGCGCCCGAGCAGGCACATCACACCGGGAACGCCGCGAGGCGAGCGGGTGGGCGGCTGCGGTCGGAAACAGCAACGTCATTTATGCCCAGCCCCTGACTAAGCGTTGAAGTGGCTCAAGCTGATGGCGATGGCTCGCCAGGTCACATGTAGCGGTCGTGGCCACGCAGTCGATGTTCCCTACCGGGTGATGTACCCATGACTGGCGCCGACGCCCATTCAGCATCGTTATCTACAATTCCTTGTTGATCCTTGTGGTGAGTGTGAAATTCGGTTATCATGCAAACATGAGTTCGATTCAGGCGATCCAGTCCGTGCTAGAGGGGTTGAGCGGCGAGGCGTTGCTCGACGTGATTCAGCATGGGCTGATGCTGCTCGGCGGCGAGGCGCTGGGTGAGGAGCTTGACGACAGCCAGTTGGCGGGCAGGGTCGAGTGGTTGCACCGGGTGGAGACGATGGCCGCTGCCGAGAAACTGCGTTGTGTTGCCGAGGTCGATGCGCGCCAAGCGTGGCGGGGTGAGGGTGCTCGCTCGACCGCGGATCTGTTGGCGCGGCGGTTGCGGTTGACGCGTGGGGAGGCCCGGTCGCAGACCGAGACCGCGGTCGGGTTGGCGTCGCTGCCGGAGACCTCGGCGGCGTTGCGGGCGGGCACGATTGGGTTGGGGCAGGCGCAGGTTGCGGCGCAAACGGCGAAGGATCTGCGACCCGATGTGCGGGAGGAGTTGGACCAGTTGGTCGCCGGCGAGGGTGGGGGGTTGGACCGGCGGCAGTTGCGGCAGCGGGTGGACGAGTGGACGCACACGGTGGATCCTGAGGCGTTGGCGGAGCGGGAGCGGCGGGCGTGGGCGAACCGGCGCCTTTGGGTCAATAGCGAAGGTGCCGACGGGGTGGTCCGGGGAGGGTTCGAGTTGGACCCGGTGGGCGGCGCGACGTTGATCGCTGGGCTCGACGCGCTGTCGCGCAAGACCAGCGCCAAGGACGAACGTACGTTTGTGCAGCGGCAGGCCGACGCGCTGGTCGAGCTCGCGAGGCGGGCGTTGGATGGCGGGGAGTTGCCACAGGTGGCAGTGCAGCGCCCCCATACCATCCTGATCAGGACGGTTGAGGAATGGCGCGGCGAGACGGATGCGTCGTGCGCGACGTTGGATGGGGTCGGGCCGGTTAGCGCCGCCACGGCGGAGATGTTGTGTTGTGACGCCGAGGTGGCCCAGGTATTCATGACCCGTAACGGCGAGGTGTTGGATGCCGGTCGGACGCGTAAGCAGCCGACGAGGGCGCAGCGGGTCGCCGTGATCGCCAGGGACAAGGTCTGTGTGGGATGCAGTGCGCCGGCTGCCCGCTGCCAGGTGCACCATGTGGAGTGGTGGGTCCGGGATCTGGGACCGACGGATGAGGGCAATCTCTGTTTGGTGTGCTGGGATTGCCACTTCAAGATTCACCACCACGACTGGGACGTGATCCGGCATCCCGACACCGGCCGCTTCGTGATGAGACCGCCGGGCCCACCAGACATCAAACGACGAGCCGGCTGACCTGTTGCCTTGGAGTTCAAAGGGCGTCGTGAGGGATACGTGTGGTATCCGTTTGACCTCACCTCCAGGCTGTGGCCGGGATCGTACGGTAGGGTCCCGCTATGTCTGAACGCACTCTTGTCCTGGTCAAGCCCGACGGCATTGCCCGCGGCCTCGTCGGCGAGGTTATCCGTAGGATCGAACGCAAGGGGCTGCGGATCACGCACATGGATCTCCGCACGCTTTCGCGTGACACCGCCGAGGAGCATTACGGCGAGCACGTCGAGAAGCCGTTCTTCGCTGAGCTTGTCGATTTCATCACGAGTGGCCCGCTTGTCGCTATGGTCGTTGAGGGGCCTGGCGCGGTCCAGGGAATGCGCGGCGTCATGGGCGCGACCAACCCGATCGTCGCGACACCGGGGAGCATCCGTGGCGATTTCGCGACGGAGATCGGCCAGAACATCGTCCACGGCTCTGATTCGGTCGACAGCGCAAAGCGGGAGATCGGGATCTTCTTCCCTCAGGCGTAGCCCTGGTTCTTTCCGGCTTGGTGCGACGAGCGCCGGGCGCGCGCATCCGTCGGTGGCTCCTAGGTGCGCCTATGCGCGGTCCGTGCATCAAGGCCGGTCCTTTGGTGTGGAGCGGTGAGGCGGCGTGTACCGCATCCGTCGGTGGCTCCTAGGTGCGTCTATGCGCGGTCCGTGCATCAAGGTCTAGGGTGTTCGATAGGCCCGGTTAGGACCACGTCGTCCGGTGCCTAGACTCCGGTGTGCCATGCATCTGGGTACGCCGATCGCTCCAACGGTGGGCTCAGGTGACCATCACCCCGAGAGGAGCCCGTGTCCAGTAACCTCACGGCGGCGTTGCAGTTCTTTGGTCGTGACATCGCGGTCGACCTTGGCACGGCGAACACGCTGGTGTATGTCCGGGGACGCGGCATCGTCCTGAACGAGCCTTCGGTCGTCGCGATCAACACGAAGAACGGGGTCATCCTGGCCGTGGGCTCCGAGGCCAAGCGGATGATCGGCCGTACGCCCGGGCACATCGTCGCGATCCGGCCGTTGAAGGACGGCGTCATCGCCGACTTCGACGTCACCGAGAAGATGCTCCGCTATTTCATGCAGAAGATCCACAAGCGGCGGTTTTCGACGTTTCTCAACAAACCTCGCGTCGTCGTGTGCGTCCCCTCCGGGATCACCGGCGTGGAGCAGCGTGCGGTCGAGGAGGCGTCGATCCAAGCCGGCGCGCGCGCCGCTTACATCATCGAGGAACCGATGGCGGCTGCCATTGGGGCCGGCCTCCCGGTCCACGAGCCCGCGGGCAACATGGTTGTGGATATCGGCGGTGGCACGACAGAGGTGGCCGTCATCTCGCTGGGTGGCATCGTGACGAGCGCATCGATCCGGATCGCGGGGGACGAGCTCGACGAGTCGATCATCAACTACGTGAAGAAGGAGTACTCGCTCATGCTCGGCGAGCGGACGGCCGAGGAGATCAAGATGGCGATCGGCAGCGCGTTCCCGTTGCCGGAGGAGAGCCACGCCGAGATCCGAGGGCGTGACCTCGTAACTGGGCTCCCGAAGACCATCATCATCAGCGACGAAGAGATCCGTCGGGCCATCGAGGAGCCGGTGAACTCGATCGTCGACGCGGTCAAGAACACGCTCGACCGGACTCCTCCTGAGCTCGCCGCGGACATCATGGATAAAGGCATCGTGTTGACGGGTGGCGGAGCCCTTCTGCACGGCCTCGACGAGCGCCTCAAGCACGAGACGGGTATGCCGATCCATTCAGCCGAGAACCCGCTGTTCTCGGTGGCGATCGGCTCGGGCAAGTGTCTCGAAGAGTTCGAGGCGCTCAAACGGGTGCTCATCTCGAGCTCCCGGCATTGACGCGACGGCGACGGGCCACCGATGAGCCCCGAATTCCGTCGCGGTCGTTCCTCGCTGGTCGTTCTGGTCATCTTGTCGATCGGCTTGCTCACGTTCGCGTACCGGCAAGGACCCGTGGGTCCGCTCGCGCTGGTCCAGCGGGGCGCGATGGCCGCTGTCGCGCCGGTACAGCAAGGGTTCGCTACCGTCGTGCGCCCCATCGGCGGGTTCTTCGTCTCGGTCGTGCGGCTGGGGCGACTTCGCGCGGAGAACCAGTCGTTGAAGGCGAACCTGCTCCAGGCCGAACAGCGTCGGGTCTCGGTGGCCGAGATGAGACGTGAGAACGATGAGCTGCGAGGCCTGCTCCAGATGCGTGACCGATTTCAGCTCACCACGAGAACCGCCGAGATGATCGCGTCGCCGCCGGGGTCGTTGGAGTGGCGGATGCTCGTCGACGTGGGGGCGGACAGCGGGATCAAGACCGGGATGGCGGTGATCAACAACGACGGGCTGATCGGCAGGATTGTCGAGGTCACCCGGTCGTATTCGTGGGTCGAGCTGGCGACGAGCCCAACCGCCGGATACGCCGCTCGGATCGCGCAGAACGGCGAGTCCGGTGCGCTGAGTGGTCGGGGTCCCGAGCCATTCCAGCTCGAGGTCTACGACCCGGAGGCTGAGCTGCCCGCGGACGCCGAGATCGTCACACAGTCGTACGCGGGCAGCCGTATCCCGGACGGGCTTCCCGTCGGCCGCGTTGCGTCGCCTCCGGGCGGGCTCGCACAGGGAACCCGCTTCGTCGAGGTCCGACCCTATGTGGACTTCACCGCCCTCCACAGGGTGCTTGTGGTGCTCAACGCACCGGCACGTCCCGCGACGTTCCCACCTCACCAGATCGTGGCCGACCCGGACCCTCCCCGCCCTCCCCCATTCGACGACCGGGGCCAGGCAAGTGTGTCGGGCCTGCCGGCGCCCGCGGTGGTGGGTGCGGGCCGATGATGCCCCGGCGGCTGGTGATGATGGCGTTGGTCGCGGGTGCAGCACTTCTGCTACAGACGGTGGTGTTGCCGGCCTTCGCGCTGTTCGGCTGGCGCCCGGACCTCGTGCTTCTGACGGTGATCGGTTTCGCTCTGGTCGACGGTCCGCGAACTGGAGCGCGCTACGGGTTCGCAGCGGGATTGATGCTCGATCTCGCCTCGGGGACTGGGCAGCTCGTCGGGTTGTCGTCACTCGTATTGCTGAGCGCGGGCTGGGTGGCAGGACAGGCTCGACCGTACTTGACGGCCTCTCCGCTCGTGGGCCAGATCGCGGTCGCGGGTGTCGTCACTGCGTGCGCGGTGCTGTTGCAAGGGTTGCTTGAGATGCTCCTCGACATCGGTCACTACAGCCCGCTTGTGTTGTTGCAGGGCATGCTCCTGGTCAGCCTGTACAACGCCGCGCTCGCGCCACTCGTTTCTGGGACCGCGGCCAACCTGGCGACTCGCCTTGGCGAGGACCCACTCGGAAAGGTCATCTGAACACGTGGCCGAGGGGCATGCTCATCTGAGCGTTTTCTCCTGTTAGCCTCGGCCCGTGCAGTTCAGCCCGTCATCCGCGTCCCTGGACCAAGCGGAGAGCACGCGTGTCCGGCTGGCTGTGCTCGCGCTCTTGGTGCTCATCGTCTTCGTGCTGCTGGTCGGGCGGCTCTGGTTTCTTCAAGTGATGGCGGGCGCGCGGTATGCCGTCGCGGCGGAGGGGAACGCGGTCCGTACGATCAGCGTCGAAGCGCCGAGGGGGCGGCTGTTGGATCGGCACGGCGACCCGATCGTGCGCAACCGGTACGCGCAGGTCGTCAGCGTTCAACCGGCGGAGATCCCACGTGGCCGCGTGGATCAGGTGCTCGCGGACCTCGCGGATCTGCTCGGCATGGAGCCGGGCGAGCTGAAGCAGCGGATGGAGTCCTCACGAGTCGGTCCATTCAGGCCAAAACCCGTCGCGGTTGACGTGCCGCGAGACATCGTCTTCTACATCCACGAGAACGCCTCAACGCGGTTCCCGGGGGTGTACGCCGAGCGGCTGCCGTTGCGCGAGTACCTCTACGGATCACTCGCGGCGCACGTCGTCGGGCACCTGGGCGAGATCAGCGCGGAGCAGCTCCGCGAGCCTGAGTACTCCGGCTACGAGCAGGGTGACGTGATCGGGTGGGAGGGTGTGGAGCGCACGTACGAGCCAGTGCTGCGGGGGGCTGACGGCCACCGCCAGCTCCTCGTGAACTCCAAGGGCGAGATCTTGGAGGAAACGTCCACCAAGGCGCCGCAGCCTGGCGCGGATCTTCTCCTCACGATCGATGTCGAAGCACAGCAAAAGGCGGAGGACGCGCTCGCCAAAGGCATCGAGGTCGCTCGCACGCTGCCTGACGCACATGCGGGCGGGGGCCGCGCGGCATCCTTCCAGGCACCCGCGGGCGCGGCCATCGTGCTGGATCCACGAACCGGCGAGGTGGTCGCCATGGCCTCGTTCCCCAGCTATGAGCCCTCCAAGTTCGTCGGCGGGGTCAGCCAGGAGTACTGGAGTTGGCTTCAGTCCGAAGACAGCGCGTACCCGCTGATCAACCGCGCCATCGCCGCGAGCTATCCACCAGGCTCCGTGTTCAAGGTCGTCTCGGCCAGCGCGGCTCTGGAGTACGGCTTCGCGGGTATGAGAAGCCTGCTCCCGTGCCCTGGCGCATACGAGTGGAACGGCTTCGTGTTTCGCAACTGGCGGCGCTCCGACTCCGGCGCGATGACCTTGGCGACCGCCCTCGAGCAATCCTGCGATACGGTGTTCTACCGCCTCGCGCGCTCGATGTGGGAGCGCGAGCAAGCGACACCGGAGGGCCAGCCAATCCTCGAGCACCTCTCCGAGCAGTCGCGCCGCTGGGGGCTAGGGAAGCCGACCGGCATCGACCTTCCGGGTGAGCGCGTCGGTGTCGTGCCTGGTCGTCAGTGGAAACGCGATTTCTGGGAGGACGCGAAGGACGGCTACTGCGCCCGGGCTCTCCAGCCAGGGTTGAGTGAGCGCGCGCACAGGCTCTTCACCGAGCTCTGCGACCCCAGCGCGGCGCGGTGGCGTGGAGGCGATGCCGTGAACATGTCGATCGGTCAAGGCGATGTTCAAACCACGCCGATCCAGGTCGCGAACCTCTTTGCCGGTATCGCGAACGACGGCAAGGTCATGCGCCCGCACGTGGTGAGGGAGATCTCCCACCCCGACGGCAGGCAGGAGCGCGTCGAGCCTGAGCAGCTCGCCGAGCTACCGGTCGGCCCGGACGTCCTGGACTACATCGGGGCGGGCCTCGCCGGGGTTACCCAACCGGGGGGCACGGCTGGCGCCGCGTTCGCGGGCTTTCCGGTCCCGATCGCCGGCAAGACCGGGACCGCTGAGTTCGGCAAGTCGAAGCAGCCGTTCGCTTGGTTCGCCGCCTACAACCCCGAGCCTGTCGAGGGGCAGCAGTACGTCGTCGTGGTGACGGTCGAAGAAGGAGGAGGGGGCAGCCAAACCGCCGCTCCGATCGCGCGCCGGATCCTCGAAGGTCTGTTCGGGCTTGATGCAACGGCTCTGCACGCTGGCGTCGCTACGGACTAAGTGGGGTTGCTGCGTGTTGGGTGTGGGT
>JBOGED010000478.1:0-4613 GCA_050743625.1 Egibacteraceae bacterium | reverse complement strand
GGTCCGGCGGTTCGCTCCGCTGATCGCGCGGGGCGGGACCGTGCTCGACGTCGCCTGTGGGGGTGGGCGGCATACTCGCTGGCTGCGGGAGCGGGAATACCGGGTCGTGGCGGTCGACGTCGACGTGGACGGCGTGGCGGATCTCCAGGACCATCCAGGCGTGGAGGTCGTCGAGGCCGACCTGGAGGACGGAGGACCCTTCCCGTTCCGCGGGCGGGCCTTCGACGGGGTGGTCGTGACCCGCTACCTGCACCGGCCGATCCTCCCGGACATCGTGGGCGCAGTGGGGCCCGGCGGGGTGCTCATCTATGAGACGTTCACCCAGGGGAACGAGCGCCTCGGGCGCCCCACCAACCCTGATTACCTGCTACGACCTGGTGAGCTACTAGAGGTGGCGAGCGGGGCGCTGCGGGTCCTCGCCTACGAGGACCTGGTCATCGCAGAGCCTCGGCCCGCCGCGGTCCAACGGATCTGCGCCTGGCGTCAGGGGAGCAGCAGCACCTTTCCTACCGTCTTGCCGGCCTCGATGTAGCGGTGAGCGTCGGCGACCTCGGCGAGGGGCCACGTGCGGTCGATGCGGACCTCTAGCTCTCCGGCGCGGATCCAGCCGAACACGTCGCCGGTGCGCCACGCGAGCTCGTCCGGGTTTGCGATGTAATGTCCCAGCGTGGGCCGGGTGAGGTAGAGCGAGCCCTTCCACTGCAGCACTTGCGGATCCATCGGCGGCACCGCCCCGCTCGAGGCTCCGTACAACACCATCCATCCCCGGGGACGCAAGCAGTCCAAGCCGCGGTCGAACGTGTCCTTGCCGACCGAGTCGTAGACGACGTCGAGCCCCGCACCATCCGTGAGCCGCTCGACCTCGTCCTTGAAGTCCACGTCCCGATAGCGGATCACCTCGTCGGCGCCGGCCTTGCGGGCGAGCCGCTCCTTCTCGTCCGTCGAGGTCGTGGCGAGCACCCGGGCGCCGAGCCGCTTCGCAACCTGGACGAGCAGGTGGCCGACGCCACCGGAGGCGGCATGCACGAGCGCAGTCATTCCCTGCTCTAGCCGTACGGTGCTGTGGGTGAGGTAGTGCGCAGTCATGCCTTGGACCATCACCGCCGCGGCGACCCGCAGGTCGACGTCGTCAGGGACCCGGACCAGCTGTGCCGCCGGGACGACGGCCTGCTCCGCGTACGCGCCGACCTGCATCGCGTAGGCCACCCGGTCGCCCTCTGCGAGGCCTTCCACGTCGGGGCCTACGGCGTCGACGACTCCCGCCGCCTCCACTCCAGGAGTCATCGGCAGGTCCATCGGGTACCGGCCTTCTCGCTGGTAGACGTCGATGAAGTTGAGACCCGCCGCCTCGATCCGGACCCGCGCCTGGCCGGCGCCAGGATCGGGGGTGGGGACCTCCTCGAGGTGAAGAACCTCCGGGCCGCCGGTCTCGTGCACGCGAATTGCCTTCATGCGCCTCACACTACCCCGAGAGGGCCTAGATCTGGATGCACGGATCGCGTGGAGACGTGAGCGTGAGGTCGCCGACGGATGCGTCGTCGATGCCCCACCGCTCCAGACCCAAGGAATAGCTCTCCCACACATCGACAACATTTTGTCGATCACGGTTTTGCGAGCGCCTAGAACCTCACGCGACGAGGCCATCGCGCCATGTGGGAGAATGGCGCTCATGCAGCCGACGTTCACGCTGGTACAGGCGCGGGCCCTGATGCCGGCGCTGCGCCAGCACGTGAGCGAGCTCGTGGTAGTGCGCGCCGATCTCGCCGAGGCCCAGGTTGCCCTTCGACACGGTGACCAGCCCGCCGCCGGCCTGCTGCCCGAGGTCAAGGCGCTCGAGGCGAGGTTGCACGAGTCCATCGAGTGGTTCGGGCAGCGAGGCATCCAGCTCAAGGGCATCGCGCCGGTGATCATCGATTTTGTCTCGGAGCTCGACGGCGACCCCGTGTTGCTCTGCTGGCTGGAGGGCGAGGCGTCCCTTGACTGGTACCACACGCCCGAGCTGGGGTTCATGGGCCGGCGGCGCATCCGCGCGGGACTCTGACCGGCGACTACTCATCCCCGGGCGAAGGCTTCACAATGGGGAAGTGGACGCCGATTTTGAGGATGTTGCTCCGGGAGTCCGCGGCAAGACGGGGCGAAGGCCGCGGGCACTGCTCGGCAAGCTGGCTGATTGGCTGAGGCCCCGGCATCGACTCCCCCGGAAGGTTCTCGTCCCCGACTTTCGCGGGATGCGCGTTGGCGAAAGCCGGCATGAGGCGCTGCGCACCGGCGTGAAGATCCACCTGACGCGCCTCATCGACAACCCCGCGCCCGTCGAGGGCATCATCATTGACCAGCAGCCCTCCGCTGGCACGCGCGTAAAGCGCGGCTGCACGGTCAACGTCAGCGTCTTCCACGAGCCCGCCCTCGACTAAGCTGTGGAGGTCGATCGCTCGGATGAGGAGTGTTGCCCATGCTCGCGGAAGACGGTCCGACCCCTGCTCCGCCCGCGCCGCCACTGGTTCGCCAGGAGCCGCGTCGGGAGTGGATCCCGCCGGACTTCCGAGAGCTGAGCACGGCCCCGGAGATCACCGCGTACTCCGGCACGTGGGACTGAGTCCGGATCCGGCGTCCCCGTATTCTGCGGAAGAGCTCGTCGCCGCGTTACACCAGCAGGGCGCCCGGTACTGGGACAAACATCCCTTTCACGTCCGGCTCCACGCCGGTGAGCTGACCGCGCATGAGCTGCGCGCCTGGGCGAGCAACCGGTGGTACTACCAGCGGTGCCTGCCGATGAAGGACGCGGCGATCATCTCGAACTGCCGATCCCTGAGGTCCGCCGGATCTGGGTCGAGCGCGTCCGGTACCACGACGGGCTCGCCGAGGGATCCGGCGGTATGGCGAACTGGCTCCGTCTGGCCGAGGCGGTCGGGCTGCGCCGCGACGAGGTCCTCGACGAGCGGCACGTCGTCCCAGCGGTGCGGTTCGCGGTGGACGCGTATCTCCGCTTCGCCCGCGAGCGGAGCTGGGTGGAGAGCGTGGCCGCCGGGCTCACCGAGATGTTCGCGCCGGACCTGATGCGCCGCCGCGTCGACGCGATGACCCGGCACTACCCATGGATCGAGCCCGGCGGCTTGGCCTACTTCGAGTCGCGACTGGACGTCACGACCAGCGACGGCTCGCGAGGGCTCGACCTCGTCGTCCAGCATTGCCGCGCCAGAGCCGAGCAGGACGCCGCCATCGCCGCGCTGCGTTCAAATGCGACGTGCTGTGGACCATGCTCGACGCCATCGACAGCGCGGGCAAGAGTTGACGGCGCGCGTGGCCCTCGGTTCGTCCGTCCGCCTGCGGCCCGGGGTGCGGCTGCGCTACGACCGGGCTCGCTCCGCCACCGTCCTGCTCTATCCCGAGGGCGTGCTCGTGGCCTACGAGACGGCGGCTGCGGTGCTCGCTCGTTGCGACGGGTCGGCGAGCCTCGCGGAGATCGCCGACGACCTCACCGGCGAGTTCGACGGTGTGGCCCCCGATGAGATCGTCGCGTTGGCGGCACGGCTCGTTGCCCTGCAGCTGGTGGAGATCGCGGATGGTTGAGCCGCCGCTCGGCCTGCTCGCCGAGCTGACCCACCGCTGCCCGCTGAGCTGCCCGTACTGCGCGAACCCAATGGCGCTCGCCGACTCGGCGAGCAAGCTGAGCACGTCCCAGTGGCATGACGTGTTCGACCAGGCGGCCGAGCTGGGAGTGCTCCAGGTGCACCTGTCCGGCGGCGAGCCGATGGCCCGCCGGGACCTCGCCGAGCTCGTCGCGCACGCGCACGCGCACGGCTTTTACCTCAACCTGGTGACGAGTGGGCTGTCGCTCACGGAGCCGGCGGCCGCCGCCCTCGCCGCGGCCGGGCTGGACCACGTGCAGCTGTCCATCCAGGACGCTGACCCGCCGGCCGCCGATCGGATCGCCGGCGCCAAGGCGCATCACCACAAGCTTGCCGCCGCGGCCACCGTCAAGCGGCTGGGCCTGCCGCTGACCGTGAACGTCGTCCTGCATCGCCTCAACCTGGACAGGGTCGCGGAGATCATCGCGTTGGCCGAGGCCATGGGCGCCGACCGGCTGGAGCTGGCCAACGCCCAGTACTACGGGTGGGCGCTGCGCAACCGGGCTTGGCTGTTGCCGTCCCGCGCCCAGCTCGCCGCCGCCGAGCCCGTCGTGGCCGCGGCCCGTGAGCGGCTGACCGGCCGGATGCGGATCAGCTACGTGCTCGCGGACTACTACGGCGAGTACCCGAAGCCGTGCATGAACGGCTGGGGCGCTCGCCAGCTCACGATCGCGCCGGACGGCGGCGTGCTGCCGTGCCCGGCGGCCTCGGTCATCCCCGACCTGGCCGTCGAGAGCGTGACCCGCCAGCGCCTCGCGGAGATCTGGTACTCGTCGGAGTTGTTCAACCGCTTCCGAGGCACCCGCTGGATGCCCGAGCCGTGCCGCGGCTGCCCACGCCGCGAGATCGACTTCGGCGGCTGCCGCTGCCAGGCCTACCAGCTGACCGGCGACCCCGCCGCCACCGACCCCGTATGCCGCCTTTCCCCACACCGTGGCCTGGTCGACGCGCTGCTCGCCGGACGCTAGCGGCCCGTCGCCGGAG
>JBOGED010000477.1:0-5472 GCA_050743625.1 Egibacteraceae bacterium | reverse complement strand
GGCGGGTGTGCGATTACGGGCGGATGCGCCCGAGCAGGCACATCACACCGGGAACGCCGCGAGGCGAGCGGGTGGGCGGCTGCGGTCGGAAACAGCAACGTCATTTATGCCCAGCCCCTGACTAAGCAGTGGGAGGCGCTGCGCCCGTACGGCACGGGGGTGTACGCGAACTTCCTCTCCGACGAGGACACCACGGAGGTCGCCAAGGCCTACGGCGCGCGCCTGCCGCGGCTGACCGCGCTCAAGGATCGGTACGACCCCACCAACTTCTTTCGCCTCAACGCAAACATCCCACCATCTGGAGGTGCACGATGACACGCATTCTGGTCACTGGCGGCACAGGCACCGTGGGCTCGCACGTGGTGGCGGGGCTGCGGGAGCGTGGCATCCCAGTACGTGTGCTGAAGCGGGACACGGCGCTGGCGACCGACGTCCTGGGCGATGGCGTCGACCTCGCCCCCGGCGATCTCACCAACCCCGACTCGATTCATCGAGCGCTCGACGGCGTGGAACGGGTGTTCCTCTGCAGCCCCAACCATCCGCGCCAGGTGGAGTTCGAGACCAACGTGATCGACGCCGCGGCCGCCGCGGCCGTCGGGCGGATCGTCAAGCTAGGGGCGAACGGCGCCGAGATCGGCTCACCCCTGGCGTTTTGGGACGCGCACGGGCGGATCGAGCAGCACCTTCGGCGGTCGGGAATCCCGTTCGTGATCCTGCGCCCGAGCACCTACATGTCCAACCTTCTCGCCTCGGCGGAGACGGTCTGCCGCCTCGGCCGGTTGTTCGCCCCGGCGGGCGATGCCAAGGTGACGCTGATCGACCCGCGGGACGTTGCTGCCGTGGCCGTGGTGACGCTCACGACAGGCGGTCACGAAGGCCGGACGTACACGCTCACCGGGCCGGAGGCTCTCACGTATCACGACGTCGCCGCGCAGCTGTCCACGGCCGCAGGCCAGCCGGTCGAGTACGTGGCCGTTCCGGATTCCGGGGCACGCGGGGCGATGCTGCGGGCCGGGGCGCCCGAGTGGCTGGCCGGACAGCTGGAGGTCCTGTGGCGCTTGTTGCGCCAGGGCGCGGCCTCGGCGACCACCGACGTGGTGCGAGTGCTCCTCGGCCGAGAGCCCCGCACCGTCGCCGACTTCGCCCGTGACCACAGCGACGCCTTTCGCCCGTGAGTTGGGGATGAGCACATGACTACCGCCGGCTACCTGCTCGACAACCGTGCGCCCGATGCCGCCCAGCGCTTCGGCGCGCTCTCGGCGATCTTCGACCCGGTCACCGCGCGGCATATCGACGCGCTTGGGATCGGGCTTGGCGCTCGGTGCTGGGAGGTGGGCGCGGGCGGCCCGTCGGTGCCGCGACTGCTGGCCGAGCGGGTCGGGCCGGGAGGGCACGTCCTGGCCACCGACATCGACGTGGGGCGGATGGGTGACGTGCCGCCCGGCGTCGAGGTGTGCCGCCACGACGTCGCGCGGGACGCCCTGCCTGGGGGTGGGTTCGACCTGGTGCACGCCCGGCTCGTGCTCGTCCACGTGCCGGACAGGGATGAGGCGCTGCGGCGGATGGTCACGGCGTTGCGTCCCGGCGCCTGGTTGCTCGTCGAGGACTTCGACGTCGCGTTGCAACCCCTCGCCTGCGTCGACCCGCGCCGCGACGAGGAGCACCGGGGCTAACCGGGGCTAACCGGGTCCGCGCCGGTTCGTGAGCCTCCTCGCCCAACGAGGCGTCGACCTGGAGTTCGGGCGGAAGCTGCCCCGTCTGCTCCGCGACGCGGGCCTGGTCGACGTCGCCGCCGACGGGTTCTTCCCCGTCGCGCTCCCGGCCGCAGCGACTCTGGAGATCGCCAACATCAGCCAGGTCCGCGACGGACTGATCGCGCAGCGACACGCCACCAGCGAGGAGATCGACACCCACCTGACCCGCGGTCGCCGCCGGCCGCGACCGCGCGGCCGGCGCCACGCCCCCGCTCGTCTCCGCCTGGGGACGCCGAAAGGGCCCCGAGGGCTTCGAGCAACAACCTCAACTCGTCTTCGCTGTCCCCACGTAACCGGAGGGTGTAGTGAGGCCGGCCGGAAGGTGGGCACCAGGGCGAATCCCGCAAGTTCGAGCGACCTAACCGTAGGGGTGTGAACCAGCCGATAGGTACTCATCCTGTCGCGAAGTAACCCCGCGAAGGACGCCGGACCGATGTCATCAAGAGCGAGAAACACCGACACCCCGAAGAGCGACTGCCCGTCCAGACAGACGGCGCGATGGGTTCGGCGGGCGTGGGCCGCGAGTTTCACTCCTGTGTCCGGACCGCCGCGGATGACAATGGCGTCCCCCAACCGGGGTTCTTGAAGGCGCACATCCTGACGAAGCTCTTGGCGCCCTCGTGGTTGGCTCACCGACGGATCATCGCACTTCGTCCGCCGAACGCTCGGAAGGCGATGTCGCGGCTTTCCTTGTCAGACCCGTAACTCCAGCAGCTGGTCTTACGGTTTCGTGTTGAGCGCGCTCGCTGACACTGTTTCCACGCATGTGTGGAACGCTTTGCGCAGGTTAAGCACTCTGTAAGGCACGCGTCCCGGTCGACGCGAGCCCCAAAACTCCATGACCTTGAGCGCTGCGCCGACCAGCGAAAACGCAGGCCAAAGCCGTTAACGGGAACGGGAAAGTTTTGTGTTGAGTTGGCCGCACGAACGATCGATCCTGCGGCCCGTTCGCGGACGGGAAATCATCCAACGCTCGGCTGTTGATCCGCCGCCCTTAGAAAGGTTCTGAGGTGCTCGGGTTCGGTGACGTCGATGGTCATGGCAGGTGTCCCACGCCTTACTTATCCTGCTGCGCGGCGGCGCCTTTCGTGCGTGGTGCGAACCGCATAGGCGGCGAGACCCTCCGCCAGCAATTCCTCGGCGGCCAAGACCAGCGACCCGTCATACTCGGCATCCGCCAAGTCGCCCAGCAGATCGGCGGCGCCGACGTCCAGCCGTACGGTCAGACGCACGCCATGACGGCCGGTCCGCAGATCGGCCGGAGCAGGGACGTCCTCGTAATCCCCGGGGTCGTAGCCCTCACTCTCGAGACGAGTGACGAGCGTCCCTTCCTCCTGCGGTGTCAGCTTCGGCATCTGGCATCCATTCTCCCGCCGGCTAGGCGCGTTCCCACCCAGTGACCGGCCGCAGCACCCGGGCGGGCTCGTCCGCCCGGACCTCGACGATCAGCAACGGGCGACCCCCGCGGCCACAACCGATGACAACGTACTCACCGGATCGGCTTCCCTTGTTACGCCGAACCTGCGGCGAACCAGCGAACACAGCTTCGATGTCGGCTCGGGTGATGCAGTGGCGAGCGAGTTGCGCCGTGTTGGCAGCGTCGAACTCCAACTCGAGGTAGTTTCGCGGGTCGGTCGGCACCGGTCATGTCTACAACATCGGGCTGCACGCCACCCTGGAAGCCAACCGTACCCTGCGACACGCGCGCCCGTCAGTCCGGAGTCAACCTGCTCAGTTCGTTGAGCGAGCGCTATGCTCGGCTGCGCCGCTCTCGCTACGTGATTGTAAGCCACCCACAATCACGTTTCCGCTGGTCAGAGTTGGTAAGAGCGGGTGAGGGGAATCGAACCCCCATTGCGAGCTTGGGAAGCTCGTGTTCTGCCATTGAACTACACCCGCAGGGGAGCACAGTCTAGGGCGGGTTCGGGCGGGGGCGCAATCGCGTTTGGCCGGCTGGTGGCCCATGATGTGGGCATGATCCTGTCGGACCGCGACATTCGCGCCGAGATTCGAGCGGGGCGCATCGGCATCGACCCGCTGGGGGAGCGAGCCGTTCAGCCCTCGAGCGTCGACCTGCGGGTCGACTCGAGCTTTCGCGTGTTCGCGAACCACCGCTACCCGTACATCGACGTCCGGGCTGAGCAGCCAGATCTCACCGAGCTGGTGAAGGTCGCCGACGACGAGCCGTTCATCCTCCACCCCGGCGAGTTCGTGCTGGGAAGCACGTACGAGCGGGTGACGTTGCCGGACGACCTCGTCGCGCGGTTAGAAGGCAAGTCGAGCCTAGGGCGGCTCGGGCTGCTCGTGCACGCGACCGCCGGTTTCGTGGACGCGGGCTTCGACGGTGCGCTGACGCTCGAGTTGTCCAACGTCGCGAACTTGCCGATCGCGATCTACGCGGGCATGCCCATCGGGCAGCTCGCGTTCTTTCGCCTTTCCAGCCCTGCCGAGTGCCCGTACGGCGCGCGGGCGCTGGGCAGCAAGTACCAGGGGCAGCACGGACCGACGGCAAGCCGCTACCACGAGAACTTTACGCGCCGTTGAACTCACGAGTCCGTGACGCTGGGGACATGTCCGCGGCGTGCGTGCGTCGAGCGCGTTAGGACGAGCGCACCGTCATGCTCGACGTCGTCGGCCCGCGAAGATCGTGGCCCGCGTTGCGAGTGGCTACCGCAAGACCTCTGCCAGGACCACCAGGAACGCCTCGCGTCTGGCCGGAAAATCGGGATGGAGCGGTTCTGGAAACCCTGGGAGTTCCCGCCCGTCGCGCGCCAGCGCGAGAATGCGCTTCACCGTTGCTCTGGCGTGGATGGGATTCTCCGGCTCGGACGGCATGACAAAGACGGGAATCGAGAGGCCGGCGAACTCGGTGTCGAGGATCCCGCGGAGCGCCTGACCGGTCAACAACCGGTCTACTGCGTTCGATCCTGCCACGATAGGGAGCGCCCGCCACGCGCCGAGCGCGGCGGCGAGCGCCTCGGCTTCGTCTGTCCAAGAGGCCGGCCTCGACGGCCGATCGACGATCAGGACCCGTAGGCCGTAGCGGTCGAGCCCGGCGACCACACCGGTGCGCCGCCAGAACCGATCCGCGTCCATCGCCTCGTACAGCCCGCCAGGGACGAGGACAACGGACGGCTTTATGCGCGGGAGGCTGAGGGCTCGAGCATCTCAGGACCGTTGAACCGGTAGTGGTCCATGTCGCACACCGGCCGGTAGCCGAGGCGTGCGTAGAGGCGGTTCGATATCGGGTTCGCGAGGTCGGTGAACAACGTCGTGAACCGCCAGCGGCTCGACAGGAGCCGTTGGGTGAGCGCGGCCACGCAGGCGCCAGCGTAGCCACGGCCGCGCAGGTCACTGGGCGTGTAGACGCCGCTGATCCGGACGCTGTGCGGAGTGGGACTCCCGTAGCGGGCCGTGGACACCGGCCGACCGCCGTCCATCCACAGCCAGGTGCTGCCCGGCTGAGCGAGCCATCCGTCCACCGCAGCCTCTGGGTCCATCTCGTCCAGGCCTCCCGTATCGGCCGCGAAGCCAGCGCACCAGGCGACGAGGAGGTCCCGGTCCGCGCCAGTCGCCTCACGCATACAGCCTGGGACGCCCTGCGGTGAGACGACGGCATCGGCGCGATGCACCCGCATCGCCCAACGCCGGCGGTTCCCGCCACCTACGCTACCGCTGACCATTGGGTTCTGGTACACGGCCGCACCCCCGAGGCGCC
>JBOGED010000476.1:0-6670 GCA_050743625.1 Egibacteraceae bacterium | reverse complement strand
CCCAATAGCTTAATAACAGCTAAATGCGTCGCCAGGCGTGCTATTGCGCTTTCATGAGGACACACGCAAGCGAGGCAACCATCTCGTCATGGATACATTCCGCGCTCTTCAGTAAAGGTATGGGCGTGGCTTAAGTGGCTTGTCCGACTGGCACCCCTTCGACCGATCGAAATTTGTTCAAAGCGCGAAGAGTGGTTGATATCGCTCGATTCAGGGCACGCCCACATCCTTGAGCGGCGCGGAGGACCGTAGTGACGACCCCCGGGGTGGGGGCGGCCAGACCACACGTCCCACCTGACAAGGCGCCCGCTCGGAGTTTTCCTCTCCCCTCACTGGGAAGGCTGACGCGAAGGCCCGTCTCGAGCTCGGAGGAGACCATGAGCACCGCACCCACCAGAGTCAAAGAAGCCGCAAAGAGCTATCTCGTGGGACACCTCGCCGGAGCGGAGGGTGGGGTCAAGCTCGTCCGCCGGATCGCCGATAGCGACCCGGGAACCGCGTTAGGTGGTTTCGCCTCGGCGTTGGCGCGAGAAATCGAAGAGGACAAGAAGACCTTGGCCGACATCATCGATCGGCTCGGGTTCTCCTCACAAGGTGTCCAAGAGCTCCTCGCCCGAGCCATGGAGACTGCCGCCCAACGGGTACTGGAAGTCCAGGCGGGGGACGACGATCAGGTCGTCGCTCTTGTCCAGCTAGAGACGCTCTCCCTCGGCATTGAAGGGAAGCGCTGCCTCTGGAAGGCGCTTGCCGCCGCGACGGCCGAAGACGCTCGACTCGAAGGGATCGATTTCGGTCATCTCATCGAGCGGGCAGAGACCCAGCGCGAGGGGGTAGAGCAGCACCGCCTGGAGGCCGCACAAGCAGCGCTCGTGTAGGGCTCGCACACCGCGCTTAGTCAGGCCCTGGGCATAATACGTTGCCGGCAAGCGACGTCGTTTGAATGTCCGCGACGCCATTTGTGCTGGATATCGGCGGTCCGTACTCCGCCGGGTCCAGCACAAAGAACTTCGGCGACGGGCCACTAGATCCCCGTTCGGGGAGGACATCACCATGTGCCACCGTCTCCGCGATGCGTCCGGCCCGTGTGAAGAGTCATGCGGTTGAAACGTAGAGGCAAGATCGCGGCAACAGCGCCCGCATACCCTCACGGCAATGTCCCCTCGTCCTCGCCGCGCCCGATGCTCGTACAGATCGACTGGCAAGCTGAGGAGATGAGTCGTGATGTCCGTAATGGTGTGGAAGCCTGATCCGGTGACAGCCAGCCGATGCTGGGCCGATCGCCTCACGCCAATGGGGCACTCGAACGACTGTGGGATGCCGGCTTCGACGGACATCGGCCTGTGCCAGCGTCATTACCAGGAGATCTTCGGTCAGGAGCTGGCGCAGATGGAGGCCGTCGCTGGCTGACACCACGATTCGTCGAGGCCGTCAATGAGCTGAGTGCACAAGGCGCGCCGGGGGGGACGCGCCTTGTGCCGCCGGTACGCGCGAATGGCTACAGGCGAGGTCCAGCGCTCTTCAGCGATGTCGACGCGTCAGATACAGATAGCCCCAACGATGGGACCGACGACAGGAAGGCCGACCACCGCAAGGACGACGGGGCCGAGCGGGCTGGCGACTAGGGCCGCGACGACCGGGCAGGCAGGGGGAGGGGGAGCCTTCTTCCCCGCTGCGAGCGCGGGAGAGGTGGATCCCATCAGCGTCGCCGTGACTGCCAACGAGAGGATAAAGATTCGTGTACGGGAACCACTAGCAGGACTCACGTTAATTCTCCTCGGCGTTGATGAATCAACAATTGTCAGGAGCTACACGCGCAGCAGGTCAGCCAGGCACTGGCGAGACCCGGACATCCCCCTCCTCCTGGCGTCGCCTCCAAGCCGAGTGAGCAGGTAAGCAATCGGCGACTTACTCTTGGCTCACGGCCTGAACTTAACCCAATCGGCTAGTACATCTCAACCAGAAAATCTTCTTCGGCCTTCACTATTACCTAGTTTCGACGTAGTCGGATGAAAATCACCTACTCACGTCATGAGAGCAATCGGCGGTGTGTTAAGTATGACTCGGTTGTCGGCTGGAGCTGGCGCCCAGGCCAACAGCGTCGTAGGGCCTGGCGCAATGGCGAGCGCCGCTCCACCGGACCCACGTGAACTCTCCTCGGCGTTGACGAATCAACTATTGTTCGGGGGCTATCGACCCAGCAGGTCATCCAGGCACGGCAACTCTCGTTGCCCTTCCCTCGCGTGCGCCAAGCGAGCAGGTAAGCGATCGGCGGCCAACCTGCGCTCACGTGCTGAACCTAACCCCATTGGCTAGTACATTTCAACTATAAATATTTCCAATCCGTCCGGTATGCCGCATACTTATCTAATATTGACGATGCTGACATATACCCCAGCTCGACCCTCGGTCATGCAGATGATCGACTCGGTTGTAGGCCCGGAGCCGATGCCTCCCGCCCCGCCACTCCAACAGCGTGAGCGAGCAGTTTCCGACTCCCGCGAGCCTGGTTTCGCCTTGCGTCGGCAGACCGAGCGCGGAGGCCACCGCCACCCGGATCGGCCCGCCGTGCGTGAAGACGAGGACCGTGCCGCGCTCTCCCGACAGCTCGAGAACAGCGGGCCAGACGCGCTCACGCAGCTCGGCAAAGGTCTCGCCGCCACCGCGCCGGACGTCGCGATCCCCGCGAGATGTCCACGCCTCGAAACCCAAGGGGTCCCGCATCTCGATCTCGGCGTACACGAGGCCGGACCACGTGCCGACATCGATCTCGCGGAGCCGTTCGTCGACCCTCACCGCAACGCCTAGCCGAGCCTCGGTCGGCGCGGCGGTCTCGGCCACCCGTTGAAGGTCACTCCGCACGAGCAGGGCAGCGTCGGGATACCTGCACGCGAGAACCTCGGCCGTAGCCCGTGCCTGCGCATGACCACGGCGGGACAGCCCCGTGCCACCGTGGCCCTGTAAGCGGCCTTGCGTATTCCAGATGCTCTCGCCGTGGCGGACCAGGACGAGAAGCACGCGCGCTCAGGTGCTCGGTGCGGGGTCCAGCGTCGGCAGTTGGGGTGCGTCTGACCACAGGCGTTCGAGGTCGTAGAAGGCACGCTGCGCTTCCGTGAAGGTGTGCACGACGATCTCGCCGTAGTCGAGCACCATCCAGCCGGTGTCCTTGGTGCCCTCACGGTGTCGAGGGGCACGGCGTTCGCCCTGCTTCAGTCGCCGCTCGACCTCTTCGACAACCGTGCCGAGCTGGCGTTCGTTCGACGCGGATGCGAGCACGAAGAAGTCCGTGATGCCCAAGAGCTCGCCAAGGTCGAGAATCCGGATGTCAGTCGCCTTTTTGTCCGCTGCGGCTGAGGCCGCCGCGAGAGCCAGAGCACGTGAGACGGACGTATCGACGGCGTTCAGGCTGGCTCCTTCTCCAACGACATCCCCCTATCTCGGTCGGAAGTCGGCGCCTACCATGATCGTGAGATCGACCACGCGTTGCGGTTGCCGACTCACTTGGATCGTACCGACCCCGAGTCGCTCACGCACCTGTTCCGCGGCGGCCATCGACGCGGCCTCCTCACCAAACACGACGATTTGGGTTCGGTCGAGGTCGAACGAGCGAGCGTTACCGGCGAGCATCACCTGAAAGGTGCCGTTCCCCAACGCTCGCCGTACTTGCGCATCCACCTCGGGCCGTCCGACGGCGTCCAGCACCTGGACGCGCACGATCCCTTCAGGCGCGTGTGTAGGGTCACTCCCCATCGTGGGACCCCCCAACGAACGCTGAACGAGCGTGGTGAGACCATCTCGCTCGAGCTGGTACGCCCCCTCGTCCCCCTGCTTCTGGACCGGCAGCAGCGTAAAGCTCACCCGCTTGTCTGCCGATGCCTCAGCGAGGCGCGAGAACAGGCTCGCGACCCATTCCGGGTCGATGCCCAGATATGGCGCCCCGTCCGCGATCACCCCATCGCGGATCCCCTTCTCCTCCAAGGCCTCGAGCACGGCGCGAAAGGCAAGCTCAGCGCGCGCAAGGACGGCGAGCTCTGATTCACCCGGCGTGGCAAGCGGCTCGGGAAGCTCGAGCTGCAGCTTCCCCGTGCGCCCGAGTAGGCCGGGAAGACCGGGATCCTCTAACACGGACGTGTAGTCGACGTCGATCCCGAAGGCGTTCTCGACCGTGGCTTCGACGAGCGACGCCCCTCCGTACTGATAGGCCATCGCCAGCCGGTCCAGCCCGAGGCCGGGAAGCTCCATCAGGGTCCCGACGGGCAGGAACAGCACGGTCGCTTCCCCGTCCGTGGCGCCAACGGCCAGCAACGTGACGCTGGAGGCGGGGACGCCCGAGCCAGGCGGGCGGCTGACCAGGAGCAACGTCTGGCCGGGATCGCTCACCGACGGCGCGCCACGGTCCTGCGCCCAGAGCGTCACCACGAGCAGGCTTGCCGCAACCACGGTGCCGAGCTGACGACGCCGACGACTACGCCGTCTCGCCGCCATCCGCCGCGCACGCCGCCCCGCGGTCCGCGGCCGGTGGTCCGTACCGATCTCCGGCAGGGTAGGAACCCTCGCGCCGGCGCCGCGAAGGGCATTGCCGCCGAGAGCGTCGCCACCCAACGCGTCACTCATCACCCGCCGCCCTCCAGAGGGGAGCAGACCCCGATCGCCAGCTCCTGCCCTGTCGCGCGATACAGGCCATGCTTACGCGCGTACTCCTCGACCTCGTGCGGGATGAGGTATCGCACTGGGCGCGCCGAGGCGAAGCGCGCTCGGACGTCGCTGGACGAGATCGCCAACGCAGGCACGTCGAGCACAGTGACATGGTCACGGAGCCCGTGCCGCTCCAGCGTTTTCAGATCGTAGCCAGGCCGTGTGGCGGCGACGAAGTCGGCGAGCTTGAGGCACTCCGCCGCCGCTCTCCACGTGAGGATGTTCAGGATCGCGTCCGCGCCGGTCACGAAGTAGAGGCGCGCGCCTGGGACGGCGTCACGGATCGCGTGGAGCGTGTCGACCGTGTAGGTCGGGCCGGCGCGTCGCAGCTCCACGCGACTGACGGTGAACGACGGGTTCGCCGCGGTCGCGAGCACCGTCATGAGGTACCGGTGCTCCGCTGGCGTGACGTCCCGGTCCTTCTGCCATGGCTGTCCAGCGGGAACAAAGATGATCTCGTCGAGGGACAGCTCGGCTCTGGCCTGCTCGGCCGTGACGAGGTGGCCAAGATGGATCGGATCGAACGTGCCGCCCATGATGCCGATTCTCCGGGCCATCCCCATGCGCGCGAGTGTACGGGCGGGCCCGCCGCAACCCCGCCGAGGTCCCCGGCTGGGCGCGCGAGCCCGAGCGCTGCGCGCTCATGAGGGATGGATCGCGCTGCGCGCTCATGGCCTTGTGTGCCCGTCGCCCTCTACGACGTACTTCGTCGTGGTGAGCTCTGGCAACGCCATAGGACCGCGGGCATGTGTCTTCTGCGTCGAGATGCCGATCTCGGCGCCAAAGCCGAACTCGCCTCCGTCCGTGAACTGTGTCGACGCGTTGACCATCACGGCCGCCGCATCGACCTCGGCGACGAAGCGACGGGCGGCGGCGCGGTCCTCCGTGACGATCGCCTCCGTATGCATGGTGCCGTGCCGAGCGATGTGCGCGAGCGCCTCGTCGAGATCCTGGACGACCCGGACCGCCAAGATGTAGTCGAGAAACTCGGTGTCCCAGTCCTCCTCGGTTGCGGGGTCCGCTCCGGCGAGTCGTTGGGCGTGCTCGTCGCCACGCAACGCCACCCCCGCCTCGCGGAGCTCACGCGCGACGGCGGGGAGGAAATCCTCCGCGATCCCCGCGTGCACCAGCAGGGTCTCGGCCGCGCAACAGACGCTGGGGCGCCGTGCCTTCGCGTTCACCGTGACCCGGCGGGCCTTCTGGAGATCCGCCAACGCGTCGACGTACACATGGCAGTTGCCGACCCCGGTCTCGACCACCGGGACCTCGCTTGAGGTGACGACGGTCTGGATCAGCCCCGCGCCCCCTCGCGGGATCAGCAGGTCGACCAGGCCACGCGCACGGCAAAGCTCCTTGACCGACTCACGCGTCGTGTCGGGGATCAGGCAGATCCCGTCGGCCGGCAAGCCAACGGACTCCAACGATTCCCGCAAGATCGCGGCGAGCGCGGTGTTCGAGTGGATCGCGGACCGCGAGCCGCGTAACACGCAGGCATTGCCGCTCTTCAGCGCGAGGCTCGCGGCGTCGATCGTGACGTTCGGCCGGCCCTCGTAGATCATCGCGATCACCCCGAGTGGCACCCGGACCTGGCGCAATTCCAACCCGTTGGGCAGGCGTGATCCCCGCACGACGTCACCGATGGGGTCGGTAAGCCCGACGATGACCTCCAACGCCGCAGCCATCGCGCACAGCCGGTCTTCCGTCAACGTCAGGCGATCCTGGATCGCCGCGGGCAGCCCCTCTTCTCGGGCGTTGGAAAGATCTTTGGCGTTCGCGGCGAGGATCGTGGCGTGCTGGTCCACCAACCGGACGGCGATGCTCTCCAACGCGGCATTCTTCACGGCGGTCGACGCGCGAGCGAGCGCGGGCGCCGCCGCCTTCGCGGCCGCGCAGACCTGGGTCACGGTCAGCATGAAGAGACAACCTCCTCCGGGCGGGGATCGTCATCGTAGCGGTAGCGAGCGAGACTGTGCCGCAT
>JBOGED010000475.1:0-5987 GCA_050743625.1 Egibacteraceae bacterium | reverse complement strand
CCCGCACACTATAGGCATGCACGAGGAGATAACGGATGGCGCGCGGATGCTGCGGCTCGGCCGGGCGGAGCGCACCCTTATCCGCGCCCGGTGGGCGGGCGCCGTCTTCGCCGCCGTCCAGATCCTGACGTACTACCTCCCCTACCCAGGCGGCGTGATCGGGTTGGCGGCCAGCCTGGTGCTCCTCCTCGCGGTCGGCAATACCGCCATCCGGCTCACCCTGGGGAGGGTCTCCACGCCAACTCATGCCAAGGCGCTCGCTGTCGCCGGGCTGGCGCTCGACGTCGTGGTGGTCATGGGGCTGGTCCTCGTCTACACGTTCGACGTGGACACGGCGATGTGGGCCGCGGTCTACGTCCTGCCGTTGGAGGGCGCGATCAAGTTCCAGCTCGCAGGCTCGTTCTGGACGATGGCGATCGCCACCGCGCTCTATACCGTCCGAGAGGTCTTCGGCGCTCTCGCCTACGGCAACCCGTTCCTGGCCACCTCGATCTCGTTTCGTATGGGTGTGGGGTTTATCATCGCGGGCGTCGCCGGGGCGATGGCCTCTAGCCTCCTCAGAGAGCGGAACGAGCTGGAGGTCGCAAAGGCCGAACTCGAGCGGGCCGGGGAGATCAAGGACGACTTCCTCGCCATGACGAACCACGAGCTGCGGACCCCGCTCACCACGATCCTCGGCTACACGGCGATGTTGCAACGCCGCTGGTCGACGCTTGAGGACGGGTACAAGCGCGATGCGGTCACCGCGATCGCGGAGCAGTCCGAGCGCCTCCGCGACCTCGTCGAGGACCTTCTCACGATCTCGTCAGCGCAGGCGGGAGCGCTGCAGCTCGAGGTCGAGCCGGTGGCCCTCGCCGCCGTGGTGAACGACGCGATCGGCCTGCTGCCCGCCGCCGACGTCGAAAACGCATGCTCGGACAGCCTTTGGGTGCTCGCCGACCGCCGCCGCTTGGGACAGATCCTGTCGAACTACCTGTCGAACGCCCGCAAGTACGGCGCCGCGCCGTTCGCCATCGAGGCATACGAGGAAGCCGGCTCGGTCGTGCTGAAGGTCGTCGACAGCGGCCCCGGCGTCCCTGACACGTTCATGCCTCGCCTGTTCGAGAAGTTCAGCCAGGCCAGCGTCGGAGCCTCACGCACCGCCGAGGGCACCGGCCTCGGTCTTGCGATCGTCCGCCAGCTCGCCCAGGCGCAGGGCGGCGAGGTCTGGTACGAGCGGGGTACTCCGGGCGGCTCCCGGTTCTGCCTGCGACTCCGCAGCGCCGCCACCACCCCTAATCCCTGCGGTTCCGCAGGCATGCGTGAGAAGACCTGGCCATTAGCCGATTAGCCGATCGCCACGCCGAGGATGCTGCCCAGGCCATAGGTGGCCGCCGCCGCGGCCACCCCGATGCCGAGTTGGCGGAGACCGCTGGTCAGCAGCGCTCCACCAGTGAGAATCCCGACGCTCGCCCCCGCCGCGAACAGGGCGACGGCCGTCAGGGCGATCGCGCTCTCCAACGCGTACGCGCTGTTCGACAGCAGGTAGGGCGCCACGGGGACGAACGCGCCGAGGCCGAACGCACCGAAGCTGTACAGCGCCGCCGACCATGCCGCGCCGACCACCTCGGTGGGTTGCGTCTCGTCACCGTGGTGGCGTAAGAGCGCGGCCGCGAATTGCTCAGCCTCCTCGACGGGCATCCCGGACGACCGCAGCAGCCCGGTGAGCCGGTCGAGGTCCCCGCTTACCAGCGCCGCGAGCACGGCCGGATCGACCTCTCCCAAGCTGCTGGCGAGAAGCTCACGCTGGGACCGCACCGACACGTACTCACCCGCCGCCATGGACAACGCACCCGCGAGCAGCCCCGCCATCCCCGCGACCAGCACGACCTCCGGCCGCGCGCGGGCGCCGGCCATGCCGAGCACCAACGAGACGTTCGACACCAACCCGTCGTTGATCCCGAAGACCGACGCGCGCAGCAGCCCGGCGGCGCGCATCCGCCGCCGCCGCGCGAGCCCTTCGACGATGCGTGCGTGGATCCGTTCCTCGGCGGCCATCTCCGCCGTCGCCTCGCGGTCCTCCTCGTAGCTGCCGTCCAGCTCCGCGCGTTGCACGACGGCCAGGACGAGGAGCGAGCTGACCCGCCGCGCCAGCCAGCCGAGCAGCCGCTCTCGCACGCCCAGCGACGCGGGCGCGGTCTGCGCGGCCTCGCCGAGCAGCTCAGCCCAGTGCTGGGCGTGCCGCTCCTCGGCGCGCGCCAACGCGAGCAGGCTCTCGCGCTCCTCCCCGCTCCGCCGGGACGCCAGCGCGCGGTACACCGCCGCCGCCTCCCGCTCGCGGGCGAGCTGCCGGCGGTAGCTGTTCCTCCGTAGGGGCGTCACGAGCCCACGGTGAATCCAGGGCCGCCGAAGCGGTCGATCGTCGTGAACTCCTCGACGGGACGGCGTGACAGCTTGGCGATCTCCCGCTGTGGATAACCGAGCGCGATCAGCGCGGCCAGGGCGTACCCGTCCGGAAGCTCGATCAGCTCGCGCACCGCGGGCTCTTGGCGCGCGAGCACCGAGGTCATGACGCCCCCGAGCCCCTCGTTGCGGGCGGCGAGGAGCAGGTTGTGCCCGAAGGGGTAGATCGACGCGCCACCTACGATGCTCTGCCGGTCGAGGCCGTTGTCCACGCAGGCGAGCACGCCGAGGTCGACGCACAGCAGCAGCAGGACGGGCACGACGTCGAGATGATCGGCGAAGGGGTTCGGCGCGGGAGTTTCCCTGGCCCGCTCGAGGTTGACCGCGGGCGCCGGCCAACGCCCGTGCTCACGCGGCGCGAAGGGGATGAGTCCCTTGGAGGCATGCGCCACGCACTCACGCCATCCCAGCTGGTAGAGGTCGCGGACCCGGCGCCGGAGCGCGGGATCCTTGACGACGACCACCCGCCATCCTTGGCGGTTCCCGCCGCTCGGGGCGAACCGGGCGTGGTCGAGCATCCGGTACAACACGCTGTCGGGCACGGGCGTCTCGCGAAACGCTCGCGTTGCCGGCGTCGTACGCATGACCTCGTACAGCTCCATCTCGCTCGCAGCCCTCCAGCGCTCTCGCCTGCACGGGTTGCCGTAGCGCTCACCGGCAGGCTACCGCGCGACCGGCCTATTCCTGCACTGTGCAGAGTTAGTCCGGTATACCGGATTAACTCTGCACAATACGGCGAAGTGCGGGGTCGGTATGCTCGTGCCTGCCTCATGAGCCGATCACTGAGCGCCTCGACCACGCCATGCGCCATGGCGCAGACCTCACCCGCGCAGGTCCCGTCTCGGCTCAGGCGCGTCCTTGTGTGGACGGTCGTGTGTGCGACGCTGGTCGCGTACGTGGCCGTGTTCCGCCAGACGTACATCGACGACGCGTACATCACCCTGCAGTACGCGCGGACGCTGGCGACCGACCTCACGTGGGGCTTCTATCCGGGGCACCCGGCCAACACGGCGACCTCGCCGTTGAACGTCGTGGTGCTCGCGCTGGCCGGCCTGCCGTTCGACCAGACCGTGGACGCCGTGATGTGGGTCACCGCCGCGGAGCTCGCGTTGATCCTCCTCGTGCTCCTCAGCATCTCCAGGCGGATCACGGGTGGGCCGCACGTTGGCGTGATCGCGTTCGCGGGCATCGCGGCCAACCCACTGTTGGTATCCACCATCGGGCTGGAGAGCCACCTCTATACCTTGCTGATGCTGGTCGCGGTGGAGTGCTACCTCGGCGATCGCAGAACCGCGCTCGGCGTCACCTTAGGGCTCCTCATGCTGGCGCGCCCGGATGGGCTCCTGTTACTGGTCGTCATGCTCGTGTTGACCGCGAGGCGGGGAGCGGGCCGGATCCTCGTCGCCTCGCTGCTGACCACCCTGCCGTGGGCGCTGTTCTCGTGGGTGTGGCTCGGGTCCCTCGTCCCCGACACCCTGCTGATCAAGCTGGGGCAGCGCTGGGCCGAGGCGACCTTCGTCACGGGAATCGGCGCGTACGTTGCCAAGTACCCGGTGGCGATCATGGGGACGCTGCTTTTCCTCCCGTTCGCGCCGCTCGCGGCTTGGGCGCTGCGCGGGGCAAGGCCGAGGGTCCGCCTGGCGATGGGTGGGCTCGTGGCCTATGCGCTGCTGCACTTCGTGGTGTATGCCGCGCTCGACGTCCCGCCCTACCACTGGTATTACACGCATCAGGTCGTGCCCATCATCCTGTGCGGCGCGCTCGGGATGGTGTGGCTTGGCCAGCGCCTTCACGCGTCCCGGCTGACATACGCACCGGTCGCCTTGCCGGTGGTCGCGCTGGTCGCCGCGCTGTTCCAAACCGGCCTGCATCAAGCGCCGGTTCACACAAACTGGGCCTCTCCCGGCGAGTACCAGGCGGTGGGTGAGGGGGTACGTGACCTCGTCGAGCCCTCCGCTGTCGTCGACCTGCGCGGGGAGATCGGGACGGTCGCGTACTACTCCGAGCGCCTCGTCGTCGACTCGTTCGCCGACCCGAACCGCGTCAACACGGGGATCGGCCAGTTCAGCGATCGCCTCCCTTCCGCACTGAGTTGGCTGTCGACCCTGAACTTCGCGTGGCGGACCGGTGGCGAGCCGTTCGCCGTCCCCTCCTACGCCCTGCGCTCACTCACCTACCCCGATTCCGGTACGGCCGTGGAGCTTGGACCCCCCGCGGCCGCCTGGAGCGTCTCGTCCCGCTGGGCTCCGTACACCCGTGTCTTCCTCTACCGCTACCGCTACTCCCCCAGTTAGCCTGTGGGTATGGTCAGCGTCCAACCCCGCTTGCCGGGATCCGTCACGCGCGCGGTCGCGCGCATGCTCGACGAGGTCATCGAGCGCGCGCGCGTTCCTCCGGAGCATTTGGTCGCCGAGGCGAGCAAGCGCGGGTTGCCGATGGCGGGGACGGCGGTGCGGGACCGCCTGTTCAGCCTGCGCTTCTGCGCGCCGTTGATGCTGGACCCGCTCGCCCGCCAGTACGTGGCGAGCAGCTCGTTGGCGGCGGGGATGCAGGGGTTCGTCGCGAACCTCGGCGGTGTCGCCACCATGCCGCTGTCGATCTCCGCGGACACGCTCGGGACGCTGGCGGCCGCGGTCCGGGCGACCAGTGGCGTGATGGGCGCGTACGGGTTCGAGAGCGAGACCGAGGAGGGCGCCGCCCATCTGCGTGTCGGGCTCCTCACCGCGGCGGGTATCTCGATGGTCACGATCGAAGGCACGCAGATCCTGGTCACCCACTTGTCCCGCCAGATGATCCGGCGCGCCGCGACCGAGCGCCTCAACGCCGCGCTCACCGGCCAGATCTCCCGCCGTCTCGCGGCTGGCGCCTTCTGGGAGCGCCTCCCCCGCGCCGTCCCGGTCGTCGGCGGCGCCATCGGCGCGAGCGTGAACGCCGGTATGGTCCGCGCCATGGGCGGCCGCGCCCGATCCCACTACCGCGGGCTGCTCATCGAGTGGCAGCGCAACCGCGGCATCACCCCACCAGTGGTCTGGGACATCCCCCCGCACTGACGATGCTTACCCTGCCCGGGTCACCGGGGAGGTCCCGTATCGTTGCGCCACCAGCCGTTTGAGGTCGGCGGGGAAATTCATGTGGGCGAGGCGGTGGACTTCGGCGAGCTCGCGCTGCGCCTTCCCGTCACCCGCGAACGCCGCGGCGCAGCCTTCGAGCGCGACGTTGGCGAGCGCGAGGATCGCGCCGACGCAGCCGACTGGCCCCGCCAGCGCGAGAATCGCGGACGACCCGGTGTAGAGGTCGCCGTCATAGGTCTCGAGCTCGGCCAGCAGACGGTCGGGATCTCCCGACGAGTCCTTTATCCCACGGACGGGCAGGTCGCCGAGCAGCTCCACCGGGATGCCCGGGGCGGACATCGCCGGCAGGTGATAGCCAAACAGCGGCAACGCGCCCGCGGCTGCGGCAACCACCTCGTAGTACGGGCGTGGGTCGGCCGCGCCCGGCGGTGACAGCACGAGCGCCGCGTCCGCCCCGTGGTCACGGGCCGCGAC
>JBOGED010000474.1:0-22618 GCA_050743625.1 Egibacteraceae bacterium | reverse complement strand
TGCTACGACCGGCCGGCGACGCCTCGTACGAGGCGCAGCTGGGGCGGCCTTTGATGGGCGAACGGGACCGTCAGTTGGCGGCGGCCATGCTCGGCCGACCCTTGCGTGGGCAATCTGCCGTGGCTGCCCGCTGCGATTGGGGCCTGCCCGCGGTGCTGCGGGTGAACCCACGGCTGGAGGACGGGACACCATTCCCGACGATGTTCTGGCTTGCCTGTCCCGTCGCGAACCGGGCGGTCGGGCGGTTGGAGGCCGAGGGAGTGATGGCCGGCCTGACCCAGCGGCTGCGCCAGGACGAGAGGCTGGCGCGAGGGTACGCCGGCTCGGCGGAGCGCTACGTCGCCGCGAGAGACGCGCTGGGCGGTCCACTGCCTCGCGACGACGCGGCCGGTGGGATGCCGTCGCGGGTCAAGTGCCTCCACGCGCTCTACGCGCATCACCTCGCGACCTGTGACAACCCTGTCGGCGCCTGGGTGGCGCGCGAGATCGAGCCGTTGCGCTGCCTGCAGCCGTGCGCGGCGCGAGACCAAGAGGAGGCGAGATGACGCGCGTGGCCGCTGTCGACGTCGGGACGAACTCGGTACGGCTGCTGGTCGCCGAGCCAGGGGATGGCACGATCCCGTTGATCGCCGTGGAGCGCCTGACGCGGATCACCCGGCTAGGAGCCGGTGTGGACGCGACGGGGCACCTCGACTACGCGGCCCTCGCGCGGACCCTCGACTGTATCGAGAGCTACGCGGACCGGTGGGTGGAGCTCGGCGTGACCCGCGTCCGCATCACCGCCACCAGTGCGGTCCGGGACGCCGCCGACCGGGACCGCTTCTTCGACGGGGTGCACGAGCGGACGGGTGTCACCGCGGAGGTCTTGAGCGGGGAGGAGGAGGCGCGCACCGCGTTCCGTGGCGCGGTGACTTCCGTAGGCGGTCCGCCGCCGTACGTCGTGCTCGACATCGGCGGCGGCTCCACCGAGTTGATCCGCGGCACCGACGAGCCAGAGGCGATGACGAGCCGGCAGCTAGGGTGTGTCCGCCTCACCGAGCGCTGCCTGCGTTCCGACCCTCCGACGCCCGAGGAGATCGACGACGCGAATGCGATGGTCGCGGTGGAGTTCGACGAGGTCGAGCGGCTGGTGTGCCCGTCGTCTGCCCGTACCTTGATCGGCGTCGCGGGCACGCTCACGACGTTGGGAGCGCTCCATCTCGGGCTCGAGAGGCAGAGGGGCGGATGCGTCCACGGGATGAGGCTACCGGCGTCCGCCGTCCGCGAGTTGGGCGCGTGGCTGGCCGGGATGACGATAGCCGACCGCGCTGCCCTCGGGGCGATGCCCCCGGGTCGTGAGGACGTGATCATCGGTGGCGCGCTGATCCTTGCCGGCGTCATGGAGCGGTTCTCATTTGCCGAGGTGGTGGTGAGCGAAGCAGACATCTTGGATGGACTCGCCTTAGGGATCCTAGAGTAGCAACAAGATGTTTACACTTTGGCAGTCATCGCTTACCATAATCGCATGAGCGATGAACGTCGAATCATTCTTGAGGATGTTGCTGAGGGCCGGCTGAGCCCTGAAGAGGCGGCCGAGCGGCTGGACGCGCTGGGGGACACCCCGGGACGGCAACGGTCTGAGCCGGGTGAGCCTCAACGAGATACTCCACCGCCGCCCGAAGGGATCAAACGGGTGCGGATCAGCGGGGTCGTCGGCACGCTTGCCGTGATCGGCGAGCCTGGAGTCGCCGGGGGCAGCGCGACCGGGGCACATCGAGCACGTTACGAGGGCGACACGCTGGTGATCGAGGCTGGTGACGAGGGCAGTGGCGGCTGGTTCCAAGAGAGCCAGGGAGGGCGCTCATGGGGACACGGTCGGTCCTACGGCTTGGGTGGCTTGGCCGGTGGCATCGGCCGGTGGAAGACGCCACTGGAGGTCCGGATGAATCCCGACCTGCCGCTCGATGTTGATCTCACCGCAGGCAGCGTCGTCATCCGTGACCTTCACGCGGCGGTCAAGCTCGACGTGTTGGCGGGCAACGTGCGGATGGTCGGGGTGACCGGACCCTTGGAGGTCGGGGTTGGCTCTGGGACGATTGGCGCGCGGGCCAAGGTCGCGCAAGGCCAGTCGCGGGTTCGGTGCGAGCTTGGCAACGTGAACATCCACCTTGAGCCTGGCTCGAACGTCCAGGTCACGGGGCGTGCTCACGTGGGTAAGGTCTCGCTTCCTGGCCGCGATAGGGGCTTCGGGGCCGGGCAGGTCGAAGACACGGCGATCGTCGGGACCGGCGAGGCTACGCTCGACGTCGAAACGAGCGCCGGAGCGATCACCGTGACCTACACGTCATGAGCGCGGACGACAACCGGCGGCCACCGACGCGCTGCCCCGTCTGTGGCGACACGCTGGCCGTCACGAGGTTACAGTGCCCCGAGTGCGCCACCGAGCTCTCGGGCCAGTTCTCGTCGTGCGAGTTCTGCGGCTTGTCGGAGGACCAGCGTGGGTTGCTGCGCGTGTTCCTCGCTTCTCGGGGCAATCTCAAGGAGATCGAGCGGCATCTCGGCGTGAGCTACCCCACTGCACGGGCGCGCGTCGCCGAGCTCCTCACCGCGTTAGGTCTGGACGACCAGAAGCCTGATCCCCGGATCGAGCTTCTCGAGTCGCTGGCGCGTGGCGAGATCGACGTGGACGCCGCGCTGGGCAAGCTGGATTAGCGGCGGTACATCGCCCGGATGAGGTCTCCCCGTGTGACGATCCCAATGACCTTGCGTCCCTCCAGGATCGGCACGCGGGAGACCGCGCGATCGACCATGATCGTCGCCGCGTCCTCCACCGTCGCGTCGGGGGTGAGCGCAGGGGGATCGGACTTCATGACCTCGCCCACGGTTTGGGCCAGTGCCCGTCGCAGGTCCTCCTCGAAGCGTTGTTGCTCACCTGGGAGGGTGAGGTACGCGCCGAGGATCTGGACTGTCGTCGGGGCGTGAAGGCGAACGTCCGAGAGCAGGAGATCGCTGTCGTCGAGGAGACCGACGAGGTGCCCGTCGTCGTCGACCACGGGCGCACCGTTGAAGCCGTGCTTCCCGAGCGTGGCGACGGCGGCCTCGATGGTCTCGTCGGTGGTCAATGTGACGACCGGCCTTGACATCACGTCCGTGATCTGGAGAGTTCGGGACATGGCCGCAGCCTACCCAGTGGGAGACAGAGACGATCCGCACGTCCTCGTGTGGTTCTCGGTCACCCCAGTCGGCACCGGATCGGGCAGCGTCTCGCGAGAGGTCGCCTGGGCGCTCGACGCCGTGGACGCGACCGGGGTGCCGTACACCACCGACGCGTCGGGCACACTCCTCGAGGGCCGCTGGTCGGACTGCATGCGCGCGCTAAAGGTGGCTGGCCTTGCGATGTTGGAGGCCGCCCCGCGCGTGTCGTATACCTGCAAGATCGACCTTCGTGGCGACAAGCCGGGCCGGACCGGCGCGGAGAAGCTCGCCAGCCTGGATGCCAAGCGTCACGGCGACGCCGCGACCTGAGCGCGATTGAGGCGCCCCCACTGGAGCCAGCCGAAGCCGGCAGCCATGACCAGCATCGCGCTGACGCCGACGGGGAAGTAGATGTGGTTGCGACCGAATAGCACCGCCCCGGCCACGAGAAGCACGGCTCCAGGAACCGCGACACGACCGGTGCGGACCACCAGCACGATGCCAGTGATTACCGTGCCGATGACGAGGGACCCGGCTCCGATCGCGCCAAGGCGACTGGCTTGGGCAAAGAGCGGTGACGTAGCCCCCGCAACGTCCGAGACGCCTGCGGCGACCACCGCACCGGCCGCGACCCCGGCGAGGACATCCAGGCCACTGTAGAAGGCGATGAACACAAAGGCCGCCAGCCGCGCCAGCCATGACGCCGGGTCACGCGCGTCGCCAAGCAGCCACCACAGGTTCACGCCGAGCAGCGGGAACAGCGGGAGCAAGATGATGTGCAGGTCGCGCCAGTAGGGAGCCGTCCTGGATGTCAGATCTGATGGGTGCGTGAGCCCCAGCGCCGCGAGCGTGAGTGGACCGGCGACGATGCCGAGCACAGAGAGCAGGACAACGCGACCCGATGACGACTCCATGCCTCGTCTCATAGCGGGTCCCACGAGGCCCGTCAAGCCTCGCGAACCGTGGGCTACTTGCCGTACTGTGCAGAGTCAGTCCGGAATTCCGGCCTAACTCTGCACAGTGCAGGCCAAGCGGGCTGGTGCCGCTCAGGTATCGTCACGCGGGATGGATGCCTGGTCTCGCATCCGCGGCGCTCTTGACCGCGAGCCGCCACCGTTTCGAGGGCGAGTCGGTGCCGCGCTCGCGCTGCTCTCGGAGGCGGGCGGCGAGCTCGAGCTGGTGTACACGCGGCGGCGTGAAGACCTGACCAACCATCCGGGTCAGATCAGCTTCCCGGGTGGGCGGGTCGAGCCCGGCGAGCGGGTCGAGGAAGCCGCAGTCCGCGAGGCCGTCGAGGAGGTCGGCCTCGACCCCGCGACGGTGACGGTGCTCGGCACGCTTGAGGCCTTCTACATCCCGCCGTCCCGCTTCTGGCTCGCCACAGTCGTCGCGCGCTGGGACCGTCCTCACCCGCTCGTCCCCGCCGAGGCGGAGGTCGCCGAGGTTCTCCACGTCTCCTA
This sequence comes from Egibacteraceae bacterium, assembly GCA_050743625.1. Classification (GTDB taxonomy): domain Bacteria; phylum Actinomycetota; class Nitriliruptoria; order Euzebyales; family Egibacteraceae; genus JBOGED01. The sequence goes on along the minus strand of JBOGED010000474.1, from coordinate 17,984 downwards.
TGCCACGCTGGTCGATCCCGCCGCATGGCGGGTTGTGCGGCTGCTCTCGAGAGGCGGCTGGTTCTGGGCCTGGCAGCTCGACGACCGCCACCTTCTGTGGGGCGCGACCGCCGTGGCCACCGCCGCGCTGCTCGACCTGCTGGATCCCGACTGGCGAGGTGGGGTCACGGTCTCCGACCTCGTCGGCGCCAGCGAGGTCCGACCGTGGGAGCGCGAGGCTCAGCGGGCACCTCGACCGGGTCCTCCTCGGCTGCGGAATGTGCCGGAGGTTCCCGTCGATGCCTGGGTCTTCGTGGAGCCCGCTGATCGGCCGGAGCCGGACCGGATCGCGGCGGCAGGCGCGGCGGTCGCCACCGCGGCGGCCGAGCTGGCCGGCGACCATGGGCGCGTGCTCGTCCTGGCCGGTACTGGTGGGACGGGAGCGGTGGCGCTCGCTGCCGCCAGCCTGCTCCGCGAGCGGGAGCTGGAGGTTCGCGTCGTGCTCACCGCCGGGCTTGCATCGCCTTCAGCGGCTGGCCGGGATGAAGCGCTCAGCACGTTCACTGGGACGCTGCCAGAGGCGGATATGGTGGTCGACGGGTTGGTAGGAGCGGGGCTGTCCGGGCCGCTGCGGAACCCCGCGCTCGCGATCGTCCATGCGCTGCGCCTCCATACCGTTCCAATCCTGAGCATCGACGTGCCCTGCGGCCTCGACCCGGTCGACGGGCTGGTCGGCGACGTCGTGCCCGCGGACGTCACGGTGGCGTTGGGCCGACCCCGAGAGGGGCTGTTCCTACCTGGGCTGTCGCCCTACGTCGGTGATCTCTACGTTGCGGACCTTCGGGACGCCCAACTGGTCCGGCTGGTTCCCGGAGGCCTCAGGCGGGACTGATCGGCCAATTATGTATTTGATCACGGTGAACGGCCTCCTAAGAGAGCGCGCGAGCACTGACATCTCAGGAGGCGTGAACCGTGAGCCATACGATGTCTGCGTACATTCTCGGCACCAGCGACGTGGAGATCGAGCACCTCGTGCGGCAGGCGGAGGTCTACACCCCCGCCGCGCGCGACCTCCTCGGCGAGATAGACGTCCAGCCCGGATGGCGCGTGATCGACCTGGCATGCGGCGCGCTAGGTATCCTTCACCTCCTAGCCGGGTGTTCCGCACATGGAGGGCCGTAGGGTGTCCCGCGTCCGCACGTGTTTCCCGAACAGGGATTTCGGGGCACATACGCCCCCAAATCCCTGTTCGGGGAAAGGCTGGCGGACGCAACGCGCCTCTTTCGCCGAACTCGGTCCAGCGAGGCAACACACTCGTGCGATTACCTCAAGCACACGCACGAACATGCACCACGCCAGACCACCCCCGCGCGCTACCGGACGCGCACCGATGCGCGTGCCCGGAGTTCGGGATCTTACGGTCCATCGCGGCGCCGCATTTGTCCAGCCAACTCGACGTGCGGAAGACGGGCCTAGCCGCCAGCGTGGGCCGTGTCCCGCGGGGACCCCTCTACCCCTGCACAATACGGCCCGACCCTAACGAATCGGGCCTACTTCGTCATCCAGCGGGACGTCACGAAAACCGGCGGCAAACTCGTAGAACCGGTACACATCCGCGAATGTGGTGGCAAGCCCGATCGAGACGCGGGCCGCGCCGGTCGTCTTCTCGTCGACGACGTGCAGAAAGTCCTCGTCGCTCAGGTGGTCGGAGCTGAGGGCACACTCGACCAACTCGTTCCTGCTCAGGGCCAGCGCGGTCTCGCGCGCTCCGGGATTGCAGTGACAGCCGCTGCGTAGCGAGAGCTTGACGCGGTTCGCTTCGCGCTCGACCAGGCGGGAGTCGATCAGCTGACCAGCGGGATCAAAGAAGTTCATGGCGATGGTCCCGCCCCGCATGCGGGTGTCGAGCGGACCGTAGATCCGGATCATCGGTGCGCCGTTGCCATGGCGAAGGCCGACGAGCCGCTCTAGGAGCCAACTGGTGAGGCACGTGACACGGGTGTGAATCATGCCCATACCGACTGAAGCGATGTGACGTAAGCCAATATCGATCGCGGGGATCGCGAGATAGTTGACCGTGCCGTCCTCGTAGCCGGCTGGTCCAGGGGTTCGCAGGAACCCCGCCCCGGGCACGTCCGCCGCCTTCACCGAAGAGCACATCACCGTGCCTCCGGCGAACCACGGCCGCCGCAGCTTCGCGAGCGCCGACTTCCTCGCAATCAGGCAGCCGATCCCCGTCGGATAGCCGAAGATCTTGTAGAAGGACAACGAGGCGAAGTCCGGGTGCCAACGGCCGAGGTCGAGCTGGTTGGTAGGCGCGAAGGCCGCGCAGTCCACGAGGACGTCCCAACCCGACGCCTGCGCTTCCGTGACCCAATCCAGCGAGTGCTGCACTCCCGAAAAATTGGACTGGGCAGGATAGGCGAACAGCTTGTTGCCACGATTCCTTCCGCATAGGCGACCATGGCCCATCCGGCTGACCACGTGCCGGCGGCCCGAGGCACGCGAGGAGAGGCGCCTGATGAGCAGGTCGTGATCCACCCGCAGGTCCGAAGACCGTATCGGGACATACTCGACGTGGGCCCCCTTGGCCTTCGCGATCTCACGGATCCCGTTGACGGAGTTGTGGTTGTCGGACGTCAAGAGATACCGGCTGCCCGACCCGAACGGGTAAGACTCCCCTATCAGCTTGAGCGCGCCGGTCGCGTTCTGGGTAAATATGACTTCGTATTCCTCTGGTGATGCGTTGAAGAACTCGAGGACGCATTCCCGTGCCTGTTCGACGCGTTCGGTCATCTCCAGGGATGGCAGATTGGCCGAGTGGGGATTCCCGAACACGCCGTGGATAAGGAAATCAATGTGTTGCCGCAATTGTGATTCGGCGTACAACCCCCCGCCCGTGTAATCGAGGTACGTTTGCCCGAGCAGGTCCAACCGGCCATATTCTTTCGCCCGCAGCTCGTCGAGCGGGCTCGTCGCATCGTATGCGGGATAGGCGTGGCGGAACTCCGCCAGCGCACTATCTATCGCGGAAGTATCGACCACCAGGTTACAGAGAGTTGTCATCAGAAAGCTCCTACGCTTAGGAATGGCAAAGCCGCGCCGGCTTCAACAGGTCAGGGATGGCCGGCGGGCCCACGGGCCTGGCGCGTCGACAGTGGCGCCTTGGTCCGCTCGCTCAGGCTGGCCGCCATCGGGCGTGACGGCCACTGCCCTTCCCTCCGGATCAACCGGATCAGCGGGATCACGCGTGCGAAGAGCGCGCTCAGCGTTCGCTTGATACAGCAAATCTGCCTATCGCCGGCTCGCCGACCTCGCACCACGATCGGTGATCCCGCGGAGGCACGCCGTAGCGAAGCGCCGGGCGAGCTCGAATGCTTGCGTCCGCCCCCTACCACGAACCCGAGCCGAAGTCTTGGCGGATCTGGCCCCCAGCTTTCCCCTGGGATACGAGGGAAGGTGGCGCCTTTCACCCATTCTCAGCGCGTTGACCTGTCCAGGAGTGCGGGGAAGAAGGTCGACGTTGCCGGTGTTCAAGTAGTGACGTTCCTTAAGGCTCGGCCGGTCCAGAATCGATCAAATGTCGCGCTTCCTCGAACGCCTTCCCGAGGACGCTCTCGGACCCCGACGCGTCGACAGCGTCGAGGCCCAGATCTCCAGCTCCCGCTGGGGGTCCCCGCCGGAGCGCCACTTCGGCACGCTCACGGGTCGCGGGTGACGCCTTCGCGCGGCGAGGATGGGAGTGCTGGGCTGGCGGCGCTGGCGCTCGCGCTTCTCGGGTTCTCTTGGGGCTTCATCATCATCAGGTTGGTCGGATTGCCCACGCCGACGATCGTGTTCTGGCGGCTGCTGATCGGCGCGGGAGCGCTCACGGCCGCCGCGCTCGCGATGCGGACGAGCTGGCCGAGCCGCTGGCGCATGGTGGTCGGTGCCGGGGCCGCGTTCGGGGTGCACCAGATCGCGATCGTGCAGGCGACAAAAGGCACCACGATCGCGGTGGTGACCTTGATCGCGGCGTTGCAACCGCTCGTCGTTGCGCTGGTCAGCCGCCGTGTCGTGGGCGAGCAGGTCCCGGCGGCGCTGCGCTGGTGCGCGGTGCTCGCGCTCGCGGGGGTCTGGATCGTGGTGCAGGCCAGCCTCTCGACTCCCGGCCGGACGCTTGCGGGGGACCTGTGGTCCGTCGCGGGCATGCTGGGATATACCGCGTGTTTCTTGTTCTCGAAGCGCGCCCGAGATCAGGGAGCGCCCACGCTGACGCTGACCGCGGGGACGCTTTGGATCGCGCTGATCCTGGTCTCGCCAGGCCTGCTGCTCGGCGGCGCCATCGTGCCGCGTGAGCGCGCCGACCTCGCGCTCCTCGCGCTGATCGCCCTGGGGCCGGGGAACGGGCAGCTACTCGTGAACTGGGCACACCCGAGGGTCAGCGCGGCGCTCTCGTCGCTCGTGCTCGCGGCGCTCCCGCTGCTGGCGAGCGTGTGGGCGCGCCTGGTGTTCGGCGAGCCCTTCACCTGGCGTCACGCGGCCGGCATGCTGCTTGTCCTCGCCGCGATCGAGGTCGGCCGCCGCGTCGAGTCCCTACGGCTCCGCGTGCCGGCTGGGCTCTGACGGGCCGAGGTCGAAGATGCGTCCCATGTAGGCGTCCAGCGCCGCCTCGGCGGCTTGGGGTGACAGCCCGCCGGGTTCGGTCAGGACGTGGAGCAGTAGTCCGTCCACGACGGCGATCAGCACCTCCGCTTCAACCTCGGGATCGACCGAGGTGGGGGTCTCACCGATCGTGATCGCGTAGGCGATCGCCTCCTTGAGCGCGGTGCGGACCCCGGCATACGTGTTGCGTTGGACCTCGGCGAGATAGGGGACGACGGCCGCGCGGGCCGCGAAGGCCAGGTAGATGCGCGCCTCGACATCGCGTTGCTGATCGAGGGGCAACAGCTGTGCGAGGAAGCGCCGGAGGACCTGGCCGACGGTCCCGCGGTGGTCGAGCCGGTCCACACGCTCACGGACTTGCTCCGCGGTGTACTCGAACGCGAACCGCAGGAGCTCGTCCTTGGTGGGGAAGTAGTGCTGCACGGTCCCGATCGCCACGCCGGCCTCGGCGGCCACCTCGCGGATGCTGACCTGGTCGAGGCCTCGGTCGGCGGTGATCCTCAGGAGTGCCTCGGCGAGCTCGCGCCGGCGGATCTCACGGTTGACGGCTCTGGCCATGGCCACTATCTTATACGAATGTATGGCATACGACTGTATGAGGGGGACGTGAGATGGACGATCTCATGACACGGGCCAGGCCCGTCGACGAGGGGACAAGACGCCCGCGGGTGACCCGGCGAGAGAACCTGGTCACGGCGTTGCTGGCCAGCGTGATCGGGGCGGGGACGACACTCGACGTATGGGCGCACGGGCGGTTTGGTGACGATCTCGAGACCTTCTTCACGCCGTGGCACGGGTTGGAGTACTCAGGCCTCCTGCTCACGGCTGCCTGGATCGGGCTGCTCGTCATGCGGCGTCAAGAGCGTGGCGCGTCCCGGCTCGCCTCGATCCCGGCCGGCTACGGGCTGGGACTGGCCGGCGCCGCGGTGATGGCCGCCGCGGGGCTCGCGGACCTTGCCTGGCACACGGCGTTCGGGATCGAGGTCGGCCTCGAGGCGCTGGTCAGCCCGCCGCACATGCTGCTCGTGGTCGGCGAGATGTTGCTCGTCAGCACGCCGCTGCGGGCGGCGATGGCGGACTCGACGCTGGGGGAGGCGCCGACCTTTGCCGCGTCGTTCCCGGCGGTGCTGTCCGTGGGGCTGGCGACCTGGTACGTCGCCCTGCCGATCCTGTACCTCTCGCCCCTGCTGATCCCGGCCACCGACGCGGCGTCCGCCATCCCCGGCATGGTCACGACCACCTTGCTGCTCGTCGGCCCCCTGCTGCTGATGCTGCGTGGCTGGCGGCTTCCGTTCGGGAGTGCGACGACGCTGTTCGGTCTGCACGCGCTCGCCTTCGCCGCCGTGGGAGGCTTCGCGTTCTGGCCCGCGGTCCTGCCCGTGCTCGCGGCGGGGCTGGCCGCCGACATGGTGGTCCGGCTGGCGCGGCACCCGAGCCGTCGCAGCCCCGCGACCTATGCCGTCGCGGGGCTCCCCACGCTCGTGCTCTGGAGCACCTACATCCTGCTGCTGTGGGTACTCGGGGCCATGGACTGGCCGGTGGCGCTGTGGACCGGTGTGATCGCCGTGGCCACCGGTGCCGGCGTGGCGTTGGCGACCCTTATGGCGAGCAGGCGGTCCGATGACCTCGATCCGCTCACGGAGTGACGCGCGAGGCCAAGGCGGGGCCTCGGTCGAGCCCGTAGACGTGGACGGCGTTGCGCCACAGGACCTGCTCCAGCACGTCCAGCTTGAGGCCGAGCCCGATGACGGCCTCGGCGTTGCGGCGCAGCCCGGGGATTGCCGGGAAGTCCGTGCCGAAGATGCACTTCGGCCCGACTGTCGCTGCGGGCACGCTGCTTCCGCCAATCCGGTAGCGGTGCGCTCACGCTGCCAGCCGCCCCAGCCTGCGCCCGGTCAGTCTTTCGTCAGTCCCAACGGCGCCGACTACCCTCCCCGTAAACGCCCGACTTGGGGTGGGAAGGAGCGAAGATGCCACACACCCCGATCGACTGAGACGACCTCGACTTGCTCCCCGATCTCCTCAGGGCAGGCCAGGTCGCGGAGCTGTTCGGCGTCGGCGTCCAGACGGTCACCCGGTGGGCCAAGACCGGCCTGCTGGGGTCGATCCGGACGTTTGGGTGGGCACTGCCGTTACCGCGCTGATGAGGTCCGCGAGCTGCTCACCGAGGCCCGGGAGCACGCGAACAGGTAACCTGACACGCACACATAGAAGGTCCCGTGAGGCCGCTCCGCCTCACGGGACCGTGACCGCAACCGTTGAGGGGGACTGCGGACGTGGACGAGGATACGCCGGTTGGGCAGCGGATCGCCTACTGGCGGAGACGACGTGGGCTGTCGCAAGCAACGCTGGCCGGCCTGGCCGGCGTCAGCGTCTCCTACCTCTCCAAGGTCGAGCAAGGCCAACGTACCCTCGACCGGGTGCCTGTCCTGTCCGCGATCGCAGACGTGCTGAGGGTCTCGCTTGGGGACCTGCTAGGGGGAGTCGAGCTCGACCTGGAGGGCGGGGCGCCGCTCGATCCTCCCCCAGGGCTCGTCAGGGTCCGCCGCGCGGTGCTCCGGCTCGAGCGGGCGGCCAGCGACGCGCCAAACGCGGCCGAATTACACGCCGACCTCGAGCATGTCCAGCGGCTCGCTCACGGCGGATCCTTGGAGGCGCTGTCGGACACCGTTCCCGACCTGATAGCCGCCTGCCGAGCCGCGATCGAGGCCGACGTGCCTGGCGCATGGTGGTGCCTTTCCGGCGCCTATCGCGAGGCGGCCGGTTTGGGGCGTGCCCTCGGCGACACGCGGCTTTCGTGGGTCGCCGCGGACCGCGCAACCGAAGCGGCCGAGCGGTCCGGCGATGAGACGCTGGTAGGCGCCGCTCAGCGGCAGGTGGCTCACGCACTGATGCGTGAGGGGTGGCTAGAGGAGGCGGGTGTGGTGTGCTCCGACGCGGCTGACCGCCTGGCGCCCACGGACACCACCGCGAACCCGGTGTGGTCGGTGTGGGGGAGCCTGCAGTTGACGGAGGCGGTCATCCTCTCGCTGCGGGAGGACCCTGGTGGCGCACGTCGTGTGCTGCGCCGGGTGCGCCCTCCCGCGGACCGAGTCGGTCCCGGGCGCAACGATTACGGGGAGGCGTTCGGGCCGGCTTGGGTCGGCGCGCACGAGGTGAAGGTGACGCTGGAGATGGGGGACCCGGTCGAGGCGTTGAGGCTTGCCGACCATGTCGAGGTTGACCAGTTGCCCACGGGCGAGCGGCGTGCCCGGTTCGCTCTGTGGGCGGCGCACGCGCACTCCTTACGCCGCGATGACGCCGCCGCCGTCGGCTGGTTGGTCGAGGCTGAGCGTCACCGAGGTCGTCCGTCATCAGGCGCTCGCGCGCAAGATAGTGCGGGTGTGCCTGCGCCGTGAGCGCAAGTCCCGCACCCAGCGTTGCGCGCGCTCGCGGGACGCCTAGGAGTCGCCGACTAGCACCGTCGTGCCAGAGCACGCGCAGCAGAAGAGTCGGCGCGGCGTCGGGTTATCTTCGCGTGTATTAACGGGCGGCGGGAACCTCAATGATCGCGGTCACTTCCCTCGCGATCGCCTGCACCCGATGCCAGCGGCGGCTGCCCGCCTGGCGGTTTCCCCGCATCCTCGGTGTCCGATCGACAGGCCCCGACGAGCGGGCGCAGCCGTGCAAAGACCGCCGCGCCGCCAAAGTCGCGGCCTCACTCGTCGCTCAAGCGCTCACGATCTGCCAGCAAGCACGGCTGGGGTCGGCGGTGATGCTCCTCGCCGACGCGGTCGACGTCCTCAATGACCCCGACGAGGTCTCCCAGGCCGGCTTGGACTCCCCTTCTCCTTCCCAAGGGGACCGGCCGGAGGGCAACTGAAGGCGGGGTTGCCCTTCCGGGCGTCGAGGTCCCGGCCGCCCCACCGGCGCCTCGACGCCCCACCACAGCCATCACGACCTCCCGACAAGGGGAGCTGTCGGGAGCCGCCCCTCGACCTTCGTTAGCGGCCGAGCTGCCGTGGGTGCCCGTGCTCCAAGGTTGAGCGCTCGTCGGCTACATGTGCTGCGCCGACCTGTACGAGCGTGCCGGCGTCGCCCTAACCACCGAGCCGCTGGTAGGCGTCGGGAGCGTGTGCCGCCGCCAGGCGAGCGCCGAGATCACGGGCCTCCTGACGTCCCTCGCGGCGCTTGGGCTGCGGTTGCGCGGGTTCGGGGTCAAGACAAGGGACTGGCCCGCTACCTCGACTTGCTGGCCTGGGCTGACTCGCTGGCGTGCAGCTACGCCGTGGCTGCCCTCCTGCACAGTGCAGGATTAGGCCGCCGCTCGAGGCGAGCAGCTCACTGGGCCAGAAACGTTATTTCCACCCGGCCACTCACGTCGCGATGACGACCGACTTCTCTTCGGTGTAGTACCGCAGCGCCTCGATGCCGTGCTCTTTGCCGTAACCGCTCTGCTTGACCCCACCGAACGGCAGCTCGTCGTAGACCTTGGTGGCGGCATTGATCCACGTGTAGCCGGCCTCGATCCGCTCGGCGGCGGCCATCGCCGCAGCGAGGTCGCGCGTCCACACCGACGAGCCTAGGCCGAACGGCGAGGCGTTGGCGCGGGAGATCGCCTCGTCCAGATCGGCGACGCTCCAGACCGGCAGGACCGGTCCGAAGGTCTCCTCGGTCGCCACGCGTGAGTCGTGGCCCGGCTCGTACACCACGGTGGGCTCATGGAACCAACCCTCGTCGAAGCCCTCGCCGTGCGGTATCCCGCCACCCGTGAGCACGTCCCCTCCAGAGGCGACCGCGTCCGCGAGCTGCGCGGCGATCAGATCACGCCCCTCCTTCAAGTGCATCGGCCCGATCTGCACACCCTGGTCGGTCCCGCGGCCCAGCCGCAGCCTGGCGGCCTTCTTGGCCAGCGCCTCCGCGACCCGGTCCGCGACGGGCTCCTGCGCGTAGACCCGCTTGATCGCGAGGCATGCCTGCCCGCAGTTGAAGAACCGGCCCATCGACGCCGCGCTGATCGCCGCGTCCACGTCCGCGTCCTCCAGGATGATCAGTGGGTCGGAGCCCCCGAGCTCCAGAGTCAGCCGCTTCAGGTCGGCCGCCGCGGTCGCCATGATCTGCTTTCCCACCTGCGTAGAGCCAGTAAACGTCACCTTGCGCACGCCGGGGTGGCCAACCAGCGCGGCACCCGTGACCGCACCGGTACCGGTCACGACGTTCACCACGCCTTCCGGGAGGCCGGCCTCGTGGGCGATGGCGGCGAGCCGTAGGGTCACCAGCGGCGTGGTCTCGTCCGGCTTGGCGACCACGGTGTTGCCGGTCACCAACGCCGGACCCAGCTTGTTGGCCAGCAGTGTGGTGGGAAAGTTCCACGGAACGATCGCCCCGACGACCCCGAGGGGACGCGCGAGCACGAGACCCCGAACGCCAGGGTCGAGGTCGGTGACCGTCTGGCCACGGATATTCAACGCCAGGCCCGCATAGTGCCGCAGCGTCTCGGCACACCGGTGCAGCTCGAGCCGCGCCTCGCGTAACGGCTTGCCCTGCTCGGCGGTCAGCAGGGGCGCCAGCTCGTCCACGTGCGCCTCGACCGCGTTCGCGACCGCGCCGACTACCCTCCCGCGCGCGCTGGCCGGCGTCGCCCTCCATCCGGCGAGCGCCGCTCCGGCAGCGGTGACCGCGGCGTCGACCCCCTCCCAGCCGCTCTCGGGGGTGGATCCCACGACCCGTCCGGTCGCCGGGTCCCGGACCTCGATCTCGCCACTCCCGACTCGGACATCACGTCCCCCGATGAAGGGTTGCTGCACGTCGTTCCCTCTCGCGGCTCGCGGAGCAGGTTCAAGCGCCGCTTATCCTAAATTTTGATCGCTGATCGCCGGTCTGTCGATCCGGGTCTCCGTGCGCTTGCCAGCTTTTGCGCGCCAGCGCGCAAGGCTGCCACTGACACGGGCCGTGGGTGTCCCCACTAGCCGTTTGCCTGCGACTTTTGCGCGTACACGCGCAAACATAGGCCTGACCGCCAAGCAGCGCCTAGCCAGATCCTAAATTGGTGGCATGCCACTAGTCGCCTACCGACGCGACGATCCAGGAAGGACGGCATGACCACGCCACCTGGAGAGGAGGACCGGGTGACCTGCCCATGGTGTGGCGCGGACGATGTGACGCAGATCGCGCCATACGGGTCGCTGCTGATGACCGCGCGGTGGTCCTGCGACGCCTGCGGCACGCCTTTCGAGCGGGTCCGGCACCGGCAGCCGCATGGCGGCGTCGCTCGCGGCGAGGACCCCGCCGCATCATGACGGACCAGCCGCTCGCGATCTCGACCGACGATGCCGGCGTGCGGTGGCTTCGCCTGAACCGCCCAGATTCACGGAACGCGATCGACCTCGCGCTCCAAGCGGCACTCGGGGATGCGCTCGTCGAGGCCGCGCGCGACGAGGAGGTCCGCGCCATCGTCGTGACCGGAACCGACCCCGCATTCTCCGCGGGTGGGGACCTCAGCCGCTTCACCGGCGACGACCGGCATGTCGCGTTCCGGCTGGCCAGTCACGAGTTGACGACGATGATCTCGCTGGTCGAGCGCGTCGAGAAGCCGGTGGTGGCCGCGATCAACGGGGTCGCGACGGGGGCGGGAACACAGCTCGCGCTGGCCTGCGACGTGCGCATCGCATCCGAGGAGGCTCGCTTCGTGTCGCGGGAGGGCCACATCGGGCTGCTGCCAAGCCATGGGGGGATCGCGCGGCTCGTGCGCCTCGTGGGGTTGGGACCAGCACGGGACCTGGTGCTCGGCGGCTTCGAGCTCGATGCGTGCCGCGCGTACGCAGTCGGCCTGGTCAGCGAGGTCGTGGCGCACGATCAGCTCGCCGCCGCGGTGAGTGCTCGCCTGCGGGCGATCCTCCAACGCAGCCCGGACGCCTACGCGGTCGCCAAGCGCGTGCTCAACGTCGCGGCATCCACGGACGTCTCGACCGGCATGGCCGTGGAGGCGCTCGGCCAGAGCCTGCTGCTCATGACCGCGGAGCATCGCGAGCGGCTCGCGCGGGCACGGTCACGTTCCGAGGGTGGTCGCTGAATTGTGTGCTGGATACGCGACGTGTGCGTCGTATATCCAGCACACTCGCCGCCATGACGGACAAGGCGTATTGACAGCTCTGGGATGGACTCTTTACGTTCGCTCGGGGGCTGACGGATGTGAGGAGTTCCGATGGCCTTACGCCCACCCGGCGAGAACGACCTCAGCATGACTGCCCAGCAGTACCGTCTTGGGCTGTCGGACGGTGATGTCGCTTCGTTCAGCCCGCTGGTGGCGGGGCTGTTGCGAAGCTGGGACGCCGTCGAGGAGCTGTACGCTCGCAGCGCTCCAAAGCCGCGCTCCGACCGGGCCTGGAGCTGGCCGGGCGAGGCCGACAACCCGCTCGGGGCCTGGTACGTGCGGACCGAGATCACCGAGAGCGGCGAGGGGCCGCTGGCCGGGCGCACCGTCGCGATCAAGGACAACACGATGGTCGCCGGCGTGCCGATGATGAACGGGTCGGAAACCGTCGAGGGATTCGTGCCCACCCGCGACGCGACCGTGGTCTCCCGGCTGCTCCGCGCGGGCGCGACGATCACCGGCAAGGCGGTCTGTGAGGAGCTGTGCTTCTCCGGCGGCAGCCACACCTCATGCACCGGTCCGGTGCGCAACCCTTGGGACCTTGCCCGCTCCGCCGGCGGCTCGTCCAGCGGCAGCGCGGCGTTGGTCGCCGCGGGAGCGGTGGATATGGCGACGGGTGGTGACCAGGGGGGGTCCATACGCATTCCCAGCGCCTACAGCGGCACCGTGGGGCACAAGCCGACCCACGGCCTGGTCCCGTACACGGGGGCGTTTCCGATCGAGCTCACGCTCGACCACCTCGGGCCGATCACCCGCACCGTCAGCGACGCCGCCCTGATGCTCGGCGTGATCGCCGGCGCGGACGGCCTTGACCCTCGGCAGCCGGCTGGCGCGACGTCGCGGGACTACCTGTCCGAGCTGGGCAACAGCGCGGCGGGCCTGCGGATCGGCGTCGTGAGCGAGGGCTTCGCCTTCCCGGGACTGTCCCAGGCCGGCGTCGACGAGGCGGTCAGCGCCGCGGTGGAGACGCTGCGCGGGGCCGGCCTGCAGGCCGGCGAGGTCTCGATCCCGTGGCACAGGGATGCGATGCCCATCTGGGACGTGATCGCCACCGAGGGTGCGACCGCGCAGATGGTCGACGGCAATGCCTACGGGATGAACTATCGCGGCCTGTTCGACCCCGAGCTGATCGCGCACTACGGCGCGAGGTGGCGGGAGCGCGCGGATCGGTTCTCCGAGACCGTCAAGCTCGTCGTGCTCGCCGGGCGGTACACGATCGACAACTACCACGGCCGGCACTACGCGATGGCCCGCAACCTGGCCTTCCAGCTGCGCGCGGCCTACGACGCGGCACTGTCCGACTATGACGTCCTGGTGATGCCGACCCTGCCGCTCACCGCGACGAAGCTGGTCGATCCCGGCGCCCCGCGCGAGGAGAGCATCGCCCGGTCCCTGGAGATGCTCGTCAACACCGCGCCGTTCGACGTCACCGGGCACCCGGCGACCTCCGTTCCAGCCGGGTTGGTGGACGGCCTGCCAGCCGGCCTGATGATCATCGGCACGCACTTCGACGACGCGACCTGCCTGCGGGTTGCGCATACCTTCGAGCAGGCGGTCGGGGGGTTCCCCGCACCGCCGGTTGGCGCGACAGTTGGGAGCAACTGATGAATGGTGTTCACGACCTTGGCGGCACCGACGGCCTTGGGCCCGTGGTCGTCGAGGAGAACGAGCCCGTCTGGCACTCGGAGTGGGAGAAGGCCGCCTTCTGCATGTTCCCATTCCCATTCGCCGCCGGCTTCTTCGGCGTCGACGGCTTCCGGTACGGCATCGAGCAGATGCACCCGGCGGTCTACCTGCTCTCGCCGTACTACGAGCATTGGGTGCATGCCGCGGAGCACTACGGGGTCGAGCAAGGCGTGCTCGACCCGGACGAGATCGAGCGGCGCACCCAGTACTACCTGGAGCACCCCGACGAGCCGCTGCCCGACACCAAGAACCCCGACCTGCTGGCGTTCCCGGACGCCGCGGTGAAACACGGCGTGCCGGCCCGCCGCGAGTCCGACGCGCCACCCAGGTTCGCCGTCGGCGACAAGGTCCGGATCATCGACGACAGCCCGCGCGACCACACCCGCCGGGCTGGGTATATCCGGGGCAAGACCGGCGTGATCGAGCTGGCGCACGGGACCTTCCTCTACCCCGACAGCGCCGGGAACGGCCGGGGCGATGACCCGACCCATGTGTACACGGTGCGCTTCGACGGCGCGCACCTGTGGGGCGCCGACGTGGCCGACCCGAATACATCCGTGTACTTCGACGTGTGGGAGCCCTACCTCGAGAAGGAAGGAATCGCCTGATGACTCAGGTCACCCCATCGACGCACATACGCTCCGAGGCGGAGATCGCCGCGCGCGTGAAGGCCCTCGAGTCGATCATGATCGAGAAAGGGATCATGACGACTGAGGCGGTCGACCGCTTTGCCGAGATCTACGAGAACGAGGTCGGCCCGCAGCTCGGCGCCTCGGTCATCGCCAAGGCTTGGACTGATCCCGAGTTCAAAGAGCGGTTGATCGACGACGGCACCAAGGCCTGCGCCGAGATGGATATAGGCGGCCTACAGGGCGAGGACATGGTCATCGTCGAGGACACCGACACGGTGCACCACGTGATCGTCTGCACGCTGTGCTCGTGTTACCCGTGGCCAGTGCTCGGGCTGCCGCCGAACTGGTACAAGGCCCCGGCCTACCGGGCCAAGATGGTCCGCGAGCCGCGCACGGTCCTGCGCGAGGACTTCGGCTACGACGTGCCGGACTCGGTCGAGATCCGGGTCTGGGACTCATCCTCGGAGATGCGCTACTGGGTCCTCCCACAGCGCCCGGACGGCACCGAGGGGATGAGCGAGCAGGAGCTCGCCGGGCTCGTCACCCGCGAGTCGATGATCGGCGTCGGCTCGCCCAAGAGCGTATAAGGAGAGCCCGTGAGGACCGAGCCGACGGAGATCGGCGACGCTGGTCGGACCCGCCCGGCAGCTGATCCCCAGCTGCCGGGCGAACCTGGGCAGCTGACGTTCGAGCACCCGTGGGAGCTGCGGGCGTTCGCCGTGGCCGTCGCCGCCTACCACAGTGGCCAGTACGACTGGAGCGAGTTCCAGCTCGCCCTGATCGACGCGATCCGGCGTTGGGAGGGGGCCGAGCACGATGCGCCCTGGCGGTACTACGACCGGTGGTTGGAGGCGCTGGAGACGGTGCTGTCAGGCACCGGCGTGCTCTCCGGTACCGAGCTGGACGACCGGACCCGCAGCGTGCTCGACACGCCACGCGACGCCGGTCACCATCACGCCCGCCATGAGCCGCTCACCATCGACCCCGCGCGGTAGCAGATCCTGCACTGGGATGAGAGCCGGCCGCACGTGGGTCGGTTTGCCTGGTTTGCGCCTTCTGAGCGGCACCGAGCGCCGGCATTTTCCTGCACTGTGCAGAGTTATGCCGGTACACCGGCATTTTCCTGCACAGTAGCTCATGCCGGCTGGCGCCGTCACCCCGGAGGGTGAGAATCCGGCAAACCAGGCGTCCTGCGACCGTTCCTCGTTCGAGCGGGGCGTCGAACGGAGTGCCGGCGCCTACTGTGCAGAGTTTTGCCGAGATACCGGCATTACTCTGCACTGTGCAGGGTAATGCCGGCTGGCGCCGTCACCCCAGGAGCGAGATCCGGCAAACCGGGTGGCATGTGGCCGATTCTCATCTCAGTGCGGCAGTGAACCAAAGCGGCGGCATGCGGGGGGCAAGTTCGGGGGTGCTCACCGTCCCTCGGTCGAGGTACGATGTTGACTGACCGTACAGACAGGGGCGGCTATGGTCAGCGAGGAGGCGTTCCACCGGTGGTTGGCCGCCGGCAATCTGGTTGAGCGGCCGGATCAGGCGCCGGACGAGTACGTCGAGGTGCTGAAGCACACGCTGCTCGTGTCGGCGGATACGGAGATGATCAGCGCACCGGCGTACCTGCGGGCGGCCCGGGACGCTCCCACGATCGGGTCGTACATGTCCGGGATGAGCATGATCCAGGACGAGCTCGGCCACGCGCACATCGCCTACCGGATGCTGCGGGAGCTGGGTGTGGACTCGGATGAGTTGATCTACGAGCGCGACCCGAAGAGGTGGCGGCACCCGTACGCGTTCGACGTGCCGCTCGACTCTTGGGTCGAGCTGGTCGTCGCGAACGGCTTTTACGACCGCGCGGGCTACGCGCTGCTCGGCGACATCCATCGCCACACGACCTTTGGCCCCTGGAAGCGGGCGCTCGTGAAGGTGGAGCTGGAGGAGAACTTCCACCTCCGCCACGGCGAGCGCTGGATGACGGTCTACAGCCAGGACGAGGAGCGCAAGCCCGAGCTCCAGCGGGCGGTCGATTGGATGTTCATCCTCACTCTCGAGTGGTTCGGCCTGCCCGACGAGCTCAAGCGGCACGGCGCGATGATGACGTACGGGCTCAAAGGCCTCACGAACGACCAGTTGCGTCAGGAGTGGATGTCCACCGCGGTGCCGCTCTGCGAGAGGATCGGCGTCAAGGTCCCCGCACACAAGGACGAGACATCGGGACGGTACGTCATCGACTGCCCGTTCCCGATGCACTTCGATGCCGAGAACAAGCGCTGGGACCACGACCGGGGCCCGATCGGCTGGGACGACGTCATCACGCGCTGGAAGGGGCGTGGCCCAGCCAACGCCGAGCTGGTGGGCCAGATCCAGCGCGGCTATACGCACCTGGTCGCGGCGTAGCGCCAGCGGAACGCGAGGATGATCTCGGCCGATCAGGTCCGCGCAGCGCTCCGTGAAGTCTCTGACCCCGAGCTTCCCGTCAGCGTCGTCGACCTCGGCCTGGTCCGGGGTATCGAGGTGTCCGGCGGGGTCGTGACGGTGCGGATGACGTTCACGTCGATCGCCTGCCCCTGCACGGAGCTGATCAAGGAGGATGTCTGCGACCGGCTGCTGGCGCTGGACGGGGTCGAGCGAGCGGTCGTCGAGGAGGTCTTCGAGTCCTGGTCACGCGCCGACATGAGCGACGAGGCGCGCGACATCCTCCGAGCCTTGGCGGTGATCTAGGTGAAGGCCCATCCCGAGGTCGAGCTGTACGAGGTGTTCGCCCGCCACGCCAAGGAGCCGGCGCTGCACCACGTCGGGGAGGTGCGCGCCGCCAGCCCCAGAGACGCCGAGGTCTTCGCCTACGCGATGTACGACGAGCGCAAGTGGGTCGAGATGTTCGTGGTGCTGCGTGAGCACATCGCCACCGCGATCGCGCCGGGGCCCCCAGCAGGAGCTGGGGATTTGGGCCTCGATGCTGTCGACGCATCGGGATCCCCGCGGTGATGGAGGAGTACCTGGTCTTCGCTCGCACGCACTCGTCCCAGCCGACCCAGCATCAAGGCGAGGTCCGCGCCTCCGACGCCGGCAGCGCCTGCGCCCGGGCGCTCGAGCGGTTCGGCGACTGCTGGGTGGACATGAGGCTGATCCCCGCGTCGAAGATCCACTGGGTCCTGCGTGGCGAGCCCCGGCCGTGAGCGAGGACCCGCTCGCCGTCACCGACAACGACGAGGCGCTCGCCGGGCTCGTCAACCTCATCGTCGTGCTGGCCGACAACAAGTACTTCCTTGGCCGTCACCTCTCGGAGTGGGCGGTCGGGGCCCCGACGCTCGAGGCCAGCATTGGCTGCTGCGCGGTGGCGCAGGCCCAGATGGGGCACGCTCGCGTGCTCTACCCGCTGCTCGAGGACCTGCCCTCCCCGGTTCCGCCCGGGCCTCCAGGCCAAGAGACGGGACGCGAGCGACGCTACAGCGTGGCTGCCCTCGACGAGCCGTTCCCGACGTGGCCGCATGCTGCCGCCGCGCTGTTCCTCATCGACAACGCGCTCAACACGCTCGTGCGCGCGCTGACGTCCTCACGCTACGACCAGCTCGCCGCTCGATGCAGGCGGATGCTGGACGAGGAGGAGTTCCATCGGGACCTCGCCGCGGGCCGCGTGTACGAGCTGTCCCGCTTCGACAAGGGCCCCGCGGCACTGCAGGAGCGTGTCGACGCCATCCTGCCCGAGATGCTGTGCTGGTTCGGACCGGCGGGTGAGGTGGGGGTCGAGGCGCTGCGCGGCGACGGGTTGATGAGCGAAGGCAGCGAGGGCATGCGCCAGGATTACCTCGACCGGGTGGCGCCGCTGCTCCTCGACCTGGCCGTGAAGGTCCCCCTGCGCAGGACGGGCGGGGGATGGGAGTACGGCGAGCTGCCTTGGGCTCGCTGGAACCACC
>JBOGED010000473.1:0-4168 GCA_050743625.1 Egibacteraceae bacterium | reverse complement strand
GCTCAGGTCCGGATTCCGGACCTGAGCCGACACACCCACCCGCCCTCACCGTCTCGACGGTTGCCGCAAATTGACGCGATCCACAGCTTTCCTCCGTATGCGAAGGAAAGCTGCAGGTCAGCAACATAGCCGATCCGTTCGACCACGGTTTTCCTCCCAATGCGGAGGAAGATTGCAGCCAAGCCCAGATCCCACACCCGCATGAGGCACGGTTCGGCGAACCGCGTGCGGCTCCGTAGGAAATAACGTATAAAACGGTCAGAAAAGGGCGGACCTCACCTTGCCTACCAGGACATTCATCCTTCTGGGTCAGGAGGTCTGGAATCACACGGGCCACTAGGGGCTAGCGGCGTTCTCAGAAGCGGCCTGGTGTGATGCCGAAGTGTTTCTTGAACACCCTGGTCATGTGGCTCTGGTCGGCGAAGCCACAGGTGCATGCGATGTCGGTGAGCGGCGTGTTGGTTCGAGTCAACATCTGCCGCGCTCTGGCGACGCGCTGCCGGAGCACGAACTCGTGGGGGGCTGGCGCCAAAGGACTGCCGGAACCGGCGGGCGAAATGGAAGCGGCTCAGCGCGACCGTGGCGGCCAGCTCGTCGAGGGAGATCCGCTCGGCCAGGTGCTCGGTGATGTAGTCGTGGACGATCCGCTCCTGGTGGAACGTGAGGCTGTCGTGGCCGGTAGGCTCGCGGAACAGCACGTGCGCGTGCCGGCGCAGGATGTACACCGACAGCTGGCAGGTGAGCGCGTCGACCAGCAGCCTGCTGCCTGCACCGCCCTGGGCGGCCTCGTTGGCGATGAGCATCGCGGTGCGGTGGATCGCGGGGTCGTTGGCCTTGACCTCGTCGCGTAGCTCGACGTCCTGCACGTCGCGCTCGTACATCTGCCTGCAGGTGTTCGCGAGCTCCTCCTGCGTGAGGTAGACGTGCACGACCTCGATGCCGCGCGGCCATATCCAGTGTGACTCCGCCGCCCGCGTGAGCAGCGAGACGTCACCGGGGCCGAGCTGCTCGTCGATCCAGCCGCCGTCGATGCGCCTGTGCATCTCGGTGGCGCCGTGGCGGTACGCCACGATCATGTAGTCGCGCATGGGCGGGACCTCGACGTCCGAGCCCGCGTACCGGTATCCGCGCACCGAGACGCCGTACCAACCTTCGTCGGGACTGCGCACCGTGAGGTGGCCCGGCACCCAGGTCGGGAGCTGGTCAGGGACGATTAGGCCGGCTGCCATCGGGTCCTCCGCGTCCGCGTCGACGCCCGCGTACGGAGCCTACCCCGCCGTGTCCCACCGCAACAGACCCGCTCTCTCGCGGTCCGGCACGGTCGTTCCAACCGCATAGCGGATTGTTCAAGCCTCGCAGGTCACTCTGGGTACAAGGTAAGCCCATAGAGAGACCGCTGCATCAGGAGGACCAGAATGACCAGCACGGAACGGGACTACGACGCGATCGTCATCGGCGCTGGGTTCTCGGGGTTGTACATGCTCTATCGCCTGCGCAACGTCATGGGGCTGGAGGCGCGGGTATACGAGGCCGGTGGCGGTGTCGGCGGCACCTGGTACTGGAACCGCTACCCGGGCGCCCGCTCCGACTCCGACAGCTACGTCTACTGCTACTCCTTCGACGAGGACCTTCTGCAGGAGTGGGAGTGGAGCGAGCGTTACCCCGAGCAGCACGAGATCCGCGCCTACCTCGAGCACGTGGCCGAGCGGTTCGACCTGAATCGCGACATCCAGCTCAACACCCGCGTCACCGCGGCCACGTTCGATGAGGCGACCAACACCTGGACGGTCACCACGGACGCGGGTGACAATGTGACGGCGCGGTTCCTGATCAGCGGCGTCGGCGCGCTGTCGGCGTCGAACACCCCGCCTTTCCCGGGCATCGACTCGTTCCAGGGTGACTCGTACCACACCGGGCTCTGGCCGCACGAACCCGTCGACTTCACAGGCAAGCGGGTTGGCATCATCGGCACCGGCGCCAGCGCCGTGCAGGCCATCCCGCTGGTCGCCAAGGAGGCCACCGAGCTCACGGTGTTCCAGCGCACCGCCAACTACATCGTTCCCGCTCGCAACGGCCCCGTGGACCCCGAGATCGTGCGGGCCCGCAAGGCCGACTATGAAGGGATCTGGCAGCGCCTCCGCGAGTCCAACTTCGGCTTCGAGCTGTACTTCATCGAAAAGGGCGCGCTGGAATACTCCGACGAGGAGCGCGAGCGAGAGCTTATGGCCCGCTGGAACGAGGGCGGGTTCGGGATCTGGCTCGGCAGCTACGTCGACATCTTCTTCACCGACGAGGCGAACGCGAAGGTTCGGGAGTTCCTGCACGACCGGATCCGCGAGACGGTCGACGACCCGGACACCGCCGAGCTGCTGATCCCCAGGGATCACCCATTCGGATGCAAGCGCAACCCGCTGGACTCCGGCTACTTCGAGACGTTCAACCTGCCCCACGTCCACCTCGTCGATATGCGGTCGAACCCGATCGCCGAGATCACCCCGACGGGGCTGCGGCTGGAGGACGGCGCCGCGTACGAGTTCGACGCGATCGTCTACGCCACCGGCTTCGACGCCATGACCGGGCCACTCGACAAGATCGACATCCGGGGGCGGGGCGGGCGGCTGCTGCGGGAGAAGTGGGCCGAGGGTCCGCGCACCTACCTCGGGCTGGCCAGCGCCGGGTTCCCCAACTTCTTCACAATCACCGGGCCGCAGAGCCCGTCGGTGCTCTCGAACATGCCGGTCTCGATCGAGCAGCACGTCGAGTTCATCTCCAAGATCATAGGTGACCTGGCCGAACGCGACGCCGAGACCATCGAGCCGACCATCGAGGCCGAGGACGCCTGGGTGGCCCACAACCAGGAGCTGGCCGAGGCCACGCTGTTTCCCCAGGCCGACACCTGGTACATGGGCGCAAACATCCCTGGCAAGCCGCGCGTGTTTCTGCCTAACCTCAGCTTCGTCGGACCGTACCGCGCGAAATGCGACGAGATCGCGGTGAACGACTACGAGGGTTTCACCTTCACCGGCAGCAAGGAAGGAGCGATGGCGTGATCGACAACCCGTTCTACAGCCACGAGTTCCACGGCGACTACGACCTGATCAGCATCGGACAGCTAGACCTGGAAGAGGGCGGGTCCATCCCGGACTGCCGGCTCGCGGTCACCACGTGGGGTGAGCTCAACGAGGCCAAAGACAACGCGATCCTCATCACGACCTGGTACTCCGGTACCCACCAGATCTGGCGTGACGTCTACGTCGGGCCCGATCACGCACTGAACCCGGACCGCTACTTCATCGTTGCGATCAACCAGATCGGCAATGGCCTGTCTGTCGCCCCCCACAACGCCGACGGGCCGAATGCCGCGATCGCGATGTCGAAGTTCCCCAAGGTGCGCATCGGCGACGACGTGGTGGCGCAGGAGCGGCTGCTGCGGAACCACTTCGGCATCGAGACGCTGCAGCTGGTGGTCGGTGGCTCGATGGGCGCCCAGCAGACCTACGAGTGGGCGGCCCGCTTCCCGGACAAGGTGCTACGCGCCGCGCCGATCGCCGGCACGGCGCAGAACACCCCGCACGACTTCCTGTACACCGAGGCCCTCAACGAACAGTTCTGGTCAGACCCGGGCTGGAACGGCGGGGAGTACAAGTCGAACGAGGATGTGGTGGACGGCCTCACGCGGCACGCCCACCTCTGGGGGATCATGGGATTCTCCACCGAGTTCTGGAAGCAGGAGGTCTGGCGCGCGCTGGACTTCAACTCGAAGGAGGAGTTCCTCACCGGGTTCTTGGAGCCCTACTTCACGGTGATGGACCCCAACGACCTGCTCACCATGGCGTGGAAGTGGCAGCGCGGCGACGTCGCTCGCCACACCGGTGGGGATCTTGCCGCGGCGCTGGGCCGGATCACCGCGAAGACGTTCGTGATGCCGATCGACGAGGACATGTTCTTCCCACCCCGCGACTGCAAGGCCGAGCAGGAGCTCATCCCGAACAGTGAGTTCCGGGTCGTCGAGGACATCCTGGGCCATCTCGGCCTATTCGGGGTCGCCCCCACGTACATGCCGCAGATCGACCGGCACCTGGGCGAGCTGCTCGCCACGGAGGTCTGACCCCGTACAGGCCTCACCGACTGGCTGACGTGGATCCGAGGATCTGTCACACATGTGTGA
>JBOGED010000472.1:0-9307 GCA_050743625.1 Egibacteraceae bacterium | reverse complement strand
TAGGGATAGATCGCTCGGGGACAGCTCACGTTGTAGTCCCCGGAGCAGACGACGTTGTCCAACACGATGCAGGGGTTGGACAGCTCGAGCATCTTCCCCGTCTTGTCGTCCACGATCCTGTTGACGCGGCGGAGCACCCGCGCGTGCTGGCCGCAGTACTTCACCATCTCTTGGTCGAACGACAGTCCGCGGTTGAGCAGACCCGCGTTCACGGTCCGCAGGATCTCGTCCACGGGCTTCACCTGGACCAGGTCACCAGGTTGCAGATCCGTCCGCCCCGTCGGGGTCTTGGCGGCCTTCCCCTCAAGGAAGCCCCACCGCAACCCGCCGCGGAACCACAGCGCCCTCGGCAATCCCCGCCTGCTGTATTCCTGTACACGGTTGAACAGCCCGACGGCAAACGCGTGCAGGGTGGCGCGCACCCCCACGTTTCCCGAGCGGATGTCCTGCACGTACTGCCCGATATCGCGGAACGGCAGGTACTCGGGAGCTGCCCGTAAGATCTCGGTCGCCTGGCACGAGAACACCTCCTCGCCGGCCGGCGTGGGCTCCTTGCGGGTCGCGGCGGTCAGGATCGGAAGCGTGCACCGCCCAGCCTCAGCGGGATAACCAGCCGTCACCTCGCCGTTGCCGATAGAGTTCACGCGCTCGAGCCAGGCCTCCTTCCAATAGATCAAGCAACCAGCCTGGCACCCTCCGTGCGCCTCCCCGCCGCAACGCGCGCCCTCGAGATGCACGGCTTGTTCCATCCGCCGCATACCCTTGAATTCGATCGTGTCGCACAGCTTGTGCGCCACCTTGTAGACGACGAGCTGCTGGCCGCAGAACTGCAGCATCTCGGGCATGAGCGGGAGCGAGTCCAGCTCACCTTCCTCGTCGAGCGTCGCGAGAATCTCTCCCTTGCTTCGAACCCGTACGAGCTCACCCACCCGTAGGTTGAGCACGCGCGCTTGGGTTGCTTCCCTCACCCGCATCTGCATGCTCCCTCAACCGCTCGTCCCCAGGTAGACCAGGTCTCCCTGCCCAGCGGTGTCGTCGTCATACAATGCAACGATTTGCTCCGGAAAACCGCTGAGGTCGCTCAGCCGCGAGTAATCCCGCAATGTGGTGCCTGTGCAACGCGCGTCCACGTTCGGGGCCGCGCGCCCGGCAAGGAGATCGCCGGCATGGACCGTACGAAAATCCATGCTGTACCGCACCAAACCCGTCGTGTTCGGAACCGTCTCGTGCAACTGAGCGCCGGAGAACAGGATGATCCCGCCAGGCGGGCACACCAGTCGCAGCTCGGACGTGCGATCGATCGCCTCCTGTGGCTTGGGCTGCTGCCGGGTGTCCGCCTTTATATATTTGGCAGCCGTCCCACGGCTCTGCGCGTTCCACAGGTAGTAGTTATAGATCTCAGAGTCGTTCTTCACCGGTCTTGCGAAGTAGCGCGGGTGGAAGGCCATACCGTTGCCCGGCAGGATCTCGTAGGCTGGAAGCCACCAATTCAGCTGCGCATACGGCGCTGAATACCAGGTGTCGCGGTGAGGGTGGAACGCGTATGCGATACCCGCCGTCAGGTAATCGGTCGGGTACGCACTGCGCATCCGGGGAACGTCGAAGAAGACTTGATCACGGTCACAGCCGAAGTCCTCGAGCACTTCCTGGACCAAGACCTTGGTTCTCGGGTGGTGGATGAACGCCGGCTTTAGCCTCGCGAGGATCTCGACGCAGCGCTCGACCGGCAATACCTCGTGGATTATGCGCGGATCGTGTGGCGCGAACGCGCTTTCGATCATTTCCCGCATATGATCGCATAACACCACCGTGCACCGCCGCGGCTGAAAAACAAAGAACGCGCCTTCGTACAATGCCTGCCGACGTTCTTCATCACCGCACGAAGAATTATAAAAAACCGCGCTAATGGTGACCGACCTTCCCTTCCGCCCAGAGCTCGGGTGCCCGCAAAGACTTGACAATCATCCGCCTACGTGAATGATAAACTTCAGGCGGCTGCAGGTCAAGGACTGGACGGGCTGAGCTTATGTCTGATCTGCCACTTTGTCGCCATGTTGTCTCTTCAGGAGGGTGCGGTCGTGGTGCGTCCGTTTCGATTCGTCGCCTCGGTTCCGCGTCTTGACGGAGCGCCGGAACGGTGGCGCGAAGCAGTGCGGCGGATCGAGGATCTCGGCTTCTCGGCCATCTCAGTGTCCGAACATTTGACCCAGGCCTGGGAGATGGAAGCGACGATCGCGATGATGGCGGCAGCCGAAGCCACGACGCGCCTTCGGATCCAGTCGCTCATGCTGAGCAACGACTATCGCCATCCCGCCGTGTTGCACAAAGCGCTGGCAACGATCGACGCTTTTTCGGGCGGACGTGTGGAGATAGGACTCGGTGCCGGGTGGATGATCAGTGACTACGAGGCTTCAGGGATCCTTTTCGACTCGCCGGGCGTCCGCATCGATCGCCTGCAAGAGTCGGTGACGATTCTGAAGGGCCTTTTTTCCGCTTCTCCCTTCAGCTACAAAGGGCGCTATTACCAGATCAGCACTCTGGACGGGCTCCCCAAGCCGGTGCAGCACCCGTATCCCCCGTTCGTTCTGGGTGGCGGCGGCCGGCATGTGCTTTCTCTGGCAGCCCGCGAGGCAGACATTGTGAGCGTGCACCCAAATCTCCGGCATGGGTTATGCTCGCCCGCTACGGCCAGGGATCTCAGCGCCGACCAAACCGCACGAAAGCTTCGATGGGTCCATGAGGCGGCGGCCAAGTCCGGCCGCTCCATCGACGACTTCGAACTCCAGTTCAGCCTGTTCATCTGCGACGTCACCACGCCCGCAAGCCGTACCCGTGCATACGTGTCGAGCCACGCGGCGGCGCTCCAGGCGGATCCCGCCCTGCTCGCCGATTCTCCGGCAGTGCTCTCCGGTAGCGTGGAGCAGTGCGTAGAGGGCTTGCAGGAGCGTAGGGAACGGTACGGGTTCTCTTGCTTCAACCTCGGTGGGGACGTCGAGGCCACCGCTCCACTCGTGGCCCGGCTCGCCGGCACCTAATGGCCCGTCGCCGAAATTCCTTTAACGCCGGACCGCGCATCCCACGCCTGGGCCTCGCGGCGTTGCTCGTCGGTTACATATGCTCCCGATATGCCCCTCCTCGGCACAAGCGAGGAGAGCGCAGATCGCAACCCGGACATTCAAAGGACTTCGCCGACGGACCACTAGTGTCGGGTCACCGCTGCGAATGTGGCGATCGGCTTCTGCCACAGCGCCCACGGTGGGGACCCGCTTTCGACCAGCACATCCAGTCGCTGCCTGTCGCGCAAGGTGTCCATCGGCGCCCAGAACCCGTCGAAGGCGTAGCCGATGAGCCGCTGTTCCTTGATCAACCGTTGGAACGGCTCCTCGACCAACTCCTCGCCCTCTTCGAGGTAGTCGAAGATCTCCTGCCGGAAGATGAAGTAGCCCCCGTTGATGCGGATCTCGGACTCTTTGACGTCCATGATCGATGTCACGATTCCGTCCGGACGCTGGGCGACAAAGTGGAACGAATATGTGGGATGGACGCTGAGGAACGAGGCGACCGCATCGCGTCGCCGGAAGTCCTCGACCAACTCATTCATCGACGCATCCGTCAACCCGTCGCCATAGCTGGCGAGGAAGATCTCCTCGCCAGCTACGTACTGCCTGACCGCCCGCAGCCGCTCTCCGATGTTCGCGCGCAAACCGGTGTCCGCGAACGTCACGCACCAGTCGTCGATGTCCCTAGACATCAGGTCGAGACGGCGCCCACCGTCGCTCAGCACGAAATCGTTGGAGACGGCCTCGTTGTAGTTGAGGAAGTACTCCTTTACCACGTTCGCTTTGTAGCCGAGGCACAAGACGAAATCCTTGTGCCCCTGGTGGGCGTAATACCTCATAATATGCCAGAGAATCGGACGGTTCCCCAACGGCACCATCGGCTTGGGCGTCGAAGGGTCGTAGTCGCGCAAGCGCAACCCCAGACCACCACAGAACAGCACGACTTTCACAACGGCGTCACCTCCGAAACAGAACCATGCCCTCGCGTCAAGAGCCTGAAATTTACTCGAGAACCCGCCCGCTCAACGTTTCTAGGATACACCACTTCCTGCAATACGAAAAGGTCCTCTTCTCAAAGGTCAAGAGAATGTGCGAGATGAGAAGGCCTTGGATAACCGGGTCGCGGTCGTCGTACCGCCGCCAGCACGGGAGGATCGCGGAGATACTCGTCGAGTCCCTCCGGGGGGACACCTGGCAGGCGCCGTCGCCAAGGCTCCGGGAGCTATCCAAAGGCTGCCCTCTCACCGGCCTGGCTGAGGCGGCGGCCTTCCACGGCATCGGCGGTTACGTCGCGCAGGCGTTCCGGCGCTTGCCGGAGGCCGTGGATCCGGCGCTTCGCGATCGGCTGAACAGCCTGTGCTACCATGCGGTAGCGGGTCATATGCGGGCAATCCATGATCTGGGACGCTTGCGGGAGTTGCTCGACCGCGACGCCGGTACGTGGGCGGTGGTGAAGGGTCCCGTGCTCTCTGAGGCCGTCTACTCCCTTCCCGGTCTGCGCAGCTACCGCGACCTCGACCTCGTGATCGCACCGGCGCGTTTCGCCCGCACGGTCGAGAGCCTCGAGCGAGCGGGGTGGAAGGTGCTGGTGACGGACTGGTGGCCACGAGGCGGGAAGGACCTCAGCGGCGAGATCCCCCTGCGATCTCCCTCAGGGTCCGTCGTCGACCTGCACTGGCATCTGCTGAACTATCAACGGGAGCGGGCCGCGTTCACGTTGCCGATGGGCGAGATCTTGCGCCATGTCCGCGAGGTGAGGATCGGTGGTCGGGCCGTCCCTACCCTCGACGAGCCTGACACGCTTCTGCATCTCGCCCTACATGGCTGCATTTCTGGAGGAAACCGCCTCGTGTGGCTCAAGGACATCGAGCAGTGCATCGCGAACACCGCACCGGACTGGAGCACGGTGGTCGATCGCGCGAGACGATGGGGAACGGCACTCGTGACGGCGGTGATGCTGGCAAAGGCACGCCGGGTTGTGAATGCCCAGGTTCCCGACGAGGTCTTGCGGGATCTCGCGCCTGGCCGGGCGTGGATGCGGCTATCGGGGCTCGCGGGCCGTGTAGCGCCTGTGGAGGCGGCCACCGACCGTGGGTCCTTCGACCGATTGGTCACCCGCGCGACGCGGGCCAATCTCGCCTCCAGCAGCCACGAACTGCTCTTGCGCTCGAGCGCGTGGGCCGCTGCCAGCCTGCCGAGGCACGTGGTTCCACCGAAGCGCACAGGTGTGGCGACCTTGGATGGCCGCTCGACCTTCTTCGAGGCCGTCAGCCAAGCCGTTCACACTGCTGCACCGCAATAACTATGAAGACGAACCGCTATACTGGCCACTGCTTGGGACGTGAGCGGCAGTGTGCCGAGCGCTTGTGATCTCTTCGGTGCGGGTTCGTGGGCGGGTGGTGGGGATGCAAGAATTTTCTGCGTTCTACCGCTTCGTTCGCCTGCCCGCGCGGGCACAGTTGACCACGCTGCGAGTAGTGCTTTTGCTGGTTTTCGTGGAGATCGGCGTGCGCTGGATCCCGCTGGTCCCCCCTTGCCCAGGGATTGGGGATCAGGCTGTCTCCTTCGGGGAGCATCGGCGAGTCACCGATCATGTTCACCGACCGTGAGCAGCGGCAGATCGATGCCGCCAGACGCGTGATTCGCCGCTGGTCGATCGCTCCCTCACCGTGCTTGCGGGAGGCGCTCGTGCTCGGCCATCTTCTGCGCCGTCGTCAACCTCGGCTCTGCATCGGTGTGATGCGCCGCGGCGAGGCCATCGCCGCCCACGCGTGGCTCGAGGTACAAGGGAGCGAAATTGGAAAAGATGAGCAGTTTCAGGCCTTCGTTTTCTCGCGCTCATAGAGCGAAATGACTACAGAATCTGACAGCCAATCACCGCTGCGGGTGCGCAAGAGCGATCTGGTATGGCAGACCGTCGACGATGA
Organism: Egibacteraceae bacterium; assembly: GCA_050743625.1. Classification (GTDB taxonomy): domain Bacteria; phylum Actinomycetota; class Nitriliruptoria; order Euzebyales; family Egibacteraceae; genus JBOGED01. Next base: position 3,321 of record JBOGED010000472.1, on the reverse strand, counting down.
GATTGTCGTTCTCGACCTCCGTGGATCACGGTACTTCCGGCTGAACACCGCGGGTGCGCTCCTATGGAAGCTGCTCACCGGTGAAGCCTCTCACAAGGCACTGGTCGCCGAGCTGGAGCTTCGCTACGGGCGGGATGCCGCCAGCGCGCGGGCCGATGTCGATATTTTTGTCCAGGGTCTACGGGCTCACAGCCTGCTCGAGAATTGACGGGATTCGTCAAGGAGACGTTGAATGGGGTCAATTCGACCGCTCGAGCAAGGTGACCTCCCACAGGTGGTGGATCTGTTCGAACGGGTGATGGGCCCGGACGCGTCGACAGCGTCCAGGCCCTCCTCCCCAGCTCCTGCTGGGGGCCCAGGAACCAACACGGTACGCAGCGGAGTCGAACCGTTCTTCCGACGGCTCTTCTTCGACTGCCCCTCGGTCGATCCCGAGATCCCTTCACTCGTCTACGACGCCGGTGAGGGGAGGATCGGAGGGTTCCTCGGCTCCCAGCCCCGCCGGATGCTCATCGACGGACGGCCCGCGCGAGCCGGCGTGGTGGGTCCGCTCGTGAGCGCACCGGATTTGAGGCGCAAGGGCGTCGGGGCCTTGCTGGTACGGCGATATTTCCGCGGCCCGCAGGAGCTGACCATGACGGACGGCGCGGGGCCTGACGTCCGCGTGCTGTGGGAGAAGCTCGGGGCACACGCCGTACCGTTAGGTTGCCTCACGTGGAACCGGTTCCTCCGGCCCTTCCAGCTCGGCGCTGATTGGCTGTACCCGTCCCATACCCAAAGGCGCATGAACCGGGCGATCAAACCAGTGGGAGCGGCGCTCGATCGTATGGCGGCGGCGGTGCCCACCTTGCGCCTGGGAGTCGACGAGCCCTCGACGGTGACAGAGGACCTCACCGTCGAGGCGATGCTCGAGCACCTGCCCGAGATCGGAGGCAAACGACGCGTCCTCCCCGGATACGATCATGCCTTTCTCCGGTGGCTGTTCGACGAGATGGACGCGCCGGTCAACATGCTCGTTTTCCGCAGGTTGCAAGGGCCGAGCGAGCGAGGGTGCCTCAGGAAGAAGCTCGTCCGTGACGAGACCGGGAACGCACTCGGCTGGTACATCGCCTATATCGTTCCGGGTGGCTTGGCGGAGGTTCTGCAGATCGCCGCTCGCGAGCAGAAGGCCGCGGTGGTGATCGATCAGCTGTTCCACGACGCCTGGAGCAGTGGAGCCAGCCTCCTCCGCGGGCGACTAGAGCCACCGCTGTGCGAGCCAATCTGGGAACGCCGCGCGCAGATCCGTCCCGCGGCGCGATTCCTTGTCCACAGCAGAAGCGAGAAGGTTCTCGACGCGGTGTTGTCCGGTGACGGGCTATTGACCCGGCTCGACGGAGACCGCTGGATCGGGTTGCACCTGACCGCGATGGCATGATGCCCGCCACGCGCCCGATCCCCATCAAAACCCGCCTTTGCGGAACAGCACGGTCGGGATGGTCTTCGCCACGATCACCAGATCGGTCAACAGCGACCAATTGTCGATGTAGTAGAGGTCGAGCCGGACGTACTCCGAGAACGGAGCCTCGGTCCGGCCGCTGACCTGCCATATCCCGGTGAGGCCAGGTTTCACCCGTAGCCGCTGGTGAAGCTCCGGAGCCCAGGCGTCCACCTCCCCGGGCAGGGCGGGACGTGGGCCGACGATGCTCATGTCGTTCCGCAGTACGTTCCACAGCTGGGGCAGCTCGTCGAGCGAGAACGCGCGGAGGATGCGACCCACGCGCGTGACCCGCGGATCGTGCCTGATCTTGAAGAGCGGCCCGTCGGCCTCGTTGAGGGACAGTATCTCGGCGAGGAGCTGCTCGGCGTTGGGGACCATCGTGCGGAACTTCCGCACTCCGAACAGCTCCCCGTCCTTGCCGATACGCTCCTGGCGGAACAGCACCGGGCCCGCGGAGTCCAGCCTGATGAGCACCGCAATCGCCGACAGCAGCGGGGCGAGCACGACGAGTGCCGTTGCGGCCACGCTCACGTCGAACACACGCTTCGCCAACGCGCGCCAGCCATGGCGAAGGACCGGCTGGACATCGATGACGGGACAGCCGCCCAACGACCGGACCGTCAGACGCTCCTCGCGGATGTCCCGAAGCGAGGACGACAGCTCGACACGGACGCCCACGTCGCTGAGTTGGCGGGTAAGCCGGTTGATGGTGTCGGAGTCGACCGCCGTGGTCGCGATCAGCACCTGTGTCGCGCCGCTGGAGATGAGCACCGTGAGAAGGTCCTCTGTGGTACCCAGGACAGGAAGGTCCTCGACCGCTCGCGGGTCCTGGCCACTCTCGCGGACGAAGCCAATGACCCGGTATCCCAGCGACGGGTCGATGCGCAGGGTGTCGCACAGCCTGAGCGCCTCGGCGTTCGTGCCGACGACGACGGTGGGATACAGGAGCAAGCCTTGGCGCCGCAGCGCAGCCAACCCGCGGCGTACCAGCTGTCGCTCGAGGACGACGCCCCCGACGCCGAGCACGAAGGACAGCACGAGCCATCCCCTGGTCACGTGCCTGCCGACGAGCAGGCTCAACCCCGCCGTGCCGAACAGCCCGACCACGAACGCATGGACGACGTGCTCGAACTCGCGCAGCCGGCTGGTGATCGGCGGCAGCCGGTAGAGCTGGTAGCGAGCAAAGACCGCGAGCCACAACGGCAACGACAGCCCGCCTACGATCACATGGTGAATGAGCGGTGGCGGGTCCAGCTGTTGCGCCGGAACCAACTGGCGGAGCTGGAAGGCCACGCTCATCGCGATCACCATCGCGACGGCATCGGCCGCGAGCGCGACGGTCTTCGCGTGCACCAATGGATGCTGGCCGCGTCGCAGCGCCGACAGATATCCTGATACCCGGCCTTGCGTCCCAGTGGCGTCTCGCTCCAAAGAAGACAAAGGGATATTGTTGCGCACTGGTTTCGCGCGTGCCTGATCAGTGAATAGCCCCACTCGCTCGCTCCTTGATTCCGCCTGTCCGGCGTACGAGGTGAGCAATAGGATCGCGATAACTCACCGACTCGAAACGCTCGATCGGTGAATATCTTAATCACGTGTTTCCGCGCCGATAGGCCCCACCCGTTTGCGCCTATCAGGAGCAGACCTGCACCCCGACTGCTGGGACCCCTCCGAGGGGAGCACTCAAGGCTATGACCAAAGGCTACCCTCCCTTGGCACGTTGTTCATGGCCCATTAAGGCCATTTACTATGGGGCGCTTACTACGATGATCGTAGTCGAGGAGCATACCGATCGCGAAGGCGCTGGGGGAACGACAAAGGCGTGTCGATCGGCTCGGACG
>JBOGED010000471.1:0-15715 GCA_050743625.1 Egibacteraceae bacterium | reverse complement strand
TGACACCGTTCCCCGAACAGGGATTTCGGGGCGCATCTGCCCCAAAATCCCTGTTCGGGAGCTAGACGCGCCTGAATCTCTAGGTCAATGCTGTGCCGCTAGGCCGTTCCACCCCACAGGCCCAGCGGAGCTTCAGCCGGGGGTGGAGGCTCGGCGGGCCTCGCTGCGGCGTTCGGCGTCGAGGCGTTCGAGGTCGGGGGAGCCGTGGTCGACGAAGGACATCATCTCGGCCACGGCGCGGTGGCCCGCCTGCTCGGCGATGAGCGTGTGCATGCGCTGGCAGATACGCCGGTAGGAGGGATGACCCTGCGGAGTCGTCCGCAGCTCGAGCATCTGCATCGCGGCTCGTGCGTTCAGCTGGATGGAGTAGCGGATCCTCCACGCGAACCCGACCGCATACTGCGCCTGGCGCGGGAAGTCTGGGTACAGGCGCTCCCACAGGCCGGCTTGGCGGGCCATCGTCTGATGCCAGGTCTCTGCGACGCCGGCGTCCGCGATCTCGATCGGCATGTCGTAGCCGTGCCGTGGCGAAAGCTCTTGCCACTCGATGGTCAACAGGCGATGCCGCTGCAGATCGCGGAACGCCCCATAGTCGCTGCGCACGTCGAACCGGTAGACGAGACGCTCCAGCGCGCGCCCAGGCTTGTGCCGCCGGTTGCCGCGGTCACCCACGTAGGAGCGGGCAACGCGAGCGCGTTCCTCGCCGCTCATGCGCCTGACCACGTCGCGCAGCTGCGCCTCTGGGAGGTGGCTGTGGGGGTAGAGCATGCCCGTGACGAGCTCGATATCGGCGTCGGCGGTCCAAGCGACGAGCTGGACGTCGGGAGCGTTCGCGGGCACGACGCCCGCCAGTAGCTCCTCCGCGACCGCGCGTGTGCCAGCCCGCGTGTCCGCGAGGTACTGGCTCCACACGCCGCCGCGGTCCGGACGGTCCACCCGTACCAAGAAGCTCGGGATCACCTGGCGTAGCTCGCCGAGCATGAGGTCGCCGACCTCACGAGCCTCGGCGAGATCATGGCTCTGAAGGCGCAGGAGCATCTGCTCGTACGCCTGGCCGCTCGCGAAGATCCCGACGTTCGAGACCGTCGCCGCGGGCAAGAGCCCACGGAGCAGGTCGCACACCTTGGCGCGAATCGCGTTGCGGTATGCGGCCGCTGAGGTGTCGCCGTCCTTCGGGAATCGCTCTTGGACCCATGCCGTCATGGGCTCGAACAGCGCCGAGTAGGCGGCGAAGACGGCGTCTAGCTCGCGGACGTAATCCACGTGGTATCGGGACGCGCGGATGTCAGGGTCTTGGTAGTAACGGTAGCGGCCACCGGGGCGGTCGTCGTACCGCATGTACCGTGTCGACTGCTCAAGGTAGGCACCCAGCCGTCCCCACTCGAGCACCTTGGTCAGCAAGTTGGACGCCTGCTCCACCGCGACGTGCGCGCCACCGAGCTGCGCCACCGAGTCGTCCCCATACTCGGCGAAGATCCGCACGTAAAGCCGTCCCGCACGGGTACCGGCCTCGTCGGTCGGGTGCACGACCACAGCCGCCCCGAGATCACCGGCGAACTCGTCGAGCAGCAAGCGGCGCAGGCTCTTCGGCGACCGCGAGTACCGGGCGAAGAGCGCCCCCTTCACCACCTCCGGCAGGTTGACCAGCGCGAACACCGGCCGGTCCACATTCGTGACATAGCGGCGCAATACCACCTGCTCGGCGGGTGTGAACCCGTCAATGTTTTCCCCCATAGCGAGAGTGTACGGAAGAGGGTGAGCGTCCGTGCTTGTGGCCAGGCCTTTGTCACGTATAGAGACTGTTGCGAAATCTCTGCGTCGACCTACCGTGGCCGCCCCCCGCTCGGGGGTGCCGGCTGGTGCGGATGGGTGCCGTGCCGGCCCACGGGATTTGTCACACCCCCGGCGTATCCTCCCGGCATGCGCATCATCGACCTGTTCGCTGGGGCTGGTGGTCTTTCCGAGGGTTTTCGCCGGGCGGGGCACGTCGTCTTGGCCGGTGCCGACATTGATCCAGACGCGTGCACGACCTACGCGCGCAATTTCCCCGAGTCGGAGAACATCTGTGGAGATCTGCGGCAACGCGACGTTCGAGAGCGTGTGCTCGCGGCTGCCGAGTCCGCTGACGTGATCGTCGGCGGCCCGCCCTGTCAAGCCTTCAGCCAAGTTCGCAACCACAGCCGTTTGGTTGACGATCCGCGCAACAGCTTGTATCGCGAGTTCGTCCGTATCGTTGCCGAGGCGCGACCGCTCGCCCTCATCATGGAGAACGTGCCAGGGCTCGCTCAGATGGGGGCGCGGGAACAGGTTGCCAGCGACTTGAGCCTCGACGGCGAGTACACCGTCTTGCCGCAGCTGGTCGATGCCGCAGATTTCGGCGTGCCACAGACGCGCAAGCGGCTTGTCTTCATCGGTGTACGCGCTTCGCTCAGAATCGAGCCGCCGAAGCTTGTCGGTACAGGAGCGACCACTGCCTGCGGGCTCGTGAGGCTCGCAAGCGGTCCCGTACGTTATGAGGTCGTGCCGCAGAACGGCCTCCTCGGCCTTATCGGTCACGTAGCGGAGCGCCTTGCCGACCCTGAGGACGAGACAGTCGTCACGGCGGCCCAGGCGCTGAGCGACCTCTGTGCCTTACGGGCGGGCACGCGGCAGGACACGATGCCTGCCGAGGACCTGCCTCCACCGCTCTCGCGATATCAGAAAGCAATGCGTGAGGGACGCAGTTGCGAGGTCACGAATGTCAGCGTGCCGCGCATCAACGCCGACACGGTGTTACGACTCAGTGGCATCCCGGCTGGTGGTAACTACCGCGACCTCACGCAGAACCTGCGGCGCCGGTACCTGACAGGGCAGAAGTGGGGGCCACACACAGGGTCGGGTCACCTCGACCGTCGCCACTACTATGCATACCGGCGCCTGCATCCCGACCTCTGGAGCTGGACGCTGAACACCAAAGCTGACTCGGTCTATCACTATCGGGATCCCCGTGCCCTCAGCGTCCGCGAGTTCGCGCGTCTCCAGTCATTCCCGGACAGCTTCACCTTCGTGACGGACCCGAGAACGGGTGAGCTGCCTGGGCGCCTCCCAAATGGCGCGACCCACTCCCGCTACCGCCAGGTCGGCAACGCGGTGCCGCCACGGCTTGCTGTCGCGATCGCGGCGGCGCTGGAGGCAACACTCGAAGCGGCGCAAGCACCGCATCAGAGCCAGCGGCAGAAGACGGCCTGACTGTGAGCCCGCAGCGCGTCGCGGCGCACACGAGCCGCGCGTTCGGTGAGGCCAATCGTGCCTTGGCGCTTGAGCGCTACTTCGCCTCAGCGCCCACAGTCACCGCTGCCTCTGCTTGGCAACACGTCTACCGCCTGTTGCTGTGGATAGATCCGACTACGGGGCTGGCGCACTGCTATGAGTCGGACAAGAGCCAGCCAGGCCGACCGTGGTACGCTCGTTCATTAGCCTTCCATTCTTGGGTCGCCGACCAGCTCGGTTCGCAACCAGCAACGCTTTCGGACGAGATCGACTGGCTGTTCACAACGGCAGCCGAGGACCTGGCCACATCCGCGGCGCGGATTCTGGAAGCGCGTACGATACTCGCCGCCGAGCAGCGAGCTTCGTACGCCGGTCAGGACATTCCAGAGCCTGGTCAAGACCCTGAGTTGGCGCAGCTCGTTCTCGACGCTCTCGCCGACTACCTCTCAGACAGCCCACCGCCCGCCGTGCTGCGCAATCTGGTACAGCGCATCCGCGCGTACGTCGGCCAAGAAAACAAGCGCAAGAACCTGCTTGGCGAAGGTTTCGAGGACGTGCTCGCCTCGATCTTGATTCGCGTCCCAGGTATCACCGGTAATGTCCGAGCGCGCTCACCGCTCGGTGAGCTACCTGGCTTCTACACCCCTCCCGTAGGCGCGAAGGCCGAGCGTGTCGACCTGAGCATCGTGCAACCATCGGGAAGGCGCATCATTGTCTCAGCCAAATGGTCGATCCGGGCGGACCGCGAACGGCAGTTCGTCGTCGACTTCAGCAACTACGTTCGCCTGAACGCTGCGGCGATTCCCTTTGAATATGTTCTCGTCACCAATGAGTTCGACCCCGCGCGCCTGAAACGCAACTGCGAGGCTCAAGCTCAGAATGCACCGCTTTTCACGCAAGTCGTCCACGTGAATCCCCAAGCTGTGATGGCCGCCTACGGCGATCGGCTACGCTCCGGAGCGCGCGCAACCGTCGAGCACATCCGATCGGGTCGGCTGATGAGCTTGCAGACTTGGCTGGAGCACCTGGCAGCTGGGACCATACCGCGACTGAGGTAGGGTAGGCCGGATGGCGAAAGCGAAAGAACAAGAGCAAGCGTTCGACCCCCAGCCACGCCGGCCAAGAGAAGCGCAATCGTATGCCTCATCACCCGGCGTGCGCCGTCGCATGCAGTTACAGAAAGGCCGCGATACCGCGCCGGAGCTTGAGCTGCGGCGGCAGCTGTATGCGCTCGGCCTTCGCTACCGCGTCGACGTTCAGCCGCTTCCGGAGCTGCGCCGCCGCGCCGACGTGGTGTTCACTCGCGTGCGGCTGGCTGTGTTCGTCGATGGCTGTTTCTGGCACGGCTGTCCTGACCATGGCCGGCGGGAGCACTCGGTCAACGGCTGGTACTGGCCGACCAAGATCGCCGGCAACCGCGCCAAAGATGCCGACACCAATGAGCGATTGCGCGCCTCAGGCTGGGAGGTCATCCGCGTTTGGGAGCACGACGATATGAGCAAAGAAGCTGAGCGAGTGGCCGATCTCGTCGCCAAACTCCGCGCTGGCCTAAGGGCTAGTCGAGGAGCGTCTCCAGGCCCACGGTGAGGCCGGGGAGGGAGGAGATGCGCTTGATGGCGCGCAAGACGCCGGGCATGAAAGAGGAGCGGTCGATCGAGTCGTGGCGGATCCGCAAGGTCTGGCCAGGACCGCCGAACGTGACCTCGTGCGAGGCGACGAACCCCGGCATGCGCACGCTGTGAACGGGGATACCGTCGACCACCAAGCCGCGAGCGGGGTGCCCACCAGCGGGAGGGGGCTCCGCCGATTGGTCCCGGCCATTCTTCGCCCGAGCGGCGGCGATCATCTCGACCGTGCGCAGCGCCGTCCCGCTGGGGGCGTCGACCTTGCGTTCGTGGTGCAGCTCGACGACCTCGGCGTAGTCGAGGTACCGGGCGGCGAGCTCGGCCATCCGCATCATCAGCACGGCGCCGACGGCGAAGTTCGGCGCCACGAAGCAGTTGGCCGGGCCGGTGAGCGCCGCCAACTCGCGGAGGTCGTCCTGCGTCAACCCCGTTGCTCCCACGACGGTGTGCACGCCACGTCGTAACAACCAGGCGGTATTCGCCTTGACGGTGGTCGGCAAGGTGAACTCCACAGCGACGTCCGCGCCGGCGTCAAGCACCAGGTCGAGACAGTCACAGGACCCGACCCGAGCCACCAGATCCAGATCCGGGTCGGCCTCGACCGCGTCGCACACCGTCCCACCCATCCGCCCACGAGCACCAACCACCGCAACCCTTGTCATCACGCCACCTGGACGTAAGGATCGAGGGCCTGCTCCGCCAGGTCACCGTCCGGGCTTACGATCGCAAGCGTGAACGGACCGGTGAGCAGCAGCTGGGCGACCTTACGCACGTCGTCGGCCGTGACGGCCTCGACCGCGGCGATCGTCTCGTCCAGGCTCAGCAGCGCGGAGCCCGTGACGAGCGCATTGCCCAACCGGGTCATACGGCTTCCGGTGTCCTCAAGCGACAGCACCAGCGAGCCGGCGAGATGGCCACGGGACCGCTCCAGCTCGGCGTCGGTCAGGCCCTGCTCTCCGGCCTTGACGAGCTCGACCCGGATCACGTCGAGGACCTCGAAGAGCCGCTTCGGAGCCGTCCCCGCGTAGATCGCGAAGGTACCCGCGTCGACGTGCATCCCGTGGTAGCTGTAGACCGAGTAGGCCAAACCGCGCCGCTCGCGAACCTCCTGGAACAGCCGGCTGGCCATCCCTCCGCCGAACGCCTGGTTCAGCACGCCGGCCGCGTACCGGTAGTCGCTGCCCCGGTCAAGCCCACGCCCACCGAGCACAAGATGCGCTTGCTCTGTGGGGCGGGTTCGTACCAAAACCTGAGGTCGCGACGCACCCCTCGGCGCGGCGCGGCGGACGGTCGCCTCGGTGCGGGCCGGCGCGAGTGGCTCCAGCGACTCGGCGATCAACTCGACGACGCGGTCATGCTCCACGTTGCCAGCGACGGCCACGACCAGGTTGGCGGGGATGTAGTGCCGTTTGTAGTAGCGGTGGACCTGATCACGAGTCATGTTCGTGATGGTCTGCTCTGAGCCCAGCACCTCCCGTCCCAGCGGGTGCTCACCGAAGTAGGCCTGCGTGAACACGCTATGGACGAGATCGTCCGGAGTGTCCATGTGCATGCGGATCTCTTCGAGCACCACATGGCGTTCGCCGTCGACGTCCGCCCGGCGGATGAGGGCAGACGTGACCATGTCGCCGAGCAGGTCGACGGCGAGTGGGAGGTCACGGTCCAAGCAGTGCGCGTAGAAGCACGTGTACTCCTTGGACGTAAACGCGTTCATCTCGCCGCCGACCGCATCGATCTCCTCGGCGAGCGCAAGTGCGCTCCTCCGCCGCGTTCCTTTGAAGAGCAGGTGTTCCAAGAAGTGGCTCGCGCCGGCTACCGGCCCCCGCTCGTCGCGTGACCCTACCCCGATCCAATACCCGACAGTGACCGAACGGACGTGCGGCATCGCCTCGGTGACGACCCGCACACCGGATGGCAAGGTCGCCAGGCGGATGCCGTCCGTCACCTCGACCCCAGTCTTGAGGAGACTCCCCTCGACCCCTGTGGCCTCCGGAGCCACTGGGTCGCTCATGTGCGCCGCCTACGGCGACGGCGGATGGCACCGTCCTCGCCGTCGTCGTCGTCAAAGGACCGATCGCGAACCCGCTCACGTTGAGGAGTCCGGTCCGGTGGCGGTTCATTGTGTACCTCGCGCCGACGCTCACGCGGCCGGCCGGCGCTCGCACCACCACGGTCACCGCCGCGATCGGCACCGCGATCGACACCGCGATCACCGCCGCGCGGAGCACGCTCCCCTCCGCGGTCCAGGCGCGGAGCTCGATCCTCGCGGGCTGGCGGGCGCGCGGGCGATGGGCCGTCGGGCCCGTCGACGAGGTCGAGCGAGAACTTCCTGCCGTCCTTCACCTGGGTGACCTCGACCCACATCTTGTCGCCGACCTGTACGGCCTCGTCGGCGTGAGCGAGGCGGCGGTTCCCGCCCAGCTTCGAGATGTGCAACAGGCCGTCGCTGCCCGGGGTCAGGGAGATGAAGGCGCCGAAGTCGGCGGTCTTCACCACCGATCCGTAATAGCGTTCGCCCTCCTTCGGGACCACCGGATTGGCGATTGCCCGGATCCGGTCGAGGGCGATCTGGGCGCGCCCCGAGTCGTTGGAGTAGATGTGCACGACTCCGCGACCGTCAATGTCGTCCACGTTGATCTCCGCGCCCGACTCCTCGGTGATCTCGCGGATGATCTTGCCTTTGGGGCCGATGACCTCGCCAATCTTGTCACCAGGGATGTACTCCACGAGCACTCTCGGCGCGTGCGGGTTCATCTCTTGGCGCGGCTCGGCGATGCAGTCGGTGATGACGTCGAGGATCTGCAGGCGCGCCTCGCGCGCCTGGTCCAGGGCTTGCGCGAGCACGTCGGCGGGGATGCCCGACAGCTTGGTGTCCAGCTGGAGGGCGGTCACGAACTCGCTCGTCCCCGCGACCTTGAAGTCCATGTCACCGAAGGCGTCCTCGGCCCCCAGGATGTCCGTCAAGGTCGTATAGGTACCCTCCTCGCTGATCAGGCCCATCGCGATGCCCGCCACGGGAGCGAGCAGGGGGACGCCCGCGTCCATCAGCGACAACGTCGACGCGCACACGGAGGCCATAGACGTCGAGCCGTTCGAGCTCATGACCTCTGAGACGAGCCTCAGCGCGTAGGGGAACTCCTCCGCGTCGGGGATGACCGGCAGCAACGCGCGCTCGGCGAGCGCGCCGTGCCCGATCTCGCGGCGCTTCGGGCCCCGCATGAAGCCAGTCTCGCCGGTCGAGAACGGGGGGAAGTTGTAGTGGTGGATGTACCGCTTCTCCGTGTCCGGGTCGATCGTGTCGAGCCGCTGCGCGTCGCGCAGCATCCCCAGCGTCAGCACGTTGAGCACCTGCGTCTCGCCGCGCGTGAACAGGCCGGAGCCGTGCGCTCGTGGGAGCAAGCCGACCTCGGCGGACAAGGGACGGATGTCCTTCGGCCCACGGCCGTCGATGCGGACGCCCTCCGTCACGATGCGGCGGCGGATCAGCTTCTTCTCCAGCGACCGGAACGCGTTGCGGGCCTGGCGCTCCAGCTCGTCATCGTTGACCTCGAGGTCGCCGGCGTCCTGGAAGGCGGCGTCGATCGCGGTCTCGCGAAGCGCGTTGATGTGCTCGTTGCGTGCGGTCTTGTCGAGGGACGCGTCTGAGAGCACCTTCTGGAGGTCCCCCGCGACGGCCGACTCGATGGTCTGGTAGACCTTTTCGGCGTACGCCGGGTAGAGCGGAAGCTCAGAGACGGGCTGAGCTGGTTGCTTGGACAGGAACTCCAGCTGCAGGTCGCACAGCTGGCGCAGGTAGCCCTTCGCCTCCGCGAGGGCATCACCAAGCACTTGCTCGGTTGGCGCCGTCGCGCCCGCCTCAAGCAGCTCGGCCGCCATGCTGGTTGCTTCAGCCTCGACCATCAAGATGTCGATGTCGTCGCTGTCTGTATTGAGCCGGCCCGCGACGACGAGGTCGAAGACGACGTCGGTGCTCAGTTGGGGGAACGTCGGGAACGGAATCCACGTCCCGTCCGCGAGCATCCCCATACGCAGCCCAGCGACTGGGCCGTCGAACGGGATTCCCGCGAGCATCGTCGCCATCGACGCGGCGTTGATCGCGAGGACGTCAGGAGTGTGAACCTGATCAGCCGACAGGGTCGTGATCAAGATCTGGATCTCGTTGCGCAGGCCGTCCGCGAAGGTCGGGCGCATCGGGCGGTCGACCAGGCGCGAGGTGAGGATCGCGTTCTCGCTCGGCCGTCCCTCCCGCTTGAAGAACCCGCCGGGGATCTTTCCGGCGGCGTACATCTTCTCCTCGTAGTCGACGGTCAGCGGGAAGAAGTCGAGATGCTCCTTCGGGCTTCGACTCGCCGTGGACGTACACAGCAGGATGGTCTCGCCGAGGTAGGCGACGACCGCGCCGCCCGCCTGACCGGCGAGCTTGCCGCTTTCGAAACGAATCTCGGCATCACCAATCGCGGCCGTGGCCGCGACGGTACCGAGTACTGCGGTATCCGACATGGGTTGGGTCTCCTCTCGCGGCGCATGCTGCGCCGCACGGTGCGCCGCCCCCGGCCCCGGGTAGCCCCAGTTCCCAGTGGTGGGGGCTGCGGTTCGCCGACGACGGGTGGCTGCCCCTCTCGACGACCGCAGCACTCACCACTGACAACTGACGCCTCCTTGCCGTGTCCGGGCGGCGCTGGATCATTTAGCTCGCGACGCCGCCATTCGGGCTCGGCGTCGCGGGGTGTTCACTCAACGGCGGAGTCCAAGACGCTGGATCAGCAACCGATAGCGCTCGACGTCATTCTTGGCGAGGTAGGCGAGCAAGCGGCGTCGGCGACCAACCATCTGAAGCAGGCCTCTTCGCGAGTGATGGTCCTTTTTATGAACCTTCAAGTGCTCGGTCAGATGGTTGATCCGGGCGGTCAGGAGGGCCACCTGGACCTCGGGTGATCCCGTATCACCTGCGGCGGTCGCGTACTCCTTGATGAGCACGTCTTTGTTCGGGACAACGCCCTTCGTCACTGCATTCTCCTGTAGCTCACGGTCCCGCCGGATGGCACGCTAGGCGCGTCGGGGACTGGGGACGTCCTCCCCGCTGGCACCGATACCGGCTTCAGCGGCACCCAGATACGGGCACGACATAACGTCGTTCTAGGGGGAACGACTCGGGCTATCCTAGCCGCCGAGGTGGGACAGCAACAACCAGACAATATGAGGGAGGCGAACTCCCTGGTCACGGCAATCCCAGGACTGTGCGGGTGCGGACGACGTCTGCCGTCATCTGCGTGATGAGCGCATCTGCCGAATCGAAGCGGAGCTCGTCCCGCAAGCGATGACGGAAGTCCACGGCGACCGACATCCCGTACAGGTCGCCGGACCAGTCGAGAAGGAACGACTCGACACGCAGGTCCTGGCCGCCGAACGTAGGGTTGGTGCCCACGTTCGTGGCGCACGCATGGGGCGTGCCGTCGGGCAGGTGGCAGACACCGGCGTAGACACCCCGCGCGGGGATGGCGAGACGCCGGCTGGTCTGGAGGTTCGCGGTGGGGAAGCCGAGAGACTTTCCCCTCGCGTCTCCCCGCACGACGATCCCGTCGACCACATGGGGACGGCCGAGCATCTCACCAGCCCACTCGACGTTCCCAACCTCCAACGCGGCGCGGATCTCGGAGGAAGAGATCACCCGGGCATCTGCCTCCAACAGCCCGACGCCTTCGACGGTGAAGCCGTGATCCGATCCGAGATCCTCGAGGGAGGCGACATCCCCCGCGGCCTTGTGCCCAAACCGGAAGTTCGCGCCGACCACCACACGCACCGCTTGCAACGGGCCCACGAGCACGTGGGCGACAAAGGCGGAAGGCTCCAGGTGCCGCAGCCAATCGCTGAACTCGAGCACGACCACCAGGTCGACACCCTGAGCCGCGAGTGTCTGGGCGCGCCTGTACAGTGTCATGAGAAGCGCTGGCTGGCTTCCCGGATTCACTACCTCCATCGGGTGCCGGTCGAACGTCACCACCACACTTCGAATCCCCAGGTCCCGGCCCTGCCGTACCGCCTGCCGGATGATCGTCTGGTGCCCACGATGCACCCCGTCGAAGAAGCCGACCGACACGATAGAGGGCGCCGGCAGGACCTCGGTGAGCCCGCGCACGACGCGCCCATGTTGCGTCACGATCCCGCCGTCGCCAATACGAGGAGCGGTCGGGCACTGCTGTCACGGTCGGAGACCATCGCGAGCAGGTTGCCGCGCGCGTCAAGAACGGCGACCGGACCAGTGATGCCCGTCGCGGCCAAAGGACGGCCGTTGGTGACGTCCCGGGCGGCCTGCGAATCCACCGTCACCGATGGATAGTCGGCAACCGCCTCGGCGGGGGTCAGGATGGCCTCGGCCAGCTGACCCGCGACGCCCAACTCCCGAAGCTTCTCGAGGTCGACCGCGTCCTCCAAAGAGAAGCGCCCAGACGCCAGGCGACGCAGGGTGGCCAGATGAGCGCCGACCCCTAAACGCTCCCCCACGTCAGCCGCCAACGTGCGAATGTACGTGCCGGACGAGCACGTGACGAGGAACGCGGCCTCGGCTCGCGGGCCTGGCTCGAAATCCTCGAGCACAATCTCGTGAATCTGGACGGTGCGGGGCGGCCGCGCGACGATCTCACCCCGTCGGGCCTTCTTGTACAGGCGCTCACCGCCGACCTTCACCGCGGACACCATGGGCGGCACCTGCTCGATCGCCCCCACAAAGCTCTTGAGAACCTCGCAAAGCTGCACCTCGTCGACCGAGGACGCGTCTCGTTGTGCGGTCACCTCGCCACTGGCGTCGAGCGTGGTGGTCTCGACGCCGAGGCGCACCCGCGCATCGTAGGTCTTCGCCGAGGCCTGGAGATAGGGAACGAGCCGTGTCGCCCGCCCCAGACAGACGACAAGCACACCGGTCGCATCAGGGTCCAGCGTGCCCGCGTGGCCAACTTTTACCGATCTTACCGATGACGGGCCTTCCCTCGACCCCTGCCGATGCCCGACGATCCGGCGGACGGCGGCGACGACATCATGAGAGGTCATTCCACCTGGCTTATCGACAACCAGCACTCCGTCCATGGTCAGCCGGGGTACAGCGCCGGATGGGCGGGGAGGCGCTCCACGACGGCCGCGATGATGTCGTCTAGCGCGCCGGTCGTGGTGAACCCGGCGGCCGCGGCATGACCGCCACCGCCCAGCTCGATGGCGATGCGGCCGACATCGACGCTGGTCCTGCTGCGTAGTGAAACCTTCCAGATACAGGCCCCGGTATCGCCATCGCTGTAGGACTGCTCCTTACACACACAGGTGCACGCGCAGGACTCGATCCCGCGGAGCACTTCGACCAGACCCTCCGTCTCCTCCATCGTGATGCCGAGCTCGGAGAGGTCGCGCTGCCGCACCGCCGTCCAGACAAGCCCTACTTCCGGAATCAGCCGCGCGCGCTCCATCGCGCGACCGAGCATCTTCGCGTATCCGAAGCTTACCGACTCCCAGATCCGCTGGTTGATCGCCGCGTGATCGATATCGTATGCGATGAGCCGAGCGCCGAGCTCCATCACCTCAGGGGTGGTCGACGCGTATCCGAAACGACCGGTGTCGGTCACGAGCCCCACATAAAGGCATGTCGCCATCGCGTGGTCGACGCTGGAGCCCATGTACCGGATTAACCGCTCGACCAGCACGGTGGTCGCGGCGACCTGGCCGTCGACCAGCCGGATGTCGCCGAACGGTACCCCGTTCGCGTGATGGTCGAGGACGATCACACAGCCGGCGGCCTCGGCGCTTGACCGGAGCTTGCCGATCCGTTCCACCGACGCACAGTCGAAGACCACGAGCACGTCCGGCTCGGTGGGAAAGTCGTCAGGTGAGGCGAGCCGCTCCACTCCTGGGAGGAACGCGTAACGCCTCGGAAGTGGCGTCTCGTCGCCCCACGCCGCGTAGGTTCGGATGCCACGCAGCCGTAGCACCCGCTCCAGCGCGAGCATCGAGCCGAGCGCATCGCCGTCGGGATCGACGTGGCACGTGAGCGCAACCTGGTTGGCGCCCGTGAGCACCGCGACCGCACGGCGCCATTCGTCTTCAGGAATCGTCATGAGCCCGTTGGGTGGTCTTCAGGAGATGCTCGATACGGCGGCCACGTCCTGGGACCGGGTCATGGGTGAAGTGCAGGTCGGGAGTCCGCCGGACCCGTAGACGGCTCGCCACCTCCCGGCGCAGCAACGGGGCGGCACTGCGCAGGCCAGCGGCCGCCTCGGCGCGTGAGTCCTCGTCGTCGGGCAGGACGGTGTAGAAGACCTTGGCGTGACCGAGGTCCATGCTGGTCCGTACATCAGTGATGGTGACGAACCCAATCCTAGGATCCGCGAGCGTTGGCATGAGCTCAGCCAGGATCTGGAGAATCGTCGCATTGACGCGCTCTACTCTCATTCTTCATTCCGTCCTCGTAGTCGCGCGGATAGGCGACCGGAGAGCCTCGCTCGAACTCGATGTTTGCCGGATCGACCGAAGCCTATCCGCGCGACGATCTTGTCCCGTCCAGCTACTGCAGCTCTGGGACCACCACCTCCACGTGCCGCGACAGGATGTCTACGCGTGGATCGCGTGCGATCAGCTTCTCGGCGTGTTGGGCCACGCGGCGCGCGCCGACCTCTGAGCCGGCGGCGATCGCGACGCCGAGTAGGCACCGCTGCCAAAGGTCTTGGTACCCGATCTCAGCGACTGACACGTTGAGGTCGCCACGCAGGCGCGCGCACAACTGCTTCACCACCGCGCGTTTCGCCTTTAACGATCCCGAGGCGGGTACGTGAAGGTCGAGGACCAAGAGAGCCGCGAACATCTCCACCAGCGCGCGCGAGCCCACCCTTTAGACGCGGGCGAGCTCACGCTCCTCGTAGACTTCGAACTCATCGCCAACCTTGACGTCCTGGAATCTGTCCAGGCCGATACCGCATTCGTATCCGCTCGATACCTCGGTGACGTCCTCCTTGAAGCGGCGCAGCGAGGTCACCCGATCATCGGCGACGACAACGCCCTCGCGGACCACGCGTACCTGGGCGTTCCGTCGGACTTCGCCCTCGGTCACGTAGCAACCGAAGACGAATCCAACCCGAGGAACGCGGAAGACCTCTCGCACCTGGGCTCGCCCGGTGATGACCTCCTCGAACTTCGGCGCCAGCATTCCAGAGACCGCGTTCTCGATGTCCTCGACCGCCTTGTAGATGATCGAGTACTGGCGCAGGTCGACGCCAGATTCTTCTATCGCTCGGCGCGCGTTCGCGTCCGGCCGGACGTTGAACGCGATGATGATGGCGTCCGAGGTCTCGGCGAGGTCGACGTCACTTTCCGTGACGGCACCGACCGCCTTGTGGAGGATCTGGATCCCGACCTCCGGTAGCTGAAGCTTGTTCATCGCGTCAGCCACGGCCTCGACCGATCCGGCCACATCGCCCTTCACGATGAGGTTGAGCGTCTTGATCTCACCCTCGGCGATCGCGCCAGAGAGATCTTCGAGCGAGAGGGTCCGCCGCTCGGCGAGCTCCATCCGCCGCTGCCGCGACTTACGGTTCGAGGCGATGTCGCGAGCGGTGCGTTCATCCTCGACGACACGGAACTCGTCACCCGCGTCAGGCACCTCATTCCATCCGAGCACCTGGACGGGCGTGGACGGTCCTGCTTCACGAACCGGTTCCCCGTCTTCGTCGAACATCGCCCTGACCTTGCAGTCGGCGATGCCAGCGACAAGGTTATCCCCGATGCGCAGCGTGCCAGCTTGTACCAACACCGTGGCGACCGCGCCCCTGCCGCGGTCCAAGACCGACTCGATCACCCTTCCCCGCGCCCTCCTGTGCGGGTTGGCCTCAAGGTCCATCACATCGGCCTGGAGGAGCACCATCTCGAGCAGCTCGTCGATGTTGGTCTTGCGCTTCGCGGATACATCGACCATCGTCGTCTGGCCGCCGAACTCCTCCGCGACCAAGCCGTACTCGGTGAGTTGGGTGCGGACCCGTACGGGATCGGCACCCTCCTTATCAATCTTGTTGACCGCGACGATGATCGGGACGTCAGCGGCCCGGATGTGGTTGATCGCCTCGACCGTCTGCGGCTTCACACCATCGTCGGCGGCTACCACGAGGATCGCGACGTCCGTGACGTTGGCGCCACGAGCACGCATCTGAGTGAACGCCTCGTGACCCGGGGTGTCGATGAACGTGATCGGGCGGTCGTTCTGCATGACCTGATAGGCGCCGATGTGCTGCGTGATCCCTCCCGCCTCGCCCGACACGACGTCGGCTTCGCGGATCGCGTCGAGCAACAGCGTCTTTCCGTGATCCACGTGGCCCATTACCACGACCACCGGAGCACGAGGGGCCATCTGACCCGCCTCGTCCTCCTCCTCGGCGCCGAACTCGAGATCCTCAGGAGTGATGAACCGCACGTCGGCGTCCATCTCCGCGCCCACCAGCTCGATCAGGTCCGCAGACATGGACTGCGTGACGGTCATCATCTCGCCCATGTTGAACAGGACTCGAACGATGTCGGTCGCGTTGACGCCGATCGCCTTGGCGAACTCACCCACGGTGATCCCGGGGATCACGTCGACCGGTCCTGAGACCGCAGCCTTAACCGGCCCACCCGCGCGCCGACGTGGCTGGGCGCTGGCCTCGAACTGCTCTTGGAGCGTTGGCTCCTTGCGCCTCCGGTCACGCTTACCCTTGCGGGCGCCAGCTGGGCGACCGGGAGCGGTACCTGGGGGTGCTCCGGGCGGACCACCCGGCCCAGCGCCCGGCCCACCGACGGGTCCGCCGCCAGGGCTTCCCGGCACGCCGGAGCCACCGGGC
>JBOGED010000470.1:0-34495 GCA_050743625.1 Egibacteraceae bacterium | reverse complement strand
GGATACGCGACGCATACGTCGCGTATCCCGCACGCTCGGCTTCCGGTAGACGGCGAGACCAACCGGGAGTTTCTGGTGCTCGCGGCTACCACCGGCGCGCTGCTGGTGCTTGGCCTGGTGATGACGTTCTCCGCGTCGTTCGTGCAAGCCGTGAAGCAGACCGGCGATGCGTTCGGCATCTTCGCGAAGCAGCTGCTGTGGTGCGGGGTGGGGCTCATCCCGATGCTGGTCGCGGCGGCTGTGGACTATCGCCGGTGGCGGTCGTTCGTGAGCCCCTTGATGCTCGCCACACTCGTCGCGGTGACGGCGGTGCTGGTGCCGGGGTTGGGCGTGGAGGTCAATGGTGCCCGCCGCTGGTTCAATCTCGGTTTCGCGAACTTCCAACCGAGCGAGCTGCTGAAGCTCGCGCTGCCGCTCTACGTCGCGCACGTCGTGGCCGCACGCTGGTCGAGCGTGCGCCGTGGCGAGGTCAGCGCGCTGATGGTGCCGGCGATCCCGGTGATCGCGATCTCTGGGCTGCTCGTGTTGCTCGAGCCGGATCTGGAGACCGCGGTCCTCATCACGGTGATCGGCGGGATCGTCCTCTACGTCGCTGGGCTTCCCGGGCACATCATCGCGGCTGGTAGCGGGATCGCGACTGCGGTCGCGGCGGCTGGCATCCTCTCGACGCCGTACCGACGGGCGCGCTTCGCCGCGTGGGTCAACCCCACCGCATACGCGGACACGTTCGGCTACCAAACCGTGCAGGGCTTCATCGCCCTCGGCTCGGGCGGGTGGTTCGGCCGAGGCCTCGGCCAGGGGCGGGGCAAGTGGCTCTACATCCCGAACGCGCACACGGACTTCATCTTCGCGATCATCGGTGAGGAGCTCGGCCTCTTCGGCGCGCTGTTCGTGCTGGGGCTCTACGTCGCGCTCGGCATCACCGGCGTGCGGATCGCGCGCCGCGCGCCCGACCCGTTCGGCCGGCTGCTCGCCGCCGGGATCACGTCGTGGCTGCTGCTGCAGGCGACGATCAACGTGGGGTCGGTCGTCGGGCTGTTCCCGGTCACCGGGGTGACGCTCCCGCTGGTGAGCTTCGGGGGATCCTCGCTGGTGTTCACGATGATCGGCTTGGGCGTGCTCATGTCGATCGCACGCTCTGCCAGAGAACCCATCAGGGAGGTCGCGCCGTGACCCGCCGGATCCTGATCGCGGGAGGCGGCACGGGCGGGCACGTGTTCCCCTCCCTGGCGGCAGCAGCGGCGATCCGCGCGGCGCGGCCGGACGTGGAGGTCGAGTTCGTGGGCACCGCCCGTGGGCTTGAGGCCAAGCTCGTGCCGGAGTACGGGTGGACGCTGCACAAGGTCGAGGCGATCCCGCTCGCTCGCCGGCTGTCACCGCAGACGCTGCGCGTGCCGTTGACGCTGGCGCGGGCGTCCGGCGTGGTAGGACGGCTCATCAGAGACCGGGAGGTGGCGGCCGCGCTGTGCTTCGGCGGCTACGTGGCGGTCCCGCTCGCGCTAGCCGCGCGCCGGGGGCACATCCCTCTGGTGATCCACGAGCAGAACGGGGTGCCCGGCCTGGCGAACCGCCTGGCCTCCCGGTGGGCGACGGCGGTCGCGCTCAGCGTGGACACCGAGGAGGTGCGCGCCGGGCTCGCGGTGGGCCCCGACCGGATCACGGTCACCGGCAACCCCGTACGTCCCGGGCTCGGCACCATCGATCGGGACGCGTTACGCGCGGAGGCGCTCGCGCTGTTCGATCTCGACCCCGCGCGGCGGACGTTGCTCGTATTCGGCGGCAGCCAAGGAGCGCAGCGGATCAACGAGGCCGTCGTCGGTAGCCTGCGGCATTGGACCGATCCCGAAGGGTTGCAGATCCTGCACGCGACCGGCCGCGCCGCGCACGACCTGGCGTCTCGCCAGTGGGAGGAGGCCCTCGGCGGGGATGCGCGGTTGCGTGTCCGCTGCCTCGGGTTCATCGATCGGATGGAGCTCGCCTATGCCGCCGCGGATCTCGTGCTCTGCCGGGCGGGCGCGTCGAGCATCGCCGAGCTGACGGTCATGGGCCTGCCGAGCGTCCTCGTCCCGTACCCGCACGCGACCGCCGACCATCAGACGGCGAACGCCCGCGCGCTGCAGCGGGCCGGCGCCTCGGTGACGATCCCGGATCACGCCCTCGACGGCGACGAGCTCGCGCGGACGGTGAACGGCCTGCTCGTCGACCCAGGCGCGCTGGAGGTCATGGCCACCGCCGCCCGCCACCTCGGCCGGCCCGGCGCGGCGGACGCCCTCGCCCGGGTGCTGCTCTCGTATGTCCGGCCGTCGGGCCGGTCCTCTGGGCGGGTGGGCGGATCCTCCACAAAAGAGAGGGCCCCGTGACCGACCTCCATCTCGACCCGTCCATGCGGGTCCATCTCATCGGCGTTACAGGGGCGGGCATGAGCGCGCTCGCGCGGCTCCTGTGCGAGCGGGGCCACCCGGTGACCGGCAGCGACCTGCGAGCGGGGCCGGTCACCCAAGCCCTGACGGCGATGGGCGCGACGATCCACGTGGGGCACGAGGCCCGCCACGTCGACGGCGCGGACCTCGTGGTGTGGTCGAACGCGATCCCCCCGTCGAACCCCGAGCTCGCTCGCGCGGCCCAGCTGGGCGTGCCGCGGGTCGTGCGCGCGGACCTCCTCGCGCTGCTGATGGTGTCCAGCCGAAGGATCCTGGTCACAGGGACGCACGGAAAGACCACGACGACGTCGATGGTCACGGTCGCCCTGCGCGCCGCGGGGCTGGACCCGTCGTTCGCGATCGGCGGCGCGCTCCAGGACGGTGGGGCCAGCGCGCACCACGGGGAGGGAGGGATCTTCGTCGCCGAGGCCGACGAGGCGTTCCGCTCGTTCCTCCGCCTGACGCCGGATTGCGCCGTCGTGACCAACGTCGAGATGGACCATCACGACGAGTACGCCGATCTCGGCGCGGTGGCTGACGCGTTCCACGCGTTCCTCGCTCGCCGGCCACCGGGTGGCCTCGCGCTGGCCTGCGCCGACGACCCAGGCGCGGCGGCGTTGCTGCGGCGTGCCACACGGCCCACGTTGTCCTACGGCGAGCACCCGCATGCCGAGGTGCGGATCAACGAGGTCAGGCTTCACCCCCAGGGGTCGGCGTTCCGGCTCGACGACCGAGGCGAGGACCTCGGCGAGTTCCACCTGCGCGTGCTCGGCCGTCACAACGTGCGCAACGCGGTCGCGGCGGTCGCCGCGACGCGGTGGGCCGGCGCCGAAATCGAGGCTGTCCGGGCCGCGCTCGGCACCTTCACCGGTGCCCAGCGCCGGTTCCAGCGCGTGGGCGAGGCCTGGGGTGTGGTCGTCGTCGACGACTACGCGCATCACCCGACCGAGGTCTCCGCGGTGATCTCCGCCGCTCGGCAGGCGCGGCCCACGGGCCGGGTCATCGTGGTCTTCCAGCCCCACCTGCACTCCCGCACCCTCGCGCTGGGCAAGGAGCTGGGGTCGGCGCTCGCCGCCGCCGACCTCGCCGTGGTGACCGACGTCTATGGCGCCCGCGAGGAGCCACGGGAGGGCTCGGACGCCGAGATCGTCTCCGACGCCGCCGCCGCCGGCGGGACCGAGGCGCACCTGGTCCGAAGCCTTGACGACGCGCCAGCCGCCGTTGCCGCGCTCGCCAGGCCGGGCGATCTCGTCCTCACGCTCGGGGCGGGCACGATCACTGAGGTGGGACCAAAGATCCTCGCGCTATTAGGCGCCGCGACGTGAGCACCCTCGTGCCCGGCCTCTTGGAGGAGCTGACCGGTCAGGTGAGTGGGTCGGTCTCGTACGGGGAGCGGCTCTCCGCGCATACGACCCTGCGGGTGGGCGGGCCGGCGGCGGCGTTCGTGCGCGCCGAGACCGTGGAGGATCTCACCGCGGTGACCACCGTGTGCGAGCGTCACGGATGCGAGTGGCTCGTGCTGGGGCGCGGGAGCAACCTCCTCGTAGCCGACGAGGGCTGGCCGGGCGTCGTGGTCACCCTAGGGCGCGGGTTCCGCGGCGTCTGGGTCCAAGGCGACCACGCCATCGCGGGAGCGGCGGAGCCGATGCCGGTGCTCGCGACGGCGGTGGCGCGCCATGGGTTGGGCGGGTTGGCGTTCGGGACGGCCATCCCCGGCACCCTAGGCGGTGCCATCAGGATGAACGCGGGCGCCCACGGGCTCGAGCTCCGCGACGTGCTGTGCTGGGCAGACGTGTTCCGCCAGGGGAAGGTCGAACGCCTGACCGCGAGTCACCTGGGCATGCGCTACCGGCACACCGCATTGGGCGCGGGCGCGGTCGTGGTGCGTGCGGCCCTGGCGTTGCGGTCTGCGGAGAGCGGCGACCTGGCCGAGGAGATGGCCGAGATGCGCAGGTGGCGGCGCGACCACCAGCCGATCAACGAGCCGTCGTGCGGCAGCGTGTTCCGCAACCCGGACGGGGACTCCGCGGGCCGGTTGATCGACACGGCGGGGATGAAGGGTTTCGCGATCGGCGGCGCGAGGGTCAGCCCCCGCCACGCGAACTTCATCACGGCCGGGCACGGTGCGACGGCCGCGGACGTCTACGCGATCATCGGCGCGGTGCGCGACGCTGTCGTCGCGCGGCACGGCGTCTGGTTGCATCCCGAGGTGGTGCTCGCCGGTTTTGACGCCCCCGACTCCGCCGCCGACCCCGATGCCTCGACGGCATCGAGGCCCAGTTCCCCAGCTCCCGCTGGGGGCCCCGGCTGCCCCGGCGGAGGCAAGGGAGGCCCCGACGCGTCGACAGCGTCGAGGCCCTCCTCCCCAGCTCCTGCTGGGGGCCCCGGGTGACGGCGCGGATCCCCTCCCCGCCTCCGACGAGCAGCGCCCCGGGCGACCACCCACCAGCGCCCCGGGGATCGTCAATGGACGCGCGGATCCGGGACCGGCGGATCGCGGTCTACGAGCTCCAGGTGCGGAGGCGCCGCCGGTGGATCGCCAGCGGCGTGGCGGTGGTCCTGCTCGCCGTCGCGGCGTTTGCGACCGCCAGGTCACCGTTGTTCCAGATCACCGAGGTCCGGCTCGTCGGCGTGAGCGGCGAGCAGGCCGCCCAGCTCCGTCGATTCGTGCCGGTGACGCAAGGCGAGAACCTCCTCGAGGTCGACCTAGAGGAGGTGGAGCGCAGGCTTGCCCAAGTGCCGTGGGTCCGAACGGCGGACGCCTCCAGAGTGCCTCCTTCGACCGTCGAGGTGCGCGTCGGGATACGCCAGCCCGCGGCCGTCGTCCAGCTCGCGGACAGGGTGTGGACGGTCGACGCGGAAGGAGTCGTCATCGCACCGGGGGAGCAGAAGGGCCTCGTGGTGATCGAGGCTCCTCGCTCCGTGTTGCCGGGGCCCGGTACGCAAGCGAGCGACGCCGCGGTGCGCAACGCGCTGGCCGTGCACGCCGCGCTGCCAGCGCCACGCAAGCGAACCGTCGACCGTTACGACGCGCCAAGCGAGCGTGGCCTGCGCCTGCACCTTGTGCTCGGTGAGGACGACCTAGACGGCGTATGGGTCCGCTTCGGCTCGGCCGAGCGCAGCGATCAGAAGGCTCGTGTGCTCGAGGCATTGCTCGAAGAGGTGCGCAACGCCGCGGTACCGGTGGCGGAGATCGACGTGCGGGCACCTGACAACCCGGTGCTCGTCCCGGCCGATTGAGGTGGATAACGCTATGCACCGCTTCGCTACCCAGAGGAGTTTCCGCACGTCATGCCTGTACTTCTGGACAGCGCGGGTTCCTTGACTCCGGACAGATTGGACGCGTATGGTCGCTTCGTGGTTGACATAACTATAAACCTCTAGTTGAGGGTGAGAGTTGTGGTTCCCCCGCCCGATCTCGAGGTACATCAAGGAGAGCAGCGTGGCTGCACCTCAGAACTACTTGGCGGTCATCAAGGTCGTGGGCATTGGCGGGGGTGGGGTCAACGCGGTGAACCGCATGATCGAGGCGGGCCTCAAAGGCGTGGAGTTCATCGCGATCAACACGGACGCGCAGGCGCTGCTGATGTCCGACGCCGACGTGAAGCTCGATGTCGGGCGCGAGCTGACCCGCGGGTTGGGCGCGGGCAGCAACCCGGAGGTCGGGCGCCAGGCGGCGGAGGAGCACCGCGACGAGCTTGAAGAGGCGTTGAAGGGCGCGGACCTGGTGTTCGTCACCGCGGGTGAGGGTGGCGGGACCGGCACAGGCGGCGCTCCCATCGCGGCCCACATCGCGAAGCAGCTCGGCGCGTTGACGATCGGTGTCGTCACCCGGCCCTTCAAGTTCGAGGGCCGCCGCCGGAGCACCCAGGCCGAGGAGGGGGTCGAGCGGCTCCGTGCGGAGGTCGACACGCTCATCGTGATCCCGAACGACCGGTTGCTGGAGATCTCCGACCCGGACACCTCCGTGCTCGAGGCCTTCCGGCTCGCCGACGACGTGCTGCTGCAGGGCGTCCAGGGCATCACGGACCTCATCACCACGCCAGGCCTGATCAACACCGACTTCGCCGACGTCTCCACCGTGATGCGGGACGCGGGGAGCGCCTTGATGGGTATCGGGAAGGCGCGCGGTGAGAACCGGGCCCTCGAGGCCGCCCGCATGGCCATCAGCTCCCCGCTGCTCGAGGCGTCGATCGAGGGCGCGCGTGGGGTGCTCCTGACGATCGCCGGTGGGAGCGACCTCGGGCTCTACGAGGTGAACGAGGCCGCCGAGATCATCTCCGCGGCCGCGGATCCCGACGCGAACATCATCTTCGGCGCGGTCATCGACGACTCGCTCGGCGACGAGGTCAAGGTGACCGTGATCGCTGCCGGCTTCACGCGATCCCAATCGCGGGTGGCCGCCGCCCGGCCGTCGACGACGCTGCGACCGGTCGAGCGTCGCGAAGCGGTCAGCTCGGAGACGACGACCTTCGCGCCCAAGCCAGTCCCGCGGCAGCCGGCCGCCCGTCCCCCGTCACGGGTGCTCGCGGAGGACGAGGGCCAGGAGGAGCGATTCCGCCGCCGCCCCGACCGCTCCCGGGTGGTGTTGGGCGAGGACGACGAGGACCTGGACATTCCCTCGTTCTTACGAAGATGACCGCGCCCCCTATGGCGACACCGCAGCGTTCCTCCGGATCCGGAGGAATTTCGCGCCCACGTCAGGCACCGCCGGTTTTGACCTTCCGCTTTCCTCCGCATGCGAGGGAAAGCGGTTCAGCTCCTACCGAGGCGCGGGTGGTGTTCGGCGGGCGGCGGGAGGGGAACGCCTCGATCGATCTTGGGGTGGGTGGCCACGAGGGTCGCCGTAGGGTGCTCGCGGCGCTGGGCCTGACCACGGCGGACGCGGTCTTCATGGAACAGATTCACGGCAAGGCCGTGGGCCGGGTCGGGCGAGCGGACCGCGGGCGCCGTGTCGCCGGTGTGGATGCGCTGGTCACGACCGAGGATCACGTCGCGCTCGTGGTCCTTACCGCGGACTGCGTGCCGATCCTGCTGCTCGATCCCGGGCGTGGCGCTGGCGCGGTCCATGCGGGCTGGCGTGGCGTCGCCGCGGGGATCGTCCCGGCCGCGGTCGCCGCGCTCACCGAGGCCACCGGCTCCGAGCCTTCCCGGCTGACCGCGCTGACGGGGCCCGCCATCGGCGGGTGTTGTTACGAGGTGCCCGCCACCCTCGCTGAGGAAGTCGCCGGAGTGGTCCCCGCCGCGCGGGCGGAGACATCGTGGGGAACCCGGAGCCTCGACCTGCCAGCCGCCGTCGAGGCGGCACTGAACGCCTGCGGCGTCGGGACTATCACGCGCGCTACGGAATGTACCCGCTGCATTGGCGCGCGCTGGTTCAGTCACCGCGCGGTTGCACAAGGAGCGCCGGAGGGAAGAAACGCGTCGGTCATCGTCCGATCGACACGGATGCCGGGGTCGCCGATGTGATGATTTCACCGGCTCAGAACGCGAGCGTCATCGCCGCCCGCCTCGACGATCTCCGGTACCGCGTTGACCGAGCCGCTCTGCGGGCCGGTCGTGAACCGGGCTCCGTGAGGATTGTCGCCATCAGCAAGACCTTCCACCCGCAGGACATCCAGGCCGCACGCCAGGCGGGACAGGTGGATTTTGGTGAGAATCGTGCCCAAGAGCTGAGGCGGAAAGCCATCGCCATGAAGACCCTGGCTGGCGATGAGGGGCTCCGCTGGCATTTCGTCGGGCGACTCCAGCGCAACAAGGTCCGTGACGTGGTGGGCCTCGCGACGTTGATCCACTCGGTGGATCGCGTCGAGGTCGCCCGTGCCGTTGCCGACCGCGCGCGGCGCATCGGGTCCGTGCAGCAGGTGCTCGTCCAGGTCAATATTGGTAATGATCCGGCAAAGGGCGGTTGCCGTCCGGACGAGGCGCTTACGCTGGTGGAACACGTGCGGGACCTCGAGGGCATCACCTGTCAAGGGCTGATGACGGTCCCCGCGCTCGAGGTCGATCCGCGCCCGTTCTTCGGGCGCCTGCGGGAGCTCCGTGACGTGGCGCGTGACAGGTGGCCAGAGGTCCAACACCTTTCGATGGGGATGAGTAAAGATTTCGAGGTAGCGGTCGAGGAAGGGGCAACGATCGTGCGGCTCGGCGAGGCCATCTTCGGCTCCCGATCCGCCCGCCCCTGATCCCCCTTGACCCGAAGACAAGGAGCGATGGCGACGATGTGGAAGCGGACGCTGGCGTATCTCGGTCTTGTTGAGGACTACGAGGACGAGTACACCGAAACGCCCGACGAGCCCGCGGCGGCGCGGCAGGCCGAGTATCGCCCGGCTGAAGCGCTCCGGCGTCCAGAGCCGTCGAACGTTCGGAGGCTCGGTCCCCGGCCCGCGGAGTCGGCGTCATCCTCCCCGTCACTCGCCACGGCCACGGTCAGGACGGTGCCGAGCAGCGGCAAGGTCCACGTAACCAATCCCACGACCTTCAACGACGTTGAGGAGGTCGGCGACAGGTTCCGCGCCGACATCCCCGTCATCATGAACCTCGCCGGTGCGACCGAGATGGTGGCCAAGCGCCTTCTTGATTTTGCTTCGGGGTTGATCTATGGGCTCGAAGGAAGGATCGAGCGCGTGGGTGACCGGGTGTTTCTCCTTACTCCGAAGAACGTCGACGTCTCGACCGAAGAACGGCGTCGGCTCTCGGAGCGCGGCTTCTTCAACCAGGAATAAGGAATGAATCCTCTCTTGTATGTCATCTGCCTCGCGCTCCAGATCTACTACATCATCCTCTTAGTCCGTATCCTCCTCGCGTGGATCCCCTCGCTGCCTGACCCGCTCCGCCCGGTCGCAAGGGGCCTGCACGCGATCACCGACCCGCTCCTCATCCCCCTCCGCAGGGTGATCCCGCCGGTACAGATGGGCGCGATGGCGCTCGATTTGTCGCCGATCGTACTCTTCATCGGGATCATCCTTCTCCAGAGCATCCTGTGCTGACCGCTTCAAAGGACCCACCGTGACGCTCACGCCCGAGGACATCGAGCGGAAGGTCTTCAAGCAGGAGTTCCGCGGCTACCACCAGGAGGAGGTCGACACCTTCCTGGACAGTGTCGTGGACCGGATGGTCGAGCTCATCCGCGAGCGCGACCTGCTATCCGCCAGGGTGGCTGAGGCCGAACGCCAGGCTGACGAGCGAATCGCTCGTGCGCAGGCGTTCGCCGACGAGCGGATCGCCGAGATCTCCGCGAAGGCCGCCGAGGCGATCGAGAACGAGCAGCTGCTCAAACGCGCGCTCGTCACCGCCGAACGGGCCGCGGGGGAGATGCTCTCTCAAGCGAAGGTCCACGCCGACCAGGCCCTCGCCCAGGCCACGACACAGGCTGAGCGCATGGTGGGCGAGGCGCGACGCGAGGCTGAGCAGGCTCTTGCCTCCGCGCGAAGCCAGGCCACCGAGATGCTCGCCGAGGCCCGCGGCCGGGCAGAGCGGTCACAGGAGTCCCAACGCTTCGAATTCGACCGGATTAGGCGAACTGTGACAGACTTCACCCGACTGCGTGACGAGTATCGTGACCGCGTCCGCGCGGCGCTCCACGAGCAGCTCGAACGCTTCGAGCAAGCCGGTGACTTGCCCGATGTGCCGGCCCACCTCATTGACCTGTCGGAAGTGCGCCCGGCCGTAGGAACCGAGCTCGCGGACTGGAGGTTCGGCAGTGGCCAAGATGCGTACGCCGGCAACGGTGATCTGAGCCGATCATCGTCGGAGTAGAGTGCGAGCCCCCAATGCCACCGCAAGCAGAATCACCCAAAACAGAGCAAGGACGGTGATGCGCCCGTGATCCTCGTCAGCATGCTCCTCGTGCTGATGGGCGCCGTGACGCTCGTCATCGGCTTCTTCAACGCGCAGAAGCCAGGTTTCATCTACGCGACCATCGTGACGTCGGTGCTCGCCGCCGTGTTTCTCGTCTTTGCGATCCTCCGCCAACGTACCGGAACGAGACGGCAGCCCATGCTTGCGGGCCCGGGGCTCGAAGCCGCGGGCGGCTTCTGGAGCGCGGGATCCTGGGCGCGCGACAAGGGCGGCGTCGGGACCCTGGACCGTGACGACGCCGACTTCGGCGGGATCGAAGACTCGTATGAGGATCCGACCGCGACCCCCTACGACGACAGCGATTTCGATGGCGGCGAGGAAGGCGAGAAGGCCGACTGGTGGGCTCCCGAGCCGGACGATGAGGACGAGGACGCACACGAGACGACCGGCCTGTCTGTCGTCCCACATCCCTGGCACGAAGAGGGCTCATCCGATCACCAGCAGGGCCCAGAGGAGCGCTTCGAGGACGACCAAGAGTCCGGCGAATGGGACCTATCCGACCTCACCACGTCCGAGCAAGAGGCCGTGCCCTTGTTCGAGCGCACCGCTGCGCACGACTCGATGTCACCGTCCGACCGCGAGACCGAGCGCTTCCTCGAGGCGCTGCGCCCGGTACGCGGTGTCGGCCCCTCCAAGCAGTCCGATCTGCTCGCGCACTTCAAGACCCTCCGCCGCCTCCGCAACGCCAGCATCGAGCGCATCGCCGAGGTTCCTGGCATCTCCACGACCCTCGCCGAGCGCATCCACGCGGAGCTCCACCCCGATCAGCCCTGATGGTCCCACGCGGCGGCCAGGCGAGCCGCGCGTTCCATCGGGTGGCGGTGGTACCCATAGACGGCGAGGAGGCCCAGGTAGACGGGTGCCATCAGGGGGCCGAAGCGCTCAGCTTGGCGGGTGTGGATCAGCTCGTGAGTCATCAACGAGTGCTCGGGGTCATGCGTGCACACCACGACATGACCGAACGTCCCCGCCGCGAAGCCTCTGGTGCGCAACACCCAACCGGTGATGCCGCGCGCATGGGGGAAGAGCAGTGTGCCCTGCCGCATGGTGGGCTTGACGCCCGCGGCCGCACCCACCGCGAGCCCGACAAGCGAGATCGGCGACGCCCAGGCGTACGCCAACGCACGGGTGAGCGCCTTGGCGGGCACTGCGGGGTTCCACTGGGCGAGTATGCCGAGTATGACGGGCTCCCAACCTGGCTTGTCACGGTCCACTGCCCCCAATCGTAGGTGTGTCGACTGGGATCCGGAAAGCGGACCTGAGTCGACACACCCATGGGTGGGGGGCGCGCGGCGGTAGACTCACCCGTCATGGCTTCGGCGCAGCAGGCCCCCACAAGTAGGGCTCCACTCGGCAGAGCCGCGTACGCGATCTGGGCGGCTGTCACCTTCGCGTGGCTCCTCCTCGACCAAGCGACGAAGCTGTGGGCGGTCGCGAGCCTGGAGGGGCGCAACCCGATCGACCTCGGCGCCTTCGACCTCCGCGTGATTCGTAACCCAGGTGGGGCCTTCGGGTTTCCCGGGCTCTTCCCCGGCCTCTTCGTCATCGTCACCGTGATCGTGATCGCGCTCGTCCTGCGCGCCCTTCCCAAGATCGACCGCCGGCTGCTCGCGTTCGCGTACGGACTCGTGGCCGGTGGGGCGCTCGGCAACGTCGTGGACCGCATGGTTCGCAGTCCCGGCTTTCCGTCCGGCCACGTCGTCGACTTCATCGACCTGCGCTGGTGGCCCGTCTTCAACTTCGCGGATGTCGGCATCTGCGTCGGCGCCGGCCTTGTCGTGCTGATCCTCGCGAGGGTGGAGCGCGATGAGCAGGCGGCGCTGCGGGCAGCCGCGCCTGAGTAGATGGGCAGGCCCGGCTGGCGGGAGTGGCGGGTTGCCGCGGGGGAGGACGGGCAGCGCATCGACGTGCTCGTCGCGAGGTGGTTGGAGGAGCCGCGGGCGCGGGCCCAGCAGCGCCTCGCCGCGGGTGAGGTCACCATCGACGGCGTCCCGATCGCCAAATCTCACCGCGCCCGGCTCGGTGAGCGGGTAGGCGTGACCGCGCCGCCACCCACACCACCTCGACCGCCGCCCCCGCGGGTTGTGGTCCGGTGGGAAGACGACCATCTAGCAGTCGTGGTGAAACCCGCTGGCCTGGTCGTCCATGCGGGATCAGGTCACCATGACGTCACGCTCGTGGACGCGCTGCGTGCCGCCGGGATGCCGCTCGCCTCCAGCGGCGACCCCGACCGTCCGGGGATCGTTCATCGCCTCGATCGAGGGACGTCAGGGGTACTTGTCGTGGCGAAGAGCCCGCAAGGCTATGCGGGTCTCGTCCCCATCTTCAAGGCGCATGAGATCGAACGCCGGTATTGGACGTTGCTCGACGGTGTCCCGGATCCGCCCAGCGCGACGATCGATGCGCCGATCGCGCGGTCGCGCGCGGTCCGCACACGGTTTCGCGTGGACGCCGAGGGGCGGCCAGCCGTGACGCACTACGACACACGCGAGTCGTTCGGGTTTGTCACCATCCTCGACGTCCAGCTAGAGACAGGGCGGACGCACCAGGTACGGGTCCATTTGGCGGCTATCGGGCATCCCGTCACCGGAGACGAGGCGTATGGCGCCTCGCCCGTGATCGCCCGCCAGTTGGGATTGCGCCGACCCGCGCTGCATGCGCGGCAGCTCGGCTTCAGACATCCGGTGACCGGCCAGCGGGTCGAGGTTGACGAGCCCTTGCCCGCGGATCTCGAGTCTGCGGTGGCGTGGCTGCGCCGGGGCCATACAGGGTATGATCGGCCTATTCCCAAAGCCGGGTCGGGCGGTTTTTCTGCTGGTCGGAGCGGGTAGCCATTTTTCAGTGAACAGTCGAAGGAGGATCTAGTGAAAATCGGACAACCACGGCGCGTACATGAGGACGTCCCCGCTGACGAGCCGCTACACGTCCCGTCGGAAGAGCCGGTAAAGGTTCCGGCGGAGTAGCCTCATGGGTCCGTTCTATGGTTGGCGGTCATGGATCGTCCGTCGGGACCGTCTCTCTTCCCTCTACGTGCCGACGTTGTGGCCGGCTGATGGGCCATTGCGGGCGGAGTGCTTGGTCGGAGATACTGAAGGGTTCCGACCGGCGGGCTGGGGACAGCACGCCGTCGGAGAGGACGCCACGTGCGCCGAGTGCCCGGCCCTCAACTGCACGTGCGGCATCTATGCGGGC
This sequence comes from Egibacteraceae bacterium, assembly GCA_050743625.1. Lineage (GTDB taxonomy): Bacteria > Actinomycetota > Nitriliruptoria > Euzebyales > Egibacteraceae > JBOGED01. Next base: position 21,023 of record JBOGED010000470.1, on the reverse strand, counting down.
ACGCTGCTCGCCGAGGTGAGGCAGGTCAGCTACGCGCGCTCACATCTCCACCTCGCCTTCGGCATCGTCCAAGGTTGGGGACGGGTCGTCGAGCACGAGCGGGGTTGGCGCGCCGAGTACGCTCGCCCCGTCGCACTGCTCAAGCCGACGGTGCGCCTGCGCCCTGCCGGCCGCCTCCGCCCCCGGACCCGTCGCCGCACCCGTGAGACGGAGGCCCTCGCCGAAGCCTACGGAATCCCCCTCATCAACGAACCCCAAGCCTCCGAGTGGCTCGGAGTCCAACGCGACTGACCAACGCGAGTACGCAGCCAAGCGGAGCGCCGGAGGAGCGGCTTGCTACCGCTCCTCGGTTTGGGGGCTTGGACCCGCGGGGAGGAGCGCTGAGTACCAACACCGGACCCGCCGCTTCGGCAAGCTCTGAGCCGTCAGCGGAGGTCGATGAGCAGGTGCCGGACGGCGTCGGTGATCGGGTAGCCGTCTGCGGTGGTGGTCCACGTGGCGTGGGTGTGCTCGGTGAGGACGATGTCGAGCGGGGTTTGGACGGTCACGGCGAAGTTGTGCTGGCGGGTGCGGCTCCCGCTGCCGGAGGTGTAGTCGAAGCTGCCGAGGTAGCGTGTGATTCCGGTGACGGTCAAGGCGGTTTCTTCTTTCACCTCACGGATCAGCGCGTCGGTCAGGCTCTCGCCCGCTTCGACCTTGCCGCTGGGCAGCTCGTAGATACCGCCCATGAAGTCCTCAACGGGGCGGCGCAGAAGAAGGACCTTCCCGCTATCGGCGATGACGGCGCCGACGACGAGGCGGTCGATGCCTTCCGCCGTGGCGAGGGCGAGTAGCTCGTCGCAGTGCTCCGGTGTCATCCGGTGTGAGCCTTTCCCAGCAGATGCTTGTAGTTGCCGACCACTTTCGTGATGGCGGTGACATACGCGTCGGCGAGTGGAACATCGTTGTCGTGATACCAGACGGGTATTTTGAGGTTTGGCGGTGGACACGTTCGGCGACGGGGAAGTCGCCGGGAGCGTAACGCGGCCACTCAGTGAGATAGGGGAACAGCGGGGTGGCGTCCTGGAAGAGTGGGTGGAGGTTGAGCGGGCAGGTGGAGCCGGGCTGGTCGAGCTCGGCGCAACCTTCGGCGTGTAGCGCGCGGTGAATTCTTGGATGGGTAGGCCATCCAGCTCCTCGGACTTGTACTGCAGACATAGGCCGTACCAAGCCGGCTTGACATGATTGGGGATGTCGGGGACGGTCAGACCGGGTAGCCCGCGCAACATGCTGAGCATGCGGGCGGCGATGCGTCGCCGCCCATCGAGGTAGGTGTCGAGGCGGCTGAGCTGGTTGAGCGCGATGGTGGCGGCGAGTGGGTGGATGCGAAGTTTGAGTCCCATGCCGGTGACGGCATATACGGCCAGCGGGTTCTCCACAGGGATCTCGGCGCGGCAGCGCTTGTTGTAGTGACCGTGGAGCAGGAGACGGTAGTAGGTCTCTTCGTCGTCGGTCATCGCGAAGCCTCCTTCTCCGGCAGAAAGGGGCTTGGGACCGTTGAGGCTGAACGCGCTCGCGGTGCCGAAGGCGCCGACCTTGCGCTCGCCGATGGTCGCGCCGTGGGCGTGCGAGCCGTCCTCCAACAGCGCGAGACCGTGCCGGGTGGTGATCTCGGTAAAGGCGCGCATGTCGCAGGGAACACCCCATAAATGGGTCACAACGACGGCCTTGGTGCGCGAGGTGATCGCGTGCTCGACGGCGGCAGGGTCCACATTGCCCGTCTCGTCGCCGTCCACCAGCACCGGTCGAGCCCCCATATGGAGCAGCGGCGTGACGGTGGCGAAAAACGTATAGGCAGGAGCGATGACTTCCTCGCCGGGTCGCAACCCTAGAGCGGTAAACATCGAGTGCAGGGCCGCGGTTCCTGAACTGGTAAGCACCACGTGCTTGGCCCCCAAATACTCTTGCAGGGCGTCCTCGAGCCGCGCGATGACACCGGAGCGGTCGGGAATCGAAATCGCCTCGGTGAGTTGGGCAAGAACGGCGGTGGCGGCATCACGGCCGAGAGGCGGCCAGGTGAAATGCGGCGGGGGTGTGGGTACCGCGGGGATGCCGCCGTGGATCGCGAGCGGGCTGATCATGCCGTCAACAGCTCTTTGGGCTTGACGAATGCGCCAAGCTGGCGGGAGGCGTAGCAGGCGTGGATGAAGCTGGCGTGCGTGAGGTGCTCACGCGGACCCGACAGGTTGGGGCGCTCACTGCGAATAACGCGGCAGAAGTAGTCGATCTGGTTAGTCGCCGCAGCAGGCCAAGCTTGGTCTCGCGACAACGACTCGATGAGAGTGCCATCCCCGCGCATCCTCTGCGTCGTAGTCGAGGTCGGGTCGGGCAGCCGCGGAGAAGCCTGCGAGTACGCGGTCAGGAAGACCGAAATACCAGAGCAGCATGTCGATCATGTGATAACCCATGTCGATGATGCAGCCGCCTCCCGCGAGGCTCACATCACCGCGCCAGCCGCTGGCCGGGTCGTCGGTGTAGACCGTGTACTCGGCGTCGAGAACGAATGGCCGGCCGATCTGGTCGTACAGCTGACAGAACGTGGTGTAGATGGGATTGAACCGTCGCTGGAGTGTGACACATGGTGGGCCGTAGGGTGTCCCGCGTCCGCACGTGTTCCCGAACAGGGATTTCGGGGCACATACGCCCCCAAATCCCTGTTCGGGGGAGGCCTGGTGGACGCAACGCGCCTCTTTCGCCGAACTCGGTCCAGCGAGGCAATACGCTGGTGCGATCACCTCAAGCACACGCACGAACATGCACCACGCCCGACAACCCCCGCGCGCTACCGGGACGCGCACCGATGCGCGTGCCCCCAACTCCGACTTTGGGGAGTATACGCCTCAAAGTCGGAGTTCGGGCCTACGTACACCGCGGCCTAGCCAGCCAGGCCGCGGGTCAAGGAAAGAGCGGTTTTCCTCCGCATCCGGTGGGAGGAAACCGCAGCCTTGTTCCGGCGGCCCGCTTGAGCGAGCAGTTGGGAAGCGAAAGAACAGACGTCCCTCCAGCCAGGGTGCTTTTCCACGCTTGTCCGATCTGGAGCATGGGCTGTACTAGACTCTCCTCTGGCTGGCAGATCCTTCCCCGCAGCGCAGCCGTCGTTCGGTCCGCATATGCCGGAGGGATCGTTGGTCGATGGCCGATTCGTTCGTTCACCTGCATGTTCACACGGAGTACTCGATGCTGGACGGGGCCAGCAGGGTGGACGGGCTGATGCGGCGCGTGGCCGAGATGGGCATGCCCGGGATCGCGATCACCGACCACGGGGTGATGTTCGGCGCCATCGATTTCTACCGGGCGGGCCTCAAGCATGGGGTCAAGCCGATCATCGGCACCGAGCTGTACATGGCTCCCGGCAGCCGGTTTCAAAAGGGGCGGAGCCATGGCCAGGGGAAGGCGGACGCCTACCAGCACCTGACCGTGCTCGCCGAGACGCAAGCCGGCTACGCGAACCTGATGAGGCTCGTCTCCCGCGCGTACCTGGAGGGGTACTGGTACAAGCCGCGAGCCGACAAGGAGCTGCTCGCCGAGCACGGCGAGGGGCTGATCTGCCTGTCCGGCTGCCTGGGTGCCGAGGTCAACCAGCTGCTGCTGGCCGGCAAGCGCGAGGAGGCGCTCGCCGCCGCGGCCACCTACCGTGACATCTTCGGCGCGGACCGGTACTTCATCGAGCTGCAGGACCACGGCATCGCCGAGCAGCACCAGACCAACGGCGACCTCATCTGGATCGCGGACCAGCTGGGGCTCGGCCTCGTCGTGACCAACGACAGCCATTACACCGACCAGGCCGATGCCGATGCTCACGACGTGCTGCTCTGCATCCAGACGCAGTCACAGAAGTCGGACCCGGTCCGGTTGAGGTTCAAAGGGGACCACTTCTACGTCAAGTCGGCCGAGCAGATGCACGCGCTCTTCCCCGATCACCCCGGGACCTGGCGGAATACCCTCGAGATCGCCGAGCGCTGCAACGTCGAGATCAGATTCGGCACCAACCACCTTCCCCGCTTTCCCGTCGCCGAAGGCCGGACCGAGGCCGAGGAGCTGCGCCTCAAGGTCATGGCCGGCGCGGTGAAGCGGTACGGTGAGCCGCTCTCCGAGGAGGTCACCGCCCGCCTCGATATGGAGCTCGCGGTCATCGAGCAGATGGGCTACCCCGCGTACTTCCTGATCGTGGCTGACCTGTGCGACCACGCGCGCAGCGTCGGCATCCGCGTGGGCCCTGGCCGCGGGTCGGCCGCGGGGTGCGCCGTCGCGTACTGCACGGGCATCACCGACCTCGACCCGATCGAGCACGGCCTGTACTTCGAGCGCTTCCTCAACCCCGAGCGCGTGTCGATGCCAGATATCGATATCGACTTCGACGAGCGCCGGCGCGGCGAGATGATCCGGTACGCCCGGGACCGCTATGGCGAGGACCGGGTCGCGCAGATCGTCACCTTCTCGACGATCAAGGGCAAGCAGGCGATCCGCGACGCGGCGCGGGTCCTTGGCTACCCGTACGGCTTCGGGGACCGGCTCGCGAAGATGATGCCACCCCCGGTGCTCGGCAAGGACTTCCCGCTCGCGAAGGCGAAGCAGATATCCGCCGAGCTGCGGGAGGCTTGGGACAGCGAACCCGACGCGAAGAAGGTGCTCGACACCGCGTTGTCGCTGGAGGGGCTGCGCCGCCAGCACTCGATCCACGCGGCTGGCGTCGTGATCGGCGCCGAGCCGATCACCGACCACGCCCCCGTCCTGCGGCTTGAGGCCGACGGGGAGATCGTCACGCAGTACGACGGTGGGATGGTCGAGGCCATCGGGCTGTTGAAGATGGACTTCCTCGGCCTTCGCAACCTCACCGTGATCACCGACGCGCTCGTCCACATCGAGCGCAACACCGGCCAGCGGATCGAGATCGAACAGCTGCCGCTCACGGACGAGCGTACCTACAAGGTGCTCGCCGAGGGCGACACCGACGGCGTGTTCCAGCTCGACGGCGCCGGCATGAAAGCGCTGTGTCGCCAGCTGAAGCCCGACTGCTTCGACGACATCGTCGCGTTGCTCGCGTTGTACCGGCCAGGGCCGATGGCCGCCGGGCTGCACACCGAGTACGCGAAGCGCAAGCATGGGCTGTCTCCCGTGACGGTGCCGCACCCTGACCTCGCCGACATCCTGAATCCGACGTACGGGATCCTCGTCTACCAGGAGCAGGTCCTGGAGATCGCGAAGCTGATCGCCGGGTTCACGCTGGGCGGCGCCGACCTCCTCCGGCGCGCGATCGGCAAGAAAAAGCCTGGCGAGATGGAGGCCCAGAAGACAAAGTTCCTGGACGGCTGCGCCTCAAGGGGATACGAGGCCAGGTTCTCGCAGGATCTGTGGAACCTGATCGAGGGGTTCGCCGACTACGCCTTCAACAAGTCGCACTCGGCGGGGTACGGCCTGCTCAGCTACCAGACCGGCTGGCTTAAGGCCAACTACCCGGTCGAGTACATGGCCGCGCTGCTCACGTCGGTCAAGTCGAACAAGGACCGGTTGCCGGCGTACCTCGCGACCTGCCGCTCGATGGGTATCACCGTCCTCCAGCCCGACGTGAACGCCTCCCAGCTGGACTTCGCCCCGGTGGGGGAGCAGATCCGCTTCGGCTTGTCCGCGGTGCGTAACGTCGGTGAGCAGGTCGTCCAGGCGATCATCCAGGCGCGCACCCGTCACGGCGCGTTCACGGACTTTGGCGACTTTGCCGACAAGGTCGATGCGGGTGTGCTGAACAAGCGCACCATCGAGTCGCTGATCAAGGCGGGAGCGTTCGAGTCGCTCGGCCATCCCCGAAAGGGCCTGCTCGCCGTATTCGAGCCGGTCTGCGACCAGGCGATGACCGACAAGCGCAAGCAGGCGCATGGCGAGTTCTCGCTGTTCGACGACAACCCTGACGCGGCGGGAGGCGCTGCCGGCCCGATCGCCGTCCCCGACGTCGAGTTCGACCGCAAGGAGAAGCTCGCCACCGAGCGCGAGATGCTCGGGCTGTACGTCTCGGACCATCCACTTCTGGGGCTTGAGCGCCTCCTCGCCGAGCTGTCGACGGCGCCGATCCCGCGATTGCGGGAGATCGGTGCGTCCGCGCAGGTTACGGTCGCCGGTATCTTGACGGGTGTGCAGAAGAAGTTCACCAAGCGCGGTGAGCCCTACGTCGTCGGTGTCCTGGAAGACCTCGCGGGCAGCATCGAGGTGATGTTCTTCCCCACCACCTACGCCGAGTCGGCGGAGTTACTCGTCGAGGATCAGGTACTCGCGATCACCGGCCGCCTCGATCATGGTGACACACCGAAGCTCGTCGCCTCCGCGGTCCGCAGCCCTGACCTGTCGGAGGTGACCGGCGACCCGGTCCTGCTCCGGCTCGCTCCCCAGCAGTGCACGCCCGAGGTCGTCGCCCGCCTGAAGGTCGTGCTGGGTGAGCACCGCGGCCTGGCCCCCGTCCACCTCCGCCTTGCCGGCACCCAAGGACCCGCCACCACCCTGCGGCTAGGCGACGACCTCCGTGTCCGCCGCAACCCCGGCCTCTACGCCGAGCTCAAAACGCTCCTGGGCGCCGATGCCGTCGCCTGAGCCGCGCGAGTTTAGTCGTCCGTTGCCGGCCGCTTGAAGTAGTGCCAAGGGAACCACGATCCGACGTATTGCCAGCCGGCAGCCTGGTGCTCGTTGACGACGGTAGTGCGCCGCGCTGCGGCAACCCTCTTGTGCTGCCAGGGATGGTCGCTGCGCTCGAGTGACAGGCGAAATGCCCCGAAGCCGACCAGGTGATACCCGTCTTTCTCCAGCTCGTGGAGGATCATCATTTCGTCGGCCGCTGTCGCCCTCACGACACGAGTCGCCGGGAGCGGCCCGCCGGCTTCGGTCGGGTCTGGGAAGCGTTGTTGCGCCGCCTGCCGGCTTACTCCCAACGCCGTCCCGACGTCGCTCCAGCTCGCACCGCCTCGCCGGGCGGCGCTTACCCACCGGTGGCGGACCAGAGCCGCCTCGTCGGCAACCACGTGAGACGCCGTCACCAGCTCGAGGAGCTCGGCAGGACCCGTCTCGTCCAATGAACCGTGGCGTCCCGTGTGCCACTCGGCAACCAGCTCGCCAACCTGCGTTCGCAGTTCCGTCTCGTCATTCGCATTCATATTGTCAAGGCTATCTTGACAGACGCCTGCTGTCAAGAAAATCTTGACAGCAGGCGTGGCTCGAACTGGATGCCTTGCCGGCCGGGATGGTAGTATCAAAAGTATGACCACGAAGCTCACGATTAGCGTGCCCGATGATGTCGCGATTGAGGCGCGCGACGCTGTCCGCGCCGGCCGGGCAGCGTCCGTGTCGGGGTACATCCTGGCTGCGATCCAACACTACCGGCAGGCGATTACGCTGGAGGAGTGGTTGTCACAGGCCGATGCCGAGGCGGGGAGGCCGCCCTCGGACGCGGCGTTCGCGCGCATAGATGCGCAGCTTGGGCTGTCCACGGACGCTGAGCGCAAGAGCGCGTGAGCGGAGCCAGGCCGGTGAACGGGCTCATCCTGGACGCCGGAGCGCTGATCGCCATCGACCGGAACACGGAGGATGCGCGGGCACTCGTACGACGCGCGCTCTCCAATGGGTGGCCGCTTACAGTACCCGCGGGAGCGCTGGCCCAGGCCTGGCGAGGTGGCGGCCAGCAGGCGCGGCTCGCGGGGTTCCTCAAAGCAAAGGGCGGGCCCACGATCGCTCCACTCGATGGCCGGAGCGCACGAGCCGCCGGTGAGCTCTGCGGTCAGACCGGCACGGCTGACGTGATCGACGCCTCCGTAGCCGTCTGCGCTCTTATCCGGAGAGACCATGTCGTCACGAGTGATCCCGGCGATATCGCAGACCTCGACCCTGCGATTCCCCTGATCGCCATCTGATCCCAATGCCGCCAAATTAGGGATTGCCGGCACGCCTGGTCCTGCCGGAACCAGAAGCCAACGATCTCATTGCCACACTTTTCCGGACGTCTACCGGACCTATAGTCCGGTAAACGTCCAGAAACTCACCGACACCGCTCTTGCCGGCCAGCCGCTGCGGGTTTGCACGCTCGACCGCCGCCTCACGAGGCTGCTGCCGGAGGACCAGCGATGGGTGCTGACGTGCCTGGCCGACGGGTTGAGCCGATGAGCGATCAGCGGGCTGGGCAGCCCTCGAGATGGTCGTTGACCAGTCCCATGGCTTGCATGAACGCGTAGACGGTCGTCGGCCCGACGAAGCGGAAGCCGTGGGATTTCAGCGCCTTGGCGAGGGCTTTGGACTCAAGGGTGGACGTGGGGATGTCGTCGGGTGTGCGAGGCGCGGGCTTTGGTGGAGGCTGGAAGCTCCAGACGAAGCTTGCGAACGACCCCGCCTCGGCGATCAGGTCGAGGGTCGCTCGGGCGTTGCGGACCGTCGCCTCGATCTTCGCGCGGTTACGGACGATGCCAGGATCCGCGAGCAGTCGCGTGACCTCGGGTTCGGCAAAGCGCGCGACCGCCTCGATGTCGAACCCCGCGAAGGCGGCTCGGAAGGCGGGACGCTTTCGCAGGATTGTCAGCCAGGACAGGCCAGCCTGAAAACCCTCGAGGGAGAGCTTCTCGAAGAGGCGCTGGTCATCGTGAACCGGTCGACCCCACTCTTCGTCGTGGTATGCGACGTAGAGCGGATCGGTCCCTGACCACCAGCACCGGGTGCCGAGTTGCTCGTCCGTCTCGACCTCAGGGAACGAGGGACTGCAGGTGGGCGGCGCGGGCTCGGTCGATGGAGTGCCTGGCGCGCTGCTCGGCCCAGTCGGTGCTCGCGCCCACGTAGACCTGATGCGTCCCGGAGCGCCACCCGCAGGTGCACACGCCGACCATGCCGACCACCTGGCTCGCGTAGCCGGGGAGGTCAGTCCGCTGCACTTCGAAGCAGTGGTCGTCTTGGATCACAACGGCCTGGTTCATGTGAGCCTCCTCGTATTTGGGAGTTATGACGTACCGCTTCCCGCCGTTGTCATTCACATCCGAGCCCGCGTGGCGGGCAACGAGCTCCCCAAAGATGCGCGCACCGCACAGAAGCCTTGACAGGCGGAGTCAGTTAAGGTCGGCGCCGCATGGCCCCGGGGGCCGTAGCGATCCGACCGTGCCGAGATGGCGCATGAGACCGGCCTCGCGGCGCAGCAGGCGGAGCGTCGCCTCCAGTCGCGCGGTTGTTGAGCCGAGCTCGAGGAGCTTCTGCTGTTCAGGGATCTCCACCTGGACAGCCGCGCCGGCCAGGTACGCGAGCTCGTTGGGATCGTTTGGCACACGCTCCAGCAGCTCCGTCGGAGCTCCCAATCCGCGCAGATAGCAGAGAAGGAGCTCGCGAAGCTGCTTGGCTTGCACGTTGTCGACCTCGCGATGGGTCGGCTCGTCGAGCAACTCAACCTGGCCCTTCAGGTACGGCGTGCCCGGCACGAGGCGGTGCAGGCGGAAGCGTTGGACTCCACGGGCAAAGACGTCCGATCGGCCGTCGGGCAACTGCTCGACAGCCTCGATCTCGGCGACCGTGCCGATGTCGAAGACCTCCGTATCATGGCCGGTCTCGCGTCCAGCCCGGATCGCGAGGACGCCGAAGCGCCGGTCGCCGTCCAGGCAGTCCCGCAGCATCTGCCGGTAACGCGGCTCGAAGATGTGCAGTGGAAGCGGGCGCCCCGGGAACAGGACAAGGTGGAGAGGAAAGAGGGGCAACTCCATCACGGCCAGGTTACGTGCCGCCACCTCTCGGCGCCGTTCCACCTGGCAGGCCTAGACCTGGATGCACGGATCGCGCGGAGACGTGACCACGAGGTCGCCGACGGATGCGCGCTCGACGCCTCACCGCTCCAAACCCAAGGACCACCCCTAGGGGACTTGGATCCGCGATCTTGTTGCGCGTGAGTCAAGTTTGTGAGTCGTGTTGCAGGTGTTGCACGAGTTGTGAGCTGGCTGGCGATGACCCGCCGGTCCAATCCCTGTTCGGGGAACGCTGTCATGCCTCACACGCTGGTCGGGCCGGGGCGAAGCCCCGCTAGTCGTTGGCCGTCGGGGCTGAACGCCACACCCCAAATCAGGCCATCGTGGCCGGTCAGCTCGATTGGGTCCCCGCTGGCTGGGTCCCAGATCCGCAGTGTGCCGTCGAAGCTGGCGCCGGCCAGGTGTTGCCCGTTGGGGCTGAACGCCACGCCCCATACCGTGCTGGCATGGCCGGTCAGCACGGCCGGGTCGCCGGTGGCGGCTGGGTCCCAGATGCGCACGGTGCCGTCGAAGCTGGCGCTGGCCAGCCGCTGCCCGTCGGGGCTGAACGCCACACCGTACACCGCTCCGTCGTGGCCGCGCAGCACGACCGGGTCGCCGCCGGTCGGGTCCCAGATGCGCACGGTGCCGTCGAAGCTGGCGCTGGCCAGCCGCTGCCCGTCGGGGCTAAACGCCACGCTGACCGCCGGCCTCTCATGGCCGCGTAGCACGAGCGACTCGCCGCTGACCAGATCCCACAGCCGTACTGTGCGGTCGTCGCTGGCGCTGGTCAGCTGCTGCCCGTCGGGGTTGAATGCCACGCTGTTCACCTCGCCGTTGTGGCCGCGCAGGACGACTGGGTCGCCGCCGCCTGCCAGGTCCCAGACGCGTACCGTGCCGTCGTAGCTGGCGCTGGCCAACCGTTGCCCGTCGGGGCTGAACGCCACATCCGCCACCGGGCCGTCGTGGCCGCGCAGCGTGGCGCGTACCCGCGAGTCCAGGATGGCTTGGCGGAGCAGCGACTGGGCCTCCGCGGTCGGCCTGACGTCGAACGCCTGCCTGGCCAGCAGGATGCTCAGCTCCGGGTCGAGTGGTAGCTGGGCACTGGCGCTCGCCGCCAACTCGCGGGAGAAGTTCAGATCGCGCTGGCCCAGCGCCACGACCGCCAGGGTGCTGATGACGACCAATGCCGCGGTGAGGCCGGTTAGGGTCAGGCGGGCCCGGTGACGGCGGGTGACGCGCTCGCGGACCTCACGCTCACGGCTCGCCTCTAGGAACGCCCGCTCCAGGTCGTTGAGGTCTTCCACCGGGCGGTCCTGCCACAAGGCCAGCGCACCCCCACGCCAGAGGAACCCCTCGTCCCTCACGTTGCGGTCCCACTCGTTGGCAGCCTCGGTCAGGCGGCGTTGAGCCCTCAGCAGGTCCCGGCTCTCCTCGATCCAGCCCCGCAGCTCGGGCCAGCCTCGGATCAGGGCCTCGTGGGCGACGTCGACCATACGCGCCCCGTGACCTCGTCGCGCGCAGTCGTCAGCAGCCGCCCGTCGGTCAACGCCTTGACCATTGCCTCCACGTCCGCCTGCTCCTCGGGGCGGGTGAGCAGCTCGGCCATCTCGGCTCGCCGGCGGGTGTCCTCGGTACCCTCGCCGGGCTGGATCAGGCGCAGCAGCACACGGCGAGCGATCGCCTGTTGGCTGGGGGTCAGGGCCTGGTAGATCGCGTTGGCGCGCTGGGCCAACGCGCCCTCTACCCCGCTGCTGGCCGAGTACGCCTCGAACGTGAGCGTCTGCCCTTGCCGGCGCTGCCAGACCTCCAGCAGCACGTGTTCGAGCAGAGGCAAGCTCCCTGGCCGGTCGGCCACGTCGTCCAGGATCGCCTCGGCCAGCCCGGCCTGCAGCTCGTAACCGGCGCGCCAGGCCGGCCGCTCGATCGCCTCGCGTAGCCCCTCAGGGTCTAGCGGCCTGACGAAAAACTGGTGCGCGGCCATCAGCGTCACGAGGTCTGGGTAGGGCGCACAGCGGTGGTAAAAGTCGGCCCGCATCGCCAGCACCACGACCAGGCGACCACCGGGGATCGTGGCCGCGTAGCAGAGGTTGGCCAAGAACGCGGCGCGCTCGGCCTCGTCGGCGCACAGCGTGAACAGCTCCTCGAACTGGTCGACGACCAGCACGAAACGCTCGTCGGCGGGCCGCTCGGCCAACGCCAGCGCCACCGCCAGGTCCAGGCTCTGCTCATCGGCCCGCAAACCGGCCAAAGTGCGCTGCATCGACTCACCCGGGAACAGGCTCACCAGTTGCGCGGCCAGCCCGCGCAACGGCTGCGCTCCCGGCGTGATCAGGCGCACCGCCCCGAGCGCGGGGATCACACCGGCGCGTACCAAGGAGCTCTTCCCGCAGCCCGAGGGGCCGAGCACCGCCAGGAACCGGCCATCCTCGAATTTGTCGAGCACCCGTCGGATGTCGTGATCGCGGCCGAAGAAGAACTCGGCGTGCTCAGAGTCGAAGACCTCCGATCCCCGGTAGGGACAGATATCTCCGATCGGCGGGCCAGGGCGGTGGGCGACCCCAGTGAGGGCGGACAGCAGCGCCTGAAGGACGTCTGGTCCGTCGGCGTCGGCGCGCAGGTCGACCCAGTGGCGGTTGGCAAGGAAGGCCAGGCTGAGATCGTCGGGCTTGGGCGCACCCGGCAGCAGCACCATGAACAGGCGGAAGTCGTGGTCATTGACCGCCCGGTCCTGGGCCACGGCCAACTCCTCACGAGCCCAACCGCCTAACCCATGCGAACCGACGAAGACCGCGCACGCCCCCGACGCCGCAAGACCCTCGATGATCCCCTGTTGCCAGTCATCCCCAGGCGCAAGACACCACCGGTCCAGCCATGGCTGGACCCCCTTCCCCCGCAGCCGCTCGGCGACATTCTCAGCGATGCGCTCGACGACCGCACCGTCAGCGCCGTGGTGGCAGAGGAACACGTCGAATCGCCTACTCTGCACCGGCACGACGGTAACCGGCAGCTCACAGCCCGGTAGTACCACGTTTGGGGGACAGCCAGTAGCGTGATGCCCCGAACCGCGCCCGACCTCGAGAAGGAGGACCGATGGCCACGCTGGGTGACCGTGACGAGCGGCTTTGTGCCGAGAGCCGGTGGGATTTCAGCGACCTGCGGGTGTTGTACGTAAACTGCACGCTCAAAGCCTCGCCCCAGCGGTCGCACACGCAGGGATTGGCGGATCACTCGATCGCGATCATGCGCCGGCTCGGGGTGCCCGTCGAGGTCGTCCGGGCCGTCGACCACGATCTTCCACCCGGTGTCTACCCGGACATGACCGAGCACGGGTTCGCCACCGATGGGTGGCCAGCCTTGTTCGAGCGGGTGCTCGCGGCCGATATCCTCGTGCTGCTCTCGCCGATCTGGCTGGGGGAGAAGTCGTCGGTCTGCACCCGGGTGATCGAGCGGCTGTACGGCAACTCGAGCATGCTCAACGAGCAGGGCCAGTGGATCTACTACGGCAAGGTCGGAGGTTGCATCATCACGGGCAATGAGGATGGCGCGAAGCACTGCGCGATGAACATCCTCTACTCACTCCAGCACCTGGGCTATGCCATCCCCCCGCAGGCCGACGCCGCCTGGCTCGGCGAGGCGGGGCCCGGGCCCAGCTACCTCGACGAGGGCTCCGGCGGGCCGGAGAACGACTTCACCAACCGCAACACCACATTCCTCACATGGAACCTGCTGCACCTGGCCAGGATGCTCAAGGACGCGAAGGGCATCCCCGCACACGGCAACCAACGCGCCGCCTGGGACGCGGGCTGCCGTTACGACTTCGCCAACCCCGAGCACCGCTGACCGGATCCTTGAGTCGACACAGCTCGCCGAGGCAAAAAGCGGGTAGGAAGTAGCTATGGACAATGCAGAATCCGCCCCCACCGGGGAGTTCATCCGCGATCAGCGCTATATCACCACGCGCATCACCGCCGACGGTGTGGAGGGCTTCCCGGTCGAGCCCGGCCGCTATCGCCTGGTGGTTAGCCGGGCGTGCCCGTGGGCCAACCGGGCGATCATCGTACGCCGCCTTCTCGGCCTCGAAGACGTCCTGTCCATGGGCGTGACCGGGCCCACGCACGATGCCCGCAGCTGGACCTTCGACCTTGACCCCGGCGGCCGTGATCCAGTTCTCGGCATTGAACGGATTCAGGATGCCTACTTCGCCCGGTTCCCCGGCTACGACCGGGGCATCACCGTCCCCGCCATCGTCGACATTCCCACCGGTCAGGTTGTCACCAACGACTACGCCCAGATCACCCTCGACCTGTCGACCGAGTGGCGCGCCTACCACCGTCCGGGCGCCCCGGACCTGTACCCCAAGGACCGCCGCGACGAGATCGACCACGTCGCCCAGCTGGTGTTCGGCGACGTCAACAACGGGGTGTACCGGTGCGGGTTCGCGAACACTCAAGAGGCCTACGACAAGGCGTACCGGCGGCTGTTCGCTCGGCTCGACTGGCTAATCGCACGCCTTGAACGCCAGCGATACCTCGTCGGCGACACCATCACGGAGGCCGACGTACGGTTGTTCACTACCTTGGTCCGCTTCGACGCCGTCTACCACGGGCATTTCAAGTGCAACCGCAGCAAGCTTACTGAGATGCCGGTCCTGTGGGCCTACGCCCGCGACCTGTTCCAGACCCCCGGGTTCGGCGACACCATCGACTTCGACCACATCAAACGCCACTACTACCAAGTCCATCGCAACATCAACCCGACTGGCATCGTCCCCGTTGGCCCCGATCTCACCGGATGGGTGAGCTCTCACTACCGCGGGACCTTCGGTGGGCGCCCGTTCGGAGACGGTACGCCGCCCGGGCCGCCTGGCGCCGACGAGGCCGTCCCCGCTCATCACGGCCCGTTGTCAGCGTAAGCGCCACGCCTCAGGCATAGGTCAAGGAGTCGCAGGCGTCAGCCAACAGGCTCACGACTTGTCTTTGCCGACTGCCGCGTCCTTCACCTTGTGGCGATCTCCTTGTTTTCCCAGCAGCGCGGTGCACTGTGCGCCAGTTATGCCGGTAGTTCGGCAAAACTCTGCACAGCAGCTCATGCCGGCTGGCGTCGCTGACAAACCTCTGGAGGATGAGATCCGGCAAACCGGGCGACGTGCAGCCGATTCTCATCTCAGTGCGGCGAAGTGCGCCACCAACGTTACGGTCGGGGACGTAGCGTTGTTCGCCCTGCTGGCGCGCAGAGGAGCGCGAGCGTCACGGCCGCGAGTACGGCGGCGATCGCGTCCGGTGTGAGATGACCCATAAAGATCGGGTGCGCGACGCCGAGCACGAGCGTGGCCACCGCCGCGGTGACCGCGAGCGGCCAGGCCCAGCGCTGGCCGCGGAGGACCCCGTCTGCGGCGGCGGCGAACAGCACCGCGAGCGCCGCATACACCACCGGGACGAGCAGGAGCCACCCTGCCGGCGCGCCATGGCCGCCGTGGCCCGGGAGGGGGACACCGGACAGGGCCAGCGCGGTGAACGCCATGCCGGCGGCCAGCACCGAGGCCAAGCCTCCGATCAGCATGTGGAGCGTCCGGGGTTGCGGTTTGTGAGTGATCGTGTTCATGACGGCGACGTTAGGCCGGCGCCTGTGGCCTGCCCTCGACCGTGCGGTTGGACCTCGCCCTCGGCCCAGGGGTGGAGGGCTTCCGACCTCAGGGGGAGGTCAGTCCGCCAAGAGCGCGCTACGGTGCGCTCGTGAACCTCACGCGTGATCGCTGGGATCGCCTGCTCGCGCTGGCCGTGACGGCCGGCGAGCTCGGGATCCTCGCGGCCGTCGACCATCACGCGGCCGGCGGCCAGCTCGCGGCCGGGACGGTCATCGCCGTGCTTACCGGCCTGCCGCTGATCTACCGGCGGCGGGCGCCGTTCGCCGCATTCCTGATGATCTGGCTCGCCACGTTGGCTCACGGCGTCGTCGGCCTGCACCAGCTGCACTTCAGCTTCGGGCTGGTAATCGCGCTCTACTCGCTCGCGGCGTACGGGCGGCGGCCCGCGCCCTTGGCCGGGCTCGCCGTAGTGGTCGCGGGAACGATCGCCGGCGGCGCCGCGCTCGGCGCCGTCGCCGAGCTCCCGTGGGTCGTCGTGAGCGTGGCGGCGGTCTGGCTGCTCGGGACGTTCACCCGCACCCGGCTGCTGTATATCGCCGAGGTCGAGGCACGCGCTGACCAAGCCGAGCGGGAGCGTGAGCAACGTGCCCGGCTCGCCGTGGTCGAGGAGCGAGCCCGGATCGCCCGCGAGCTACACGACGTACTCGCGCACGGCGTCACCGTCATGCTGCTGCAGGCGGGAGCCGCCCGGAGCAAGCTCCGCAAGGACCCTGATCAGGCTGACGCCGCTCTGGAAAGGGTCGAGGACGCCGCGAGAGCGAGCCTGGCTGACCTGCGGTCGCTGCTCGGCTTGCTGAGCGGCGAGCCGGACGGCCAGAACAGCGAGGCCCGCCTGCCACAGCCGGACATCGCCGACGTTGAGCCGCTGGTCGAGCAGTTCCGGACTGCGGGCTTGCCGGTCCGGCTGGAGATCGATGGCCGACCCCGTGCGGTGCAGGGAGCGGTCAGTGTCTCCGCTTACCGCATCGTGCAAGAGGCGCTGACGAACGCGCTCAAGCATTCCCGCCCACAGCAGGTACGCGTAGGCTTGGGCTGGGATCCCGATGCGCTGCGCATCGAGGTGAGCGACGACGGCGAGGATGAGGCGCCGCGAGGTGGCGCGGCGGGCGGGGACCGTGACGGCGCGCAAGGCGCCGGCCGCGGGCTCGTCGGCATGCGTGAGCGGGTCAAGCTGCTCGGAGGCACGATCACCACCGGCAGGCGCGGCGATCGTGGGTTCGCGGTGCGCGTCAAGCTGCCGCTCGAGGAGGCATCGGGGTGACACGAAGGGTGGTACTCGCCGACGACCAGCAGCTGGTCCGCATGGGGCTGCGGATGATCCTGGAAGAGGAGGGCGTCGAGGTGATCGGTGAGGCCAGCAACGGCGCTGAAGCGGTCAAGGTGGCCCGCGCGGTCCGTCCCGACGTCGTGCTCATGGATGTGCGGATGCCCGTGATGGACGGGATCGAGGCCACTCGCCAGCTCGCGCAACCCCAGCCAGGCGCCGGTGAACCGGTCACCGTGCTGGTGCTTACGACCTTCGACCTTGACGACTACGTCTACGCGGCACTGGGCGCGGGCGCGAGCGGCTTCTTGCTCAAGGACGCGCGCAAGGAGCAGCTGCTCGACGCGATCGAGGTCGTGGCGGCCGGGGACGCGCTGCTGGCGCCGTCCGTCACCCGCCGGCTGATCTCCCACTTCGCGACCCGGCGTGGTGTGGTGACAAGCCGCGATCGGCTGGGCGTGCTCACCGCGCGTGAGCGTGAGGTGCTCGCCCTGGTCGGGCGCGGCATGTCGAACGCCGAGATCGCGGACGAGTTGGTGGTCAGCGTGTCCACCGTCAAGACCCACGTCGGCAGCCTGCTGATGAAGCTCGGGTTACGGGACCGGGTCCAAGCCGTCGTGCTCGCGTACGAGACTGGCTTGGTCGCGCCGGGGGAGGGGTAGACCGCGTTAGGCGGGTTGGTCGCTCGGCGGGGTGGCGCGGTCTCTGGCTACCTGGCGGGAGATCAGCTCCTTGAAGGACTCGCGGTCGTTGAGCCACGGGAACGGCTCGCCTTCGGGCACTGCCACCTCGAGGAACTCGCACAGCGGCTGCCAGCCTTGCGCGACCTCGAAGACGAGGAGCCGCTCGCTCGGCACGTGGCTGCGTACCTCCTCGATGTGCCGCTCGAACTCGACGACGGCGGACCGCTCGTCCTGGATGCGGTCGATGAAGTCACCCTCACTCATCATCGTCCTCATCAGCAGGCCAAACCGTTTCATGTCCTCGACGGCGGTCCCGGCGGCGGCGAGGAACGCGGCTCTTCGCGGGATTCCAGAGCTGGCAGGAACGTGTTGCGGGCGCTGGCGTACCACCGCCGCGGGTCGCGCACGGTGAGGACGACCTTCGCGTCCGGGTAGGCGTCGACCAGCTCGCGCCAAAAGTGCACGCCAGGCCAGTCGACGCATGCTCGGTACCCGGCGAACAGCTGCGCCCAGTCGGGCTCCCCGGCCACGGCCGCCTCCCACAATGGGAGATGCTCGGGATGGCGCATGAGCTCGATCCCGTGATAACACTGTCCGAACCCGAGCCGCTCCAGCGCGGTCTTCAGCGACAGTGTCCCGGTGCGCCCGAATCCGGCGCCGATCACCTCGAGCACGATGCCCCCCTTCCGGCTTGTCCTGCACAACAGTAGGACCCGGCGCCAGCCGCTGTGCATCAGGGGATCCGAGACGCGCCGAGAGATGTGGATGCATGTATCAGGGTGGTCGCCAACGGTCTCTCCTCTCGGGAAGCAATGGTCGTCACGCTGTTCTAGTCGGGCAACAGGCAAGGGAGGACCCGATGTCAACGCCGCAACCCTTACCGATGGAGCGCGTCTATGCGCTCACGAATGCCAGCGACGGCAATGCCGTCGCGGTCTTCGTCCGTCAACAGGGCGGAAACCTGATCCCGCTTACCGCTGACCCATCCGCACCGGCCGGCGCGGATGGCACCGTTCGCAGTCTTCGCCCCTTCCCAACCGGGGGGCTGGGCGCTGGAGGTTCGCTGATCTCACAGAGCGCCCTCACGTTGAGCGACGATGGGAGGTTCCTGTTCGCGGTCAATCCAGGCAGTAACGACATCACCTCCTTCTTGGTCACCCCGAGCGGGCTGCACCTCGCGAGCAGAGTGCCTTCGGGCGGCGTGCTACCGGTCAGCGTCACGACGTTCGGCAATCTGGTGTACGTGGTGAATGCGGTGACCAATCTCGTCCCGCCCGTGACCCCCGGCTTGGACGGTCAGGGCACCGGGCAGATCGCGGGGTTCACCATCGGGCTCAACGGCGTATTGACACCGATCGAAGGTTCCGGCCGGGCACTGAGCTCTCCCAATTCCGCGTCGGCGCAGATCGCGTTCAACGCGGATGGCACCCTATTAGTTGTCACAGAGCTTGCCGCGAACCGGATCACGGTCTTTCAGGTCGAGGAGGACGGCCGTCCTGGGGGTGCGGTCGAGAACCCGTCGGCGGGCCAAGCTCCGTTCGGCTTCGCTTTCAACTCACGGGGCGTTCTCGTCGTCTCCGAGGCCTCGGGCTCGGTGTCGTCCTATGAGGTCAGCGCGAGCGGCAGGCTCTCCGTGATCACAGGCGCAGCGCCGACGAACCAGGTCGCGGCCTGCTGGGTCGCCAACACACCAGATGCACGCCTCTCGTACGTCTCCAATACCGGCAGTGGCTCGGTCTCAGGGTTCAGCGTCAGCTCCACCGGTAAGCTGACGCCTCTCGATATCGACGGTCGCACCGGCGTGACCGGCGACTTCACTGTGCCGAACGACATGGTGATCAGCGGAGACGGCCGTTATCTAGAGGTACTCGCCCCGGGCGCGCAGACGATCATGACCTTCCGTATCGAGGATGACGGCTCCCTGAGCCTCCTCTCAAGCGCCGGGAACCTTCCGCCGATGGCGGTAGGCCTCGCCATCGGCTGAGGCCGTTCTGTACCAAATACGCTCACGAAGGAAATTGCTATGCCTGATGCGGTAATCCATTGGAACAACATTCTGCTCGACGTGATACGCGACGGTGGGGGATCGCCGTGCCCGATCGCCCGTGGTAGCGCGATGATGCATGGCGCCATCTACGACGCGGTCAACTCGATTATCCCTACGCACGCACCCTATCTCGTCAAGGTGGCGGCCCACCCGGCGGCTTCGATCGACGCCGCGATCGCGTATGCCGCGCACGACACGCTTGCCGCGGCCTTCCCGAGCACGACGGTCGACCTGGCCACGAAGCTCAGCAGCGCGGTGCAAGGCCTCGCCCCGCTGGAGAGGGCCGCCGGGAAGGGGGTCGGTCAAGCGGCCGCCCGAGCGATGATCACCGCCCGCAGCGGGGACGGCGCCGACGACAACACCCCGTACCACGCCAACCCCAACCTCAAGCCAGGGGATTGGCGTCCCACCGGATCGGGTGGTGCGGTCAGCCCCAACTGGCCGAAGGTCAAGCCGTTCTGCATCAGCTCGGGATCCCAGTTGCGGCCTCCGCGGCCCGGCGGCTTCTTGTCCAAGACCGAGATGCTACGCAGCGAGGAATACGCCGCTCAGGTGAATGACGTGCAGAGCCTGGGGAGATTCGACGCCGAAGCCACGGGGAACCGGACGCCTGAGCAGACGAAGATTGCGTTCTTCTGGGCAAACGACGTCGACGGCACCTACAAACCACCGGGCCAGCTCCTCGATATCACGAGGCTCGTCTCAGAACAACGCGGTCTCGACGTGGTCGAGAACGCGCGGCTCTTCGCCCTAGTGAGTCTCTCCATGGGCGATGCGGCGATCGTCGCATGGGATGCGAAGTACTCCACCGACCTGGACCTGTGGCGGCCGGAGACCGCGATCCAGATGGGCGATATGGACGGCAACGGGGCCACGAAGGCGGACCCGGCTTGGGAGCCGCTGTCGATTGACACGGCCGGCAACCGCTTCTCGCCCGGGTTCCCCGCGTACATCTCGGGGCACGCGACGTTCGGGGCCGCGCACGCCGCGATCATGCGCCGGTACTTCGGCACGGACAATGTCATGTTCACCGCAACCACCGAGGACCCGAACGCGAAGGGCGTCGAGCGCACCTTCAACAGCTTCACGGCAGCCGCGCTAGAGAACGCCCGCAGCCGCATCTACCTGGGCGTGCATTTCCAGTGGGACGGCGACCACGGCTTCCTATCCGGCACCGCGCTGGCCGAGTACGTCTTCGCGAACTACCTCACGCCGCTCTGATCGCGCCTCACAGGCCAGGGTTCGGCGCGCATGTGTCGTCCAGCTCGCGCGGCCGATCCCCGAACAGGGATTTAGGGGCACATACGCCCCGAGATCCCTGTTCGGGGAAGCGTGGTCAGGTGATGAGGATGGCGCGGAAGTCGTTGACGTTGGTGAGGGTGGGGCCGGTGACGATGTGGTCGCCGAGGGCGGCGAAGAAGCCGTGGCCGTCGTTGTCGGCGAGCGCGGCGGTGGGATCGATGCCCAGGGCGTGGGCGCGGGCCAGGGTGTTGGGGGGGGCCAGGGCGCCGGCGGCGGCGTCGGTGCCGTCGATGCCGTCGGTGTCGCAGGCCAGGGCGTGGACGCCGGGCAAGCCTTGCAGCGCGATGGCCAGGGAGAGCAGCAGCTCGACGTTACGCCC
>JBOGED010000469.1:0-16308 GCA_050743625.1 Egibacteraceae bacterium | reverse complement strand
CACCTGAGCAGCGATGTCAGGGAGGCTGGAGAAGTCGTCGCCCTGGCCGTCGCCCGAGTCGGCATCCTCGCCGCGACCACCCCGACCCCCTCGCCCCTGTCCTTCGGACTCCGACTCGGACTCGTCGACCTCCTCGATGGCCACGCTGATGACGATGCCCTCGCCTACCTCAGCCGTCGAGCCCGGACGTGGCCGTTGGCCGATGACCGTGCCCGGGCGGGCGTCTGATCCAACGGGGCGTGCCTCGCCCACGAGCTTGGCTTGGGCGAGGGTGCGCAGCGCGTCGGTCTCGCTCATGCCGACGACGTCCGGAACGGCAACCGGGCCGAGGCCTGGCACGTGGCGCTCACCGGGTGCGACGTTCGGGAATGGCACCGGCTGGAGGCCTTCCAGCGCGCGGCTCATGAAGGCGCGCCAGATCCCCGCCGAGAACGAGCTGCTGCTGCCACCACCCATCGGGATCTGTCCATCGGGATGGCCCATCCACACGGCCGTGGACATCACTGGGACATAGCCGACGAACCAGGCGTCCGCATTTCGCTGAGTCGTGCCAGTCTTGCCCGCGGCTGCCCACCCACTCAGCCGAGCTCGGCTCCCCGTGCCACCAGCTACGACATCCCGCATCACGCTGACCATCGCCGCGTTCACGTGGGGGTCGAGGATCTGTTGCGGCTGTGGCGCGCGCTCGAAGAGCACGGTCCCGTCCGGTCCGACGACCCGGTTGATCAGCGAGGCGGGCACGTGGCTCCCGCCGTTCGCGAACGTCCCGTAGGCCGAGGCCATCTCGAGTGGCGTCACGCCGCGCGCGAGGCCACCCAACGCGATCGAGGGGTTCTGCAAGCCGGCCGTCGCGGATCCGACGTCGATGCCCATCCCGCCGGCGAGATCGAGCACCTGCGGGGTTCCCACGATCATGATGAGCTGGGCGAACGCGGTGTTGACGCTGTTGACCAGAGCGGTGCGCAGGTCGACGCGCCCGTAGTCGGCGCCGCCAAAGTTCGTCACGCCCTTCTCGGCCCACTCAGGAGAGCCGGCGCCGGTGATTCTCAGACCGCTGTCCCCGTCGAGGGTCAGCCTCAACGGGAGACCCTGCTGCATCGCGGTCGCCAGGACGAACGGCTTGAACGCCGATCCTGGTTGCCTCCGTCCCTGCGTGGCGAGGTTGAACTGCTCCTGCTCGAAGTCGGTGCCGCCGTAGATCGCGAGGATCCGGCCGTCGCGTGGGTCGACGGAGGCGATCGCCGCGGTTGGACCGCGCTGACCCGGCAAGGCGTCGCTCACCACCTCACGGGCAATCTCCTGAAGCCGGGGATCGAGCGAGGTCTCGATCCTCAAGCCCCCGCCCAACAAGAGATTGACCCGTGCCTCACGATCTGGCCCGAATACCGGATTCGCGAGGAACTCCTGTTGCACGGCGGCCGCCAGGTAGGGATCGAGCGGCGCGTCACTGGAGGGCGGGACGACGCCGAGCGGCGTGGAGGCCAGGAAGTCGGCCAGGCGCGAATCCAGGTGACCAGTCCGCGCCATGTCGGCGAGCACTTGATTCCGTCGCGCGAGCGCCTCTTCGGGATGCCGTCGCGGATCCAGCGCGCCAGGCGAGCGGATGAGCCCCGCGAGCAGTGCCCCCTGCTCGACTCGAAGTTGCGTGGGATCCGGCTGGTCGAAGTACTGCTCAGCCGCGGCGGCGATGCCATACGCGCCCCAGCCGAAGTAGACCTGGTTCAGGTAGCGCTCCAGCAACTGCTCCTTGCTGTACTCCCGTTCCAGGGCGACGGCGTAGGCGAGCTCGTTCAGCTTCCGCTCCAACGACTGCTCATTGCCGACCTCGCTCTTCGCGATCTGCTGCGTAATCGTCGAACCGCCTTGCGTGATGCCCCCGGCTTCGAAGTTCGCCATCAGCGCGCGGCCGATCGCCTCGATGTCGAACCCGTGGTGCTCCCAGAACTTCCGGTCCTCAGCCGTCAGCACCGCCTGCCGGACGTGTTCGGGAACGGTGGCGAGCGGCACCACCTTACGGTCGATCTCGTCGTGGAGCACCGCGATGACTGTGCCGTCGCTCGCCAACACGACGGAGCGCTGGGAGAGGTTCGACAGCGCCGCCTGCTCCGATCCAGTGATGCCCAAGCTGAGTGATCGGCTCGCGGTCTGGGCGACCGCAGGGAGGAAGAGGCCGGTCGTGAACAGGAAGAACACCAGTATGCCGGCGACGCCGGCCGTGGCGAGGCTGATCGCCCGCTTGGCGAGCGATGGCGAGAGCGAGGACGGGGAAGCGTTGACCCTGGCGCTGGCGAACATCGCGGCGCGCCCTCGCGGGACTGGTGGCCGGGCCTTCCGCAGGGCCCCCAGCAGGAGCTGGGGAGGAGGGCCTCGCCGCGGTCGACGCGTCGGGACCCGGGGAGCCAGATCACGACGCGGCCAAGGCGTCCGCGCCGGCGGGACAGCGCGCGCCCCCCTGTACTGGTAGTGGCGCTTTACCGCGATCACGCGTGCGTCCAGCGCGTGCCGCACTCGCCGGGAGCCCCGCCGCACGGGATTCCTGATCGCGCTGGCGGCCAACGGTGCCCAGAGCAGGCGCGCCCGATGACGGGCCTGAGCGCGAACGACACGGGCCTGTCTGGAGATCCATGCGCCGAAGTGCCCGCGAGGGCGGAGGTGCCTTCCCCGGCGCCCGCGAACCCGACGGATTTTCTCATCCAAGTGCTGGCCGGTCAGCACTCGTACCCTAATAATCCTCACCTTCAGGTACCGAATGTACACCTGCGCCCACCGCGCAGGCGGCACCCTCGTCCGGAGGTCATTCCTTGAGCTCATCGGCTATGCCCAGTTTGACCTTATCGCCATTATTACTCATAAAGTTCCACGCCTGACTCTATTCTCACACGTGCCGCTGGACCCTCAAGCTTGTCGGTGGCGCGAGCATGTCCATCCGGACAGGGCGCGCAGGGAAGGGATCCCGAGGAGGAATCGTGCAGGCGCGGTTGGAGCGACTGATCAACCTCGTAATCGCCTTGCGCGAGACTCGCCGTCCTCTCCTCGCCGCTGAGGTCCGGCGTCGTGTCGCGGGCTACGGTCAGTCAGATCCGGAGGCCTTCCGGAGGATGTTCGAGCGCGACAAGGCCGACTTGCGCGAGATGGGCGTGCCTGTCGAGACGGTGGCAATTGACCGCTTTGGCCGCTCCGCTGACCGTCTGGGATATCGCATCGATCCGCGCCGCTATGACCTCCCCGAGCTGGACCTCGAACCCGCTGAGCTGGCCGCGCTCGCCCTCGCCGTCCAGATGACCGGGTTGGCGGACGAGGCCAGCAGCGGGTTGCTCAAGCTCGCCGTGGACGCCGGCGACCCCGACATACCGACCGTGGGGGGCCAGGTCTCGATCGAGGTTCCGCTCGACGCCCCGTGCCGAGGCGAGCTGATGGAGGCACAGCTGGCGCGACAAGTTGTCCGCTTTGTCTATGCGATCCCGGGCACACCGCCCGCTCTTCGAACGGTCGATCCGCACGCGCTGGTGCATCGCCGGGGGCGGTGGTACCTCGTCGGCCGCGATCACGATCGCGACGCGCAACGCGTCTTCCGCCTCGACCGCATCCTCGGCTCCTGCAGGACCGTCGGCGAACCCAGAGCGTTCGACGCGCCTGAGGAAGCGATCGGCCCCGACGACGTCGTGCCGCCCGTACCGGAGGGCTCGCCCGTCCTCGCCCGGGTCGCCGCCTCACCAGAGGTTGCCTGGGAGGTCGCAAGGTCCGCCAGAGGCAGCGGCGCCGAGACCACCCAAGGGGGCCGGACAGAGGGCTGGACCGCCTTCACGGTCGCCGTGCGCGACCCGGAGCAGTTCGCCGGGTGGGTCTCCACCTTCGGCAGCGAACTGACGGTGCTCGAGCCCCCTGAGCTGCGCGCGGCAATGATCGCCCGGCTCGAAGCGACGATCCGAGCGGCCCGAGCGGCGGCGGAGCCGTCGCCGGTGGACGGGGATGCGGAAGGGACGATCCGAGCCACGGCGGAGCCGTCGCCGGTGGGCGGCGATGCGGGGGTGAGGGCGATCCGGCAACCACGGACGCTGGCCAGGTTGGAGCGCATCCTCGTGATGGTGCCGTGGCTGCTCGAGCATCCGGGCGTCGAGTTGGCGGAGGCGGCAAGGCGGTTCGGCGTCGGGGTCGGCGAGCTGGCCGACGACTTGGACGTGCTGGGGTACTGCGGGGTGCCGGGCTATGGCGGGGGCGATCTCGTCGAGGTGTCGCTGTTCGGCGATCGGGTGACGGTGCGGATGGCGGATTTCTTCGCGAGGCCGTTGAGCCTGTCCTTGAGGGAGGCGCTCACGTTGATGCTTGCTGGCCGTGCGTTGGACGGTCTGTGGTCGTCGGCGGAGTTGCGCAGCGCGGTGGCCAAGCTCCAGCGGCTATTAGGAGCCAACGAGGCGCCGAGTGTCGCGATCGAGCTGCTCGGTCCGGGTGATGAACACCTGCCCATGCTCACGGACGCGAGTGAAAAGGAATTGGTCGTCCATCTCACATACCGCTCGGGGTCGAAGGCACAGACCACCGAACGTGACGTCGAACCGTGGGCCCTGACCGGGTTGAGCGGCGCCTGGTACGTGCAGGGATGGTGCCGGCTGGCGGGCGCGCCCCGGACGTTCCGCGTCGACCGGATCCGAGAGGTCCGCCTGACTGGCGAGATCGCGCCAAGCGACCGCCCCCGGCGCATCCCATCTCCTGTCTACCAGCCGAAACCTGAGGATTTGACCGTCATTCTTGACCTCAAAAGGCCTGCGTGGTGGGTGACTGACTGGGTAGTCTGTGAAGAGATTGAGGAGCGGGGGCCAATTCGTCGTATCACGATGCGCACTGGGCAGCTCGAATGGATAGCAAGATTGATCCTGCGACTTGGTGAACACGCGAAGGTGCGTGCCCCACTCGCCCTGATTGAGCGAGTGGTCGAGCTCGCGGGTGAAATTCTCCAGCGTTACCGCTTGACCTAGTCACTTTAGCGGGGAAAAATCACCCCAACGGGGCATATCTGTTGGGAGTTGGAGGACGCCTTATCTGTTGGTCGTGAAGGAGCGCAGCAGTTCATCAAACGGTCGCCCGGAGCTGGACGTTCCGGGGGAGGAAGACAAGGGCAAGGGGAGATGACAACCATCAAGGCTACGTGCACCCGGTGCGGCGAAGTCGGGCTGATGCCAGGGGAGATCGAACTCAGAGTGGACCGCTCAGGGCGGGGCGCGTCGTACTATTCGTTCAGCTGTCCTTCCTGTCTGGAGGCGGTGCGCAAGCCCGCTGACGATCGCGTCATTCGCCTGTTGATTTCTGGCGGAGTGCATGTGCTCTCGAGGGAGGTGGAGCCCGACACGCCGCCCGATCGGAACCCACGCCCCCTCGCCGAGCGTTTCGACGGGCCCCGGATCACCCATGATGACCTGATCGACTTCCATGCATTGCTCGCGCGTGCCGACTGGTTCGACGACCTCGTCGCGTTGACGAGTACCGGCCGCTGAGGCCGTTAATGGCCAGGCTTTTTCGCGCATATGTGAGAAATCCTGGCCACTAGTGCGAATAGTATGTCCATATGACCGCTATCGTGATTCTCGCCCTATCAATGATGGTCGTCACAGTTGGAGTGGTGGTCCTTGCGGCGCTTCAACTGAAGCGCGCTGGCGGCAAGCTGGCCGGCGGAGTGAAGGCGACGATCAAGCGCGTCCAGCCGTTGGCTGGCGAGCTCGCGGAAGGTGGGAGCGTGGCGGCCACCGAAGCTGAGGCGCTCCGGGCGTCCCTGGAGCGGCTACGTACCGTACGGCAGGGCGAGAAGCGTCGGGGGCGCTGACATACACTCGCCACTGCACATGCGTGCCCCCTCAATGGTGCGCCACGGTCGTGAAGTGGAGGATGTCCCCATGCCGTTCAACCTTGGTGGACCCGAGATGATCATCGTGCTTCTCGTCGTCGTATTGCTGTTCGGGGCGAAGAAGCTGCCGGAGCTGGGTAGCTCGGTCGGTAAGAGCATCAAGAACTTCAAGAAGGGCATCGCCGAGACCAAGGCGGAGGACGAGGCGCCGGCACCGCAGGAGGACGCAACCCCCCCGCCCAGGCCGGTGGACCACCAGTAGCGCGCAACCTCCCGCACCTCGATGACCGCGACCGAGAAGCCGCCCCACCCCGCGCCGGACGAGTACGTCGGCGAGGAGATGACACTGTGGGAACACCTGCAGGAGCTGCGGGAGCGCATCGTGAAGAGCGCGCTGGCAGTCGCGCTCGGATTCGCGGTTGGGTTCGCATTCCGGCATCAAGTGTTCAGCATTCTCATCGAGCCGTACTGCGATCTGCCCGCGGGCTTGCGTGCCGGATCGGCTGTCCTTGGCCTCGATGACTGCCGGCTGTACACCCCGAACGTCACGGGCGCGTTCTTCGTAAGCCTGAAGGCGGCGGCCATCGTTGCCGTGTTGATCGCCGCGCCCGTGGTCTGCTTTCAGATCTGGCGCTTCGTCAGCCCGGGACTCCGTCCCGTCGAGCGCCGGTACGCGATACCGTTTGTTCTGCTTACGGCCGTATTGTTCGCCAGTGGTGCGATCTTTGCCTACCTGATCATCCGGCCCGGTCTCCGGTTCCTCCTCTCGTTCGCGGGTCCCGAGGTCGTGTCCCTGATGGACCCGAACGCGTACTTCGGGTTCATCTTGAAGACGATGCTCGGCTTCGGGCTGTCGTTCGAGGTGCCGATGGCGATCGCGATCCTCACGTTGATGGGCGTGGTCACGCCAGCCGGCCTGAAGAAGTACCGCAGGCACGCGGTCCTCGCCCTCTTCCTCCTCGCGGCCGTCATTACCCCGACGCAGGACCCCATCACCATGTCCGCGATGGCCTTGCCGCTCATCCTCATGTACGAGGGTAATATCCTGTTCGCACGGCTGGTCGAGCGGCGGCGGCGGCGGGCGTCGAGCGATCTCGCGCTCGTAGAGTGAACGAGCGCGGGCGGGGAGCTCGCGATGAGTTCGCCGCCGGGTACGCGTTCGCGCTCGATGACTTCCAGATCGCGAGTATGACCGCGCTCGTGGAGGGGCGATCCGTGCTGGTGGCCGCCCCGACTGGGGCGGGCAAGACGGTGGTCGGCGAGTTCGCGGTGTTCAGGTCCCTCCGCGAGGGTGGCAAGTGCTTTTACACCACGCCGATCAAGGCGCTGTCGAACCAGAAGTTCTTCGACCTGAGCGTCCGCTATGGACCGTCCTCCGTCGGCTTGTTGACCGGCGACAACGCCGTAAACGGCGAGGCCCCGATCGTCGTGATGACCACCGAGGTCTTGCGCAACATGCTGTACGAGGGCTCCGCGACGCTCCGGGGACTCCATGCGGTCGTCCTCGACGAGGTGCACTACCTGGCCGACCGTGAGCGCGGCGCAGTATGGGAAGAGGTCATCGTCCAGCTTCCCGCAGCCGTACAGCTCGCCTGCCTGTCGGCCACGGTCTCGAACGCTGAAGAGTTCGGAGCGTGGCTCCGCGAGGTGCGTGACGGCTGCGATGTCGTCATCTCCGAGCGCAGGCCGGTGCCGCTTCGGCACCACTATGCGATCAACGACCAGATCTATCCGGTTTTTCGGCGGAGCAAGGAGGGCGGTCGGAAGCCCCCCACCGCGGCTGTAGCCCTCGCGACATCCGGCATGCCGAACCCGGACGTGCTCATGCTCGAGCGGCAGGCGGGGCTGTCGAACCGCGTGTCGGGGCGCGGGCGCCGCCAGCCGAGCAGCGTACGGCTGCGGCCACCCCGGCGGTCTGACCTGGTGCAAGCCCTCGGGCACCGCCGGTGGTTGCCGGCGATCTACTTCATCTTCAGCCGCGACGGGTGCGACGCCGCCGTGGACCAGCTCGCTCGCGACGGGGTGAACTTGGTGACCGCCGCGGAACGGGCGTTGATCCTCCAGGTGGTCGACGAGCGTACCGCGGCCCTTCCTGACGAGGATCTGGAGGTGCTCGGTCACAGCTGGTGGGCGTCCGCGTTGGCGCAGGGTATCGCCGCGCACCACGCCGGCATGGTGCCGATATTCAAGGAGACCGTCGAGGAGCTGTTCGTCCGCGGGCTCGTGAAGGTGTGCTTCGCGACGGAGACCCTCGCGCTCGGCATCAATATGCCCGCTCGGACGGTGGTGATCGAGCGGTTGGAGAAGTGGAGCGGGCAGCGCCACGAGCTCCTCACACCAGGCCAGTTCACGCAGCTCACCGGGCGAGCTGGGCGACGCGGGCTGGACGAGCTCGGCCACGCCGTGGTGGCCTACCAACGCGACGTGGACTTCCGCACCGTCGCCGGTCTGGTGAGCCGCCGGACCGAGCCGCTGCGCTCAAGCTTCGCGCCCTCCTACAACATGGTCGTCAACCTGCTGCACCGTCACGGGCGAGCCGAGGCGGAGGCGCTGCTCGCCCGCTCGTTCGCGCAGTTTCAGGCCGATGCGGGGGTCGGGGCCGAAGAGCAGCTGATCGCGCGGAATCGGGAGGCGTTGGAAGGCTACGAGGCCCAGCTCGTCTCCTCGAAGGGTGACTTCGGAGAGTACTGGGCGCTGCGGCGCGAGCTGTCGCGGCTCGAGTCGGCGGGCGCCCGGGACCGCCGGCAACGGCGCCGCGACGCCGTCACCGAGGCGCTTGAGCGGTTACGCCCTGGCGACGTCATCCCACTCCCCGGTTCGCAGCGCCGGCAGCGGCTCGCCGCGATCGTGTCCCGGACGTCGTCCCGCCAGGGGGTGCCCCTCGCGGGAGCGGTGACCGACGACCGAAGGCTCGTACGCCTGGGGCCGCGCGAGTTCGACGAGCCGCCTCACGCGATTGGATGGATCGTGCTTCCCTCACAGGGCGGACCGATGCAACCCGGGTACCGCAAAGAGGTCGCCGCTGCCCTGCTCGGGATCAACCGGCCCGCTCGAGAGGTGCTCTCGACGGAGGACACCGACGAGCGCGCCCGTGAACGGATCGCCGAGCTCCGCGCGCAGCTCCACGCGCACCCCGTCCACGACGACCCCGAGCTGACGAGAATCGAAACCTGGGCCCGACGATACGACGATCTTCGGGCCGACACCGAACGCATGGAGCGCAACATCCGCCGCAGGACCTCGTCGATCGTCCGCCAGTTCGACCGCATCATCCAGGTGCTGTCCGACTTGGGTTACCTGGACGAGAGGCCCGCACCGACCGAAGAGGGCCTACGGCTGGCCGCGTTGTACGCCGAGACCGATCTCGTCTTAGCCGAGACGCTGCGTTCCGGCCTGTGCAACGGCTTGGATGCGCCTGAGCTTGCCGCTGTGGCCAGCGCCTTCACCTTCCAGACACGGATCAAGGACGCCGTTGAGCCGGTAATGCCCACGGCGGAGGTCCGGCGGGTGATCGACCAGGTCTCCGACATCTGGGCCGAGATCTCCCGCCGAGAGGAGGATGCTTCCGTGCCACCGACTCGGCCACCGGACCCCGGCTTCGCCGAGGTGCTGTGGCGCTGGGCAAGCGGCGCCGACCTGGACGTTGCCCTCGCCGACTCGCTGATGACGGCCGGCGACTTCGTCCGCAACACGAAGCAAGCGGCTGACCTTCTCGGACAGATCCGGGATGTCGCTACAGGCCAGCTCGCCGAGACCGCCCGCGAGGCGCGCAAGTCCCTGATGCGCGGCGTCGTCGCCTACACCGGGGTCTAAATGGGGACTTCGCCGTACTGTGCAGAGTTATGCCGGTATACCGGCATAACTCTGCACAGTGCAGGACTTTGCCGGCTGGCACCGTCCCCGCAGAGGGCGAAATCCGGCAAACCGGGCGGCAGTGCGCTTTCCAACCCGAAGGAAGGACGATGAGTAGCCCGTTTGGCACGCTCCGGCTCATCGTGTCTCCCAGGTCGAACAAGGGTGGGGTGGGGCGTGAGCTGCCCGCGTTAGTGGTCGCGTTGGAGGAGCATGGTCTGGAATGCCAGGTCGCTGAGGTGAACACGGTCGACGAGGCCGAGCGCGCGGCGTCGCAGGCAGCGCGGGAAGCGGTCCGGTTCGTCGTCGTCGCCGGAGACGATCCCACGATCAACGGTGTGGTCAACGGGCTCATGGACAGCGACGGGGCGCCTCACCGGGCGGACACCGTGCTGGGGACCGCCTGGTCGGGATCGGAGAGCGACTTTCCCCGCACGTTTGGATTGGACCGCGCGCCACACGTCGTGGCGAAGCATCTGTCCACGGACCACACGATGCCGGTCGACATCGGGATCGTGGAGCTGACCGGGCTCGACGGGAAGCCCGCCCGCCGGTTGTTCGCCAATGTCGCCGAGGTCGGTTGGGGTGCACACCTCATCCGGTTGAGCGGTCGGATGCGCCCGCTGGGCCGCTTCGGGCAGCTCCTCGCCGCGTACGGCGCGATCCGTGCGCTGGACCGCCAGGAGACCGTGGTGAAGGTCGCCCATACCGAGTCCACGCTGCCGGTTACCGAGCTGGTCGTCGCGAACTGCCAGTTCTTCAGCAAGGCGATGAAGATCGCGCCTCGAGCGTTGCCGGACGACGGGAAGTTCAACGTGCAGGTCTTCACCGGCAACCGCAGCCAGGTGTTCGTGATGACGCAGGCCATCTTTCGCGGCGAGCACCTCCCGAACCCGCAGATCGTCGAGTGGCAGTCGCCCACGGTCTCGATCGCCCCCCCAAACCCCCTGCCCGTCGCCGCTGACGGCCTGCTGCTCGGCTTCACCCCCGCCACCTTCCGCGTCGCCCACCACGTCCTGAGGCTGAAGATCTAACAGGCCGGCTGTGTCGACGTAGGCCAGAACTGCCCATGCTTTTGGCTATACTTGCCGCATGGTGACATACCCGCTGGGCGCAGCTCGGGACAAGCTGAGTGAGATTTTGGCCGAGGTCGAGCGCACCCACGAACGTGTGGTGATCACCCGGCACGGTCGCGCCATTGCGGTGATTCTGTCCCCCGATGACCTTGAGTCCTTGGAGGAGACGCTCGACATCCTCTCTAGTCCCGGGGCGCTCGAGGAGATTCAGGAGGCCAGAGCCGCGATCGCTCGTGGCGAGGTGTACTCGCTGGAACAGGTCGAGACGGAGGTCGCACAGCGACGACCTCACGAGACCGGCGCTGCATGACGAGTGGCCGGTACACGGTCGGGCTCGCCCCGAGCGCGCGGCGATCCCTGCACACCTTGCCGGTCAAGGTGTACGGCGCGGTCATGGAGTTCTTTCGCGGTCCGCTCGCCGAAAACCCACGTCAAGTGGGCAAACCGCTGAGGTTTGAACTGGCCGGGTCCTACTCGGCTCGCCGTGGTGATTATCGGATCGTGTACCAGATCGACGACGCGACCCACATGGTGGTGATCGAACGGATCGAGCACCGCGGCGAGGCCTACCGTTCGCGCTGATGCGCACAGGGCCCGTTGGACAGTGACCAGGTGGGATGTTTACTCTCTCGCCCGCAATCTCAGGCCTGGCAGGCGGCGGACGGCCGATCCGTTGTCTTGCGGGACGAGCACAGGCGGAGCATATGAAGCAGTCATCGCAGCTAGTCAAGGGAACGACCGGGTCGATCTTGGAGACGGCGCCTCTCCCCACGACCACACGTCGGGTGCGCGTGAGGAGGGACCGGGGCAGGCGTCTGGCGCACGCCTCGTATGCGTTCTCGGTCGTCGCCCTCACAATGGTCGCCCTGATCGGGCTCGCCGCGTCGGCGCTCACCTACCGGGCGGGCCGGGCATGGCGTGACCGCGCGGCCAGCGAGATCACGCGGACGGATGATCTCGCCGTGCAGCTGAGCAAGGCTCAAGCGGCGGTCGCCGCCGCCACGAACGATCTGGTGGTCGCGCAGGAGCAGCTCTCCGCCACCACCACCAAGCTGGAGCGGTCGGAGGCGGATGTCGCGCAGCTCGAAGGCCGCGTGCGAGAGCTTGGCACCGAGAAGGCGCGGATCGAGGACGAGCAGGCGGCGGCGCTCACCCAGCGGGGAAGCCTGGCCGTGGCGGCGCGGCTCGCCGCGCAGGCCGGCAACGAGCTGAACGGATGCGTGAACGGCATGACCGGCTGGCTCTCACAGCGACCCTCGGCCTTAGAGCCTGGAAATCGCTGGTCAGAGTGGGCAAGGACCGGTGAGCTCCTCCTTCAGGCCTGTGCGAACGCGCGGGCCACGAACACCCGCCTGATAACCACCCTCAATGGTTAACGCTTCGCGCGGTGTGCTCGCGGTGGCGCTCGCCTTCGCCAGCGCGTCCTGCCTGGCCCCACCCCCGCAGGCGAAGGAGGTACCACCACCAGGAGTGGCACGCCACCTCGCCGCGTCGCGGGCGGCCACCATCGTCCTACGGGCGGACTCACCGGAGCGGGCGGCGCGCGACCTGACATTGCGGGTCCGGGCGAGTGGATGCGATGCCCTCTCGACGGGATCGGGCTTCGCGATCGCCCCTCGGGCATTCGTCACGAACCGGCACGTGATCGCGGATGCCTCGGTGATCCAGGTGAACACATGGGATGGACGCTCGCTCGAGGCGGCCGTCTCGCGGATCGCCTACTACAGCGACCTCGCGCTGGTGGTCGTGGACACCGACCTGCCCTCGGTCGGCGCGCTCGCGCCCCGGGATCCTCAGGCGGGGGAGAGCGTCACCATCGTCGGGTATCCCTTGGGTGGCCAGCAGATCGTCGGGACGGGCGAGGTCATCGACTATGTCATCGGAGCGAACCTCAAAGAGGAGATGCCGGTGATGCGCCTGTCCGCCGACGTCCAACCCGGTAACTCGGGTGGGCCGGTGCTTGATCAGAACGGCGACGTCACCGGTGTCGTCTACGCCATCGAGCTGGCTACTCGTCATGCGCTCGCGATCCCGGTGTCGACGGTGCGCTCCCTGCTTGTCCAGACTCCGCAGCCGCCCGCACAGCCCGCCTGCTAAGCGCAGCGACAGCGCCCCATGCGAGGAGAGGCCAGATCAGTGGTGCCGTCATCAGCGTGGCGTAGCCGATCTCCAGGACCGGTGCGAGGGCGTGCAGCTGCCTGAAGCGGGCCTCCTTCGGCTCGTCGACCGCGCAGTCGAGCCGGGCGACCGGATCCCCTGGCATCCCCTCGAGCGCCAATGGGGCGCTGCGTTCGCTCGCTGAGATACCCACGGCGACGCCGTCCGGCAGGCTCACCCGGAACGGTCCGGAGAGCGGTCGCCGCGGCTGATAGGTCCCATTCTTGGCCCCCACGGGCAGCGACGCGATCTTCCAAAGCGGGATGTGCGCCGCCCCGACTTGCAGCGAGTCCGGTGGCGCTTGAGGGAACGTGAGCGTGATCGCGCGGACGGGGCAGGGTGGGAAGACCTCGATGCTCGAGACGAGCGCCCATTGGTCGTTCCAGGACTGGTCGACGACGGGCGCCAGGGTGTCGCTCGCATCTTTCGTGTACACGTAGTCGACGTAGTGCCGTTCCAACCAGGCGCCGGCGGTCACCGAGGCCGCGACCACCGTCGCGATCGCGACGGCTCCCCACCGGGCCCCCAGCAGCGCGTCGAAGCCGGCGGCGACCAGCAACACCAGCGCGGGGAGCGTGAGGATCAGATAGCGGCCGACCATCCCGCCGTTTCCACCGAGCACCAGCTGGATCACTCCGAGCATTCCGAACAGGGCGATGGGCGCGCAAGAAGCGAGCCATATGAGCACCAGCGCGCGGGATCCGTCGCCCCGGCGCGCGCAACCCACGAGCCCGGCCGCCAGCGCAACCAGGCAGACGGTCGCGGCGCCGGCGAAGAACCCTCCCAACGGGGGGCGGAGCACCTCGAAGTCGAACCATCCGCGAGTCGCATTCGCGAGGTGGTCGAGCAAGCCTTCGAACGTCCAGGGTTGACGACCCACGATCGGTGAGAGGATCGCGCTGAACTCGGCGGCGATCGTGGTGCCGCGATAGGCCAACCGGGTCCATGCGATCCACGGCAGCCCGAAGACGAGTCCTATGCTCACCGCGATGCCAGCCCAGGCGGCGACGCGCTTCAGGGGTGTGTGGTGGCGCCACGCCGCTCCGACCAACGCAAGCGCGACGAGTGGAGCGAGCACGACCGTGTTCGCCCGGCCCAGGAAGGCGAGGCCACCCAACGCTCCCATCAGCGCCGCCTGCCCGAGAGTCGGTCCCCGCGCCCACGCCCGTGCGGCGACGAGCATGATCGCGGCGGCCAAGGGGAGCACGAGCGCATCGTTGGTGATGTAGGCGCCGTCCCCATTCACGGCGCCCAGCGTGACGAGAAGGGCTGGCGCGCCGAGCCAGGCGACCGGGCGGTCCGGGAACAGCTCACGCGCGAGCAACGCCGTCAGCGGCACCGCGAGCAGGCTCAATACCAAGGTCTCGAACCTCAGCGCCATGACGGTCTCGAGGAGACCTTGCGGCCGGGCGAGCGCATAGACCGGCGCCAGCAACGCGTAGTACAGGGGTGGCTGCACGCCCTCGTACTGTTGCGCGCCCGCGCCCCAGGCAGGGTCGTGGGGTGATGTGCTGACGGGCGTGGAGCGGAATCCATACGTCGCGCTGTCCTTCGCGAGTAGCAGCGCCTCCGCGGGCAGGAGATCTTCCCCGACGATCGGGATCCCCTCCCCGTTGGCGATCGAGGCGATATAGCCAAAATGCTGCATCTCGTCGATCGGGTTCCAGACGGCGATCGTCACGATCCAAAAGAGGCCTCGGCCCAGCCCGGCAAGCAGGATGAGGCACAGGAGCAGGTGCTGTGATCGTGTGAAGCCCGTGAGAATTCCTTGGGTCTGGAACGGTGAGGGCGCCGAGGACGCATCCGTCGGCGACTCGCGGTCCCCTCTCGGGGTGATCTGTGCACCCAGGTCTAGGGTCGCCTCTCGCCGGCCTCGGCCCTCCAACACCTCAGGCCGAGGGTGCGTGCGTGCCGACGGGCTCGAATACGTAGTAGGCGTCACGTTCGATCGCACGGTTCTTCCAGTACATGTCGCCTTCGAAGACCGCGACACGCTCGTAGCCGGGCAAAGCCGGATCCATCAGCGCTCGCCTGGATCGGACACTCCAGACGATGATGTCAGGTTCGGCGAGCCACACCGACCAGATTTCGTCATCCAGGCGGGGGGAGGTGGACCAGTGCATGTACGCGGCGCGGCCACCGTTGTTGTTCGCGTAGACGTTGCGGTCAAGGTAGGGGAGCGCCGCCAGCGCGTGGAACCCGATGGCGGCGATCTCCGCGGACGCGGGTTGCTCCTCCAGCCAGGCGGCCAGCTGGCGACTGCCCGAGTATGGGTAGGTCCAGTCGTGGCGGACCGTCTGCCACCACCATCCGACCTGCACGACCAGCACGGCCGCCATGGCGAGGTACGCGCCGGACCGCGCCAGGCCATCCAGTCTTGATTCCCGCCCGCCGACGGGACCTTGCGCCACGCTCACCCACAGGGCGAAGACCCAGACGAGGAACGGGATCCCGTCGTGCCATTGGTTCTGGTATTTCACCGCGGCGAGGGTGAGGAGCGCGAGCGTCGGTAACGCCCAGAGCAACAGCGTCCGGGTCCGGCGGAACCACCACGCGGATAGCGCCACCGCGGCGGAGGCAACGAGTGGGTCGCCCGCGAGCGCGTTGCGCAGCACCGCCGGAGCGACCGTGAGAAGGTGCATGGGGTCCAGGTTGAACCCGGACCCTAACGACTGGTCCCGAGCGGGCCATAGCTCCAGGACGAGTAGCCCGCACAGGACCAGGAACGCCAACCCACTGCGCAGGTGGGCCCGGCGTACGTGCACGCTCAATGACACGCTGTCGATCGGGCGCACTACCTGGAGCAGGTGTACGAGGAATACGCTGCCCGCCACGAGCAACCCATGCGTGCTGGTGCTCGCGAGCAGCCCGAGGATCACGACGAAGGGCCATGGATCTCGGATCCGACCGGCCCACGCGATCGCGAGGAGGAACAGCAGCAACGGCAGCAACACGTAGCTGCGCGCCACGACCGCGTACTGGTAGGCGACAACGAACGAGAACAGCACGCCGAGGGTCAGCGGGAGCGGGAACGGGCTGTGCCGTACCAGCACGTATGCCCCGGCGATCGCGATCACCACCGCGATCGTCGTGATGGTGGCATACGGGGCGCCCAGCTTCGCCGGTCCCATCAGCAGCAGGTGCCAAAGCGGCGGGCTTCCCTCGTACCGCATCTGCGCGCTCAACAGGTGCAGGAGCGAGTCGTCCCGCGCGAGCAGCCAGGCCTGCGCCTCGTCGAACCACGGCTCGTGCCGCTGCGCGACCACGATGACCACCACCGCATAGGCGCCGAAGGAAACGAGGCGGAGCATGGTGTCGAGCCGACCGAGAGCAGACGCGCGCAACCAGCCGACCAACGTCCCCGGCGCTCGCGAGGAGGGTCGGAGC
>JBOGED010000468.1:0-9763 GCA_050743625.1 Egibacteraceae bacterium | reverse complement strand
GCGGTATACCGCGCGGATCCTCCACACAACCGGCGCGGGACTCTATGCTCTGCGGCCATGACCCGTGTGTCGATCCTCACTCTCGTGCTCGTAGCCGCCTGTGCGCGGGCGCCCGCGACCGAACCCGGGCCCTTGCAACCCTCGGAGCCGTTCACGGTGTCGCAGGTGGTACTGAGCGGTCCCGGCGGTGAGTCGGTCGAGGTTCCTGTCTATGTCGCCGACAACTCTGGCGAGCGCGGCCGGGGGCTGATGTTCCGCGAGCACCTACCCCCCCGGACCGGCATGGTCTTCATATTTCCGGAGGCTCGCGCCGGCGCCTTCTACATGAAGAACACGCTGATCCCGCTCTCGATCGCCTTCTACGGCCAGGGCGGGCGCGTCCTCCGCGTCCTCGACATGGAGCCTTGCGAGGCTGAGCCGTGTCCCCTTTACAACCCGGGCGTCGCGTTCATTGGCGCGCTCGAGGTCAACCAGGGCTTCTTCGGCGAGACCGGCCTGGACGAGACCTGGACCATCGAGCTGCCCGAGGACCTGCCGGCGGCAACGTCCTAACCAGGCGCGTGCCACACGCGCGAGGACCCGATGACCCGCCCACCCGCGAGGTCTTGAAGGGTGACCTGCACGCGCCACGGGTCAAGGCGTAGCACCTGGAACAGTGGATCGGACTCATCGCTCCACCCGGACACACGCGGGTCGTAGCCAAGCGGTGGCGGCGCGCTCGCGAACAAGGTCCACACCCTGCGCTTGGCGTTCGCATCGCCGACCCAGTCGGCCCGGCAGTCCACGAAGGCGGCGTCGTGCGCTGGCGTCCAGTATGAGCAGGACACGTACGGGTTCCGCGCGAGATGGGCGGTCTTGGCGGGTGACCTGAAGGTGCCGACCCACCCGATCGGCCGGCCGTCGTCGATCTCCCAGTAAGGATGGAGGATACGGGTCCTGGGCCGGTCCTCGTGGTCGACGGTGGCGACCGTGCACCAGACGATCTCGGTCGTCAACCGCACGAAGTCGTCCTGTAGCTCGGCGAACGTCCCCACCGCTGTACTGAACGTCGAGTTGGTCACCGAGGGACTGTACGCTCGCTCGTATGGCGCTGTGGCTGATGTGGGCGATCGGGGTGGTCGTGGTCGTCCTCCCGTTTGTACTGATGGTCGCGTTCAACGGGACGGATGAGGCGGACGGGCGAGGGCGGCGGATCAGCAGACGCTGGCACGCGTAGCAAATCTGAGTGTCTTAGACTCAAACAAGATTGCCGACGTTCGCGAGGACGGCTACCCTGACGGGCAACGTCAAGCGTGGAGGTGACAGCTACATGGCAAAGGCAGTCGGGATCGACCTCGGTACCACCAACAGCGTGGTGGCCGTCTTGGAGGGCGGAGAGCCCACCGTTATCGCGAACGCCGAGGGTTCCCGTACCACCCCGTCGGTCGTGGGCTTCTCGAAGTCCGGCGAGGTGCTGGTCGGCGAGGTAGCGAAGCGGCAGGCAGTCACGAACCCCGACCGGACGATCCAGTCGGTCAAGCGGCACATGGGCACGTCATGGAAGACCTCGATCGACGGCAAGTCGTACACCGCTCAGGAGATCAGCGCCCGGATCCTGCAGAAGCTGAAGCGGGATGCCGAAGCGTACCTGGGTGAAGAGGTCACCCAGGCCGTGATCACCGTCCCCGCCTACTTCGGCGATGCCGAGCGGACGGCGACGAAGGAGGCCGGCCAGATCGCGGGCCTCGAGGTCCTGCGCATCATCAACGAGCCGACCGCGGCCGCGCTCGCCTACGGGTTGGACAAGGAGGACGAGCAGACGGTGCTCGTCTACGACCTGGGAGGCGGCACGTTCGACGTCTCGGTCCTGGAGATCGCCGAGGGCGTCTTCGACGTGAAATCGACGTCCGGCGACACCCATCTCGGCGGTGACGACTGGGACCAGAAGGTCATCGAGTGGCTGGCCAAGGGCTTCAAGGCAAACCACGGCGTCGACCTCTCCAAGGACAAGATGGCCCTCCAGCGCCTCCGCGAGGCCGCCGAGAAGGCCAAGAAAGAGCTGTCGACCACCGCGGAGACCTCGATCAACCTGCCGTTCATCACGGCGACGAGCGAGGGCCCGCTGCACCTGGAGCAGACGCTCACACGGGCGCATTTCCAGCAGATGACGAGCGACCTGCTCGACCGCACCAAGCCGCCGTTCAACAACGCGATCCGCGACGCTTCGATCGCGCCGTCGAGCGTCGACCACGTCATTCTCGTCGGTGGCTCGACCCGCATGCCCGCCGTCGTGAGCTTGGTGCGCGACATGACGGGTGGCAAGGACCCGCACAAGGGCGTGAACCCCGACGAGGTCGTCGCGGTCGGCGCCGCGCTGCAGGCTGGCGTGCTCAAGGGTGAGGTCAAAGATGTCCTGCTCCTCGACGTCACGCCCCTGTCGCTGGGGATCGAGACGAAGGGCGGCGTGATGACCAAGCTCATCGAGCGCAACACCACCATCCCTACGCGCAAGTCCGAGGTGTTCACGACCGCCGACGACAACCAGCCGCAGGTCGAGATCCACGTCCTGCAG
Organism: Egibacteraceae bacterium; assembly: GCA_050743625.1. Lineage (GTDB taxonomy): Bacteria > Actinomycetota > Nitriliruptoria > Euzebyales > Egibacteraceae > JBOGED01. Next base: position 7,212 of record JBOGED010000468.1, on the reverse strand, counting down.
GGTGAGCGTGAGATGGCCGCATACAACAAGACGCTCGGCAAGTTCCAGCTCGTCGACATCCCCCCCGCGCCCCGTGGCGTCCCCCAGATCGAGGTCACCTTCGACATCGACGCGAACGGGATCGTCAACGTGTCCGCGAGGGACCGCGGGACGGGCAAGGAGCAGTCGATGACGATCACCGGCCAGTCCTCCCTTCCCAAGGAGGACATCGACCGGATGGTCCAGGATGCCGAGCAGTTCGCCGAGGAGGACCGCCGCCGCCGCGCGGAGGCGGACGCCCGCAACCAGGCGGACACGCTGCTCTACCAGACCGAGAAGCTCTTGCGTGACAGCGGGGACAAGATCTCGGCCGAGCACAAGGCCAAGCTCGAGGAGTCCCAAGGCAAGGTCCGCGAGGCGCTGAACGGCACCGACGCCGACGCCATCCGCAACACGACGGACGAGCTGATGCGCGTGAGCCAAGAGGTCGGCCAGGCGCTGTACGCCGCCGGCGCGAGTGAGCAGGCCGGGCAGCAGACCTCAGGCGGGTACACCGGTGGGAACACCGGCGGCGCAGGCTCAGGCGACGACGACATCGTCGATGCCGAGGTCGTCGACGAGGGCGACGACAAGGGTGCCGCATAGTGACTGCCGACACACGCGACCCGCAGGGTCCGGCCGGACAGCCGGCCGGGCCGGATGCGGGCGAGCCTGAGGTCGTCGAGGCCGAGGTCGTGGAGACTGCCGGGGCCGAGGAAACCGTTGAGCCTGAGGACCCCCGCGGCGTGGATGAGCTGAAGGCGGCGCTCGCCGAGGCGGAGCGCCTGCGGGACGACTATCTCGATCAGCTCCGCCGCGCGCGCGCCGACTACGAGAACCTGAGCCGGCGCAAGACCCGCGAGCTGATGGACGCGCTCGATCGGGGAGCCGCCCAGCTCCTCTCGGCGCTGCTGCCAATCCTCGACATCTTCGACATGGCGCTCGACTCGGCGCGGAGCAGCGACGACGAGCGGCTCGTGAAGGGTGTCGGCATGGTCCACACCGGCCTTCTCGACGTGCTGCAACAGGCAGGCCTGGAGCAGGTCCCGGGGACCGGCGAGCCGTTCGACCCCCGCTGGCACGAAGCGCTCACGCAGGTCGAGTCGGAAGAGCCTGTCGAAGAGCCGACCGTCGCCGAGGTCCTGCGCAGCGGGTACCGCTTCAAGGGAAGGGTGCTTCGCCCGGCCTCCGTCTCGGTGACAGGGTGACCTAGAACGTGTCTCAGCGGGACTACTTCGAGAAGGACTACTACGGCACGCTGGGCGTGACGAAGGACGCGAGCCAGACCGACATCAGCAAGGCGTACCGCAAGCTGGCCCGCGAGCTGCATCCTGACGCCCGCCCTGGCGACAAGCAGGCCGAAGACCGTTTCAAGCAGGTCAGCGAGGCCTATTCGGTGCTCTCGAACGCCGAGAAGCGTAAGGAGTACGACCAGGTCCGTGACATGGTCGGCTCCGGTGCGTTCCGGGGTGGGTTCGGGTATCCCGGCCCTGGCGGGGGCAACACGCGCGGCAACACCGAGGGCTTGTTCGACCTGGGCGACCTGATCGGCGGCATCTTCAACCAGGGCCAAGGCGACAACCCGTTCGGCGGCGCGCGACGCCGGGCGGGTACTGCCCGCGGCCGGCGAGGGCGGGATGTCGAGACCGACGTGACCCTGTCCTTCGAGGACGCGGTGGCCGGCGTCACGGTGACCCTGCGCATCGATGGCCAGGCGGGTTGCGCGACCTGCGGCGGCTCGGGCGCCAAGCCCGGCACGAGCCCCATTACGTGCCCGACCTGCAACGGGACAGGGCTGCTGGCCGAGAACCAGGGGCTGTTCAGCTTCTCGCAGCCGTGCACCACCTGCGGAGGCACCGGCAGGAAGATCGTCGAGGAGTGCCCCACCTGCCATGGCGCGGGGGTTGTCCGCCGACGCCGTACCATCCACGCCCGTATTCCCGCCGGAGTCAAGGACGGCGCGACGGTCAAGCTCAAGGGCAAAGGCGAGTCGGGTGTGGGCGGTGGGCCCGCGGGTGACGTGTTCGTCCGTGTGCACGTCGCGTCACATCCGGTGTTCGGCCGGCGAGGCGACGATCTTACCCTGACCGCGCCGATCACGTTCGCTGAGGCCGCGCTCGGCGCGCGGATCACCGTGCCGACACTCGACGGGCCACCGGTGACCTTGAAGGTGCCCGCCGGAACCGAGACGGGCAAGACGTTCCGCGTCCGCGGCCGCGGGGTACAGCCGGCGAACGGCGAGCGCGGGGACCTGCTCGTCACCGTAGAGATCGCCGTCCCCAGGCGGCTGACGAAGACTCAGCGCAGGATGTTGGAGGACTTCGCCGCGACGGACGACAGCCACGTCCGTGACCACCTCGAGCAGCACATCGTGGCCGGTGAGGGGGTGTAACAGGCGATGCGCGTGGGTGCGGTCTACATCATCTCGGTGGCCGCCGAGCTGGCCGGCGTCCATCCTCAAACCCTGAGAACCTACGAGCGCAGGGGTCTGATCAAGCCCGCCCGCACCGCCGGCGGCACCCGCCGCTACTCCGACCGGGACGTCGCGCGTGTGCGGTTGATCCAAGAGTTGACCCAAGGCGAGGGCATCAACCTCGCGGGGGTCATGCGCATCCTCGCGCTGACCGAAGAGGTCGAAGCGCTCCAGGCTCAGCTGGTCGAGGCGCGCCGCGCCACCGAGCGTATCCGCGCCGACGCCCGCGCCGCCCTCGCCGAGGCGATGCGCCGTACCGGCACTGACATGGTCCTCTACCGCCCGTCTGAGATCGAACCCCTCCGCCGCCGCCGCTAGACGTCGGCTAACGGGGTCACACTACGCCTTCCCGGCACGCGGTCTGGACTGGCAGATCTTGTCGATGAAGACGGCGCTGTCGAGCGGAACCCGTCCCAGGCTTATGGAATCATCTTAAACAGGCTGTCCATCATGTCCTGTTTCATGGTAGGCCAGTCCTCTACCGGCATGGGCTCCGCAGCGAGTAGCCGTTCGGCAGCGGCTCGCCGATATGCCATATCCGTCATATAGATCTGGTCGACGGCGTCGCGGATCAGCTCAGCGATTGGTTTGCCCAAGCGCTCGGACTCGCGCTCGAGCAGCTGGTATCGCTCCTCGTCGATGAGAATCTGGAGGCGGCGGGTCATGGTGACCATGCTCTCAGCATAGTTCGCTCAGTTCGGGGAAGGGCATCGGGGGTGCCGGGTCAGGGGGTGGTGGTTGAAGGAGAAGGTGCCACCATGAGACGTCGACCCACTTGCCGAGCTTGAAGCCCTCGCCACGGCAGACACCGATCGCCGCGAAGCCGGCTGCCTCGTGGAGACGGACGCTCGCGGGGTTCGGCAGCGCGATGCCTGCGTAGGCGTTGACGAACCCTTGGCGGCGCAGGATCGCGAAGAGCGCCGCGTACAACCGGCGGGCGACGCCCCCTCGCTGGAACGCCGGGCCCACGTATACCGACACGTCCACGGACCATTGGTAGGCCGCCCTGCGCCGGTGCGCGGCGGCGTACGCGTACCCGGCCACCACCCCGCCAGTCTCGTCGACAAGCCACGGGTAACGAGGCAAGGTGGCCGTGATGCGCCGCGCCATCTGGTCAGGCGACGGCGGGATCAACTCGAACGACGTGTGGGACGCGGTGACGGCCGGCGCGTAGATGTGCGCGACCGCCGCGGCGTCCGAGGGAGTGGCGATGCGCGTCGGCATGAGCTGGCTCCGATGTGAGGTCACAGGTATTTCTCGGACATCTTCGGTCTCTGGTTACTAGCAGCCCGTTCGTGAACGGGCAACGACGAGCAATGGAGGCTGGAGATGTCAACCGCGGAGGCAGAGGGAGAGCTTCAAGGATCCATCCAGGTGACCGTTCAACTGGCTCGCTTGGATCTCAGCAACGCCGCCGACCGGCCAGTGAGGGGGCGCCTCATCGCCAACCTGCAAGGATTGCTCACCGCCGCGAGCGTCGACGACGACGACAATCCTCGGTACGACCCAGGACCGATCGACGGCGTCGCTGGTGGCAGGACGAGGCGAGCGCTTATCAACTTCAAGAGGGACAACGGGTTGCGGGACAACGCCATTGTGGGGCGCGCGGCGTGGGAGCGGCTCATCGAAGACTGACGGAGGCGGTTGCAATAGTTTATTTCGGATGGTACATCTAGGAGTGTTGGTGGCGCGTTTCGGGAGGCGGTCATGGACACGAACCTGGATGTACGGGCATCCGACGCGGAGCGGGAAGCGGTGCTCACCGAGCTCCGGCAGCATACGGATGACGGGCGGCTGACCCTCGAGGAGTTCCTCGAGCGCCTCGACGAGACGTACGCCGCCAAGACGCGTCGTGATCTGCGGCAGGCGTTGCGCGAGCTGCCGGTGACACCGGCTCCCTCCGCACGATCCACTGAGCGGGGTGGCCACATGGCGACCCCGCTCATTCCGTACCTCGTGTTCGCGGTGAGCATGATCGCGCTGTGGGCGATGGGCGATCGCGGGTACTTCTGGCCGATCTGGCCGCTGGTGGGCTGGGGCATTCCGTTGCTCGGCAAGCTGTACCTTCGCCGAGGGGCCTCCGAACGGCGATATCCAAAAACCTGCTAGCAGCACGCGCAGATTTCTTCTATCCAGATTGCTAGCCTGGCGTTGATGGATCTCAACCGCTTCACGCTGAAGGCGCAGGAGGCTGTCCAGGCCGCTGTGGCACTGGCCGTCCGCAACGGGCAGCCGGACGTCGTGCCGCTGCATTTGCTGAATGCGCTGCTCGGCCAGTCGGAGGGCCCGGTGTTCCCGACGGTCAGCCGGCTCGGGACGACACCGACGGCGCTACGCAAGGCGGTCGAGGAGGCGTCGCGGCGCACACTCCCCGTCGCGCATGGAGCGACGGGGAGGCCGTCCTTGTCGTCTGCGCTCGTCCGCGTGCTCGACGACGCGCAGCAGCGTGCCTCCACGCTCGGCGACGATTACACGTCGACCGAGCACCTCCTGCTCGCGCTCGCCGACGACGACGACGCCGCCGGCCGCCTGCTGCGTGATCAGGGGATCGCCGGCGACGCGCTGCTCGACGCGCTACGGCAGGTGCGTGGCAACCAGCGCGTGACGAGCCAGACCCCCGAGGGGACGTACGAGGCCCTCGAGAAGTACACGACCGACCTGACGGCCGCCGCGCGAGACGGGAAGCTCGACCCGGTGATCGGCCGCGACGAGGAGATCCGGCGAGTCATCCAGGTCCTGTCCCGGCGCACCAAGAACAACCCCGTCCTGATCGGTGACCCTGGCGTCGGGAAGACCGCGATCGTCGAGGGGCTCGCGCAGCGCATCGTCGCCGGCGACGTCCCGACCGGCCTTGCGGACAAGCGCCTCGTCAGTCTCGACCTCGGCGCGATGATCGCCGGCTCGAAATATCGCGGTGAGTTCGAGGAGCGGCTAAAAGCCGTGCTCAAAGAGATCGAGGCCGCCGAGGGCCAGATCATCACGTTCCTCGACGAGATGCACACCGTCGTCGGCGCCGGCAAGGCCGAGGGCGCGATGGACGCGGGCAACATGCTCAAGCCGATGCTCGCTCGCGGCCAGCTCCGCCTGATCGGGGCGACCACCCTCGACGAGTACCGGCAGGTCGAGAAGGACAAGGCGCTGGAGCGGCGGTTCCAGCCGATCCACGTCGGCGAGCCGAGCGTCAGCGACACCATCGCCATCCTCCGCGGCCTCAAAGAGCGCTACGAGGTCCACCACGGCGTACGCATCACCGACGGGGCGCTCGTCGCCGCCGCGCGCCTGTCTCACCGCTACCTCACCGAACGCTTCCTGCCCGACAAGGCCATCGACCTGATCGACGAGGCCACCTCGCGCCTGCGCATCGAGATCGACTCGATGCCGGCCGAGATCGACACGCTCGACCGGCGCGCCAAGCAGCTCGAGATCGAGAAGGCCGCCCTGGAAGGCGACCCCGACCCCGACGCCGCCACGCGACTCGCCGACATCGCCGACGAGCTGGAGACGTTGCGCGGCGAGCTGGGCACGCTCACCGGCCGGTGGGAGGCGGAGAAGGCCGCGATCGCCGCGGTCCAAGACCGCAAGCAACGGATCGAGGAGGCACGGGAACGGGCCGAGCGCGCGGAGCGCGACGGCGACCTGCAAGCCGCCGCTGAGCTGCGCTACGGCCGCATTCCCGCGCTCGAGCGCGAGCTGGAGCAGGCCAGCGGCCACCTTGCCGAGCTGCAGGCCGACCAGCGGATGCTGAAGGAGGAGGTCGACGCCTCGGACGTCGCCGAGGTCGTCGCCCGCTGGACCGGCATTCCCGTGGCGCGGCTGATGGAGGGCGAGCGCTCCAAGCTCGTGCGGCTTGAGGACACGCTGCGCGAGCGTGTCGTTGGCCAGGACGAGGCCGTCTCCGCCGTCGCCGACGCGGTTCGCCGCTCGCGGGCGGGGTTGTCGGACCCGGACCGGCCGCTCGGGTCGTTCCTGTTCCTCGGGCCGACGGGGGTCGGCAAGACCGAGCTCGCACGGGCGCTCGCGGAGTTCCTGTTCGACGACGAGCGCGCGATGGTCCGTCTCGACATGGGCGAGTTCAGCGAGCGCCACACCGTGTCACGGCTGGTCGGCGCCCCGCCGGGGTACGTCGGCTACGAGGAGGGCGGCCAGCTCACCGAGCCGGTCCGCCGCCGCCCGTACGCCGTCGTGCTCCTCGACGAGGTCGAGAAGGCGCACGCCGACGTGTTCAACGCGTTGCTGCAGGTGCTCGACGACGGTCGCCTGACCGACGGTCAAGGCCACACCGTCGACTTCCGCAACACCGTGGTGATCATGACCAGCAACCTGGGCTCCCAGTTCATCTTGGACCCGACCGAGACCGAGAACACCATGCGTGAGCGGGTCATGGCCGCCGTGCGCACCCACTTCCGCCCCGAGTTCCTCAACCGGCTGGATGAGATCTTGATCTTCCACCGGCTCGGCCGCCTCCAGCTGCGCCGCATCGTCGACGTCCAGCTGCGCCGCGTCCGCGCGCGGTTCGCCCAGCGCGACCTCGACCTCGAGCTGACCGACGCGGCGAAGGACTGGCTCGCCGACCGCGGCTACGACCCCGTCTACGGCGCGCGCCCGCTCAAGCGCGTCCTCCGCAAGGAGCTGGAGGACCGCGTGGCGCTCGCGCTGCTCGACGGCCGTCTGAACGAGGGCTCGACCGTCAAGGTCGATGTCGCGGCGGACGGGACGCTCGT
>JBOGED010000467.1:0-2384 GCA_050743625.1 Egibacteraceae bacterium | reverse complement strand
GCTTTCGTCAGCGTCGCCTCGGTCTCGCTCAGCGCCGCCCGCGCCTGCGCCAGGTCATCGAACCGGACGACCGCGGTGTTCGGCAGCGAGGCGCGCGGCTCAGGGCGGCGGCTCGGGTCGAAGTGCGGCTGCAGGACCCTCGCGTCGGGCCATCCCTCGGTGAGGAACGCCAGCGCCTCACCCATCAACCGGGCGTAGATGAGGCTCGCGGTCCACGCGTCCCTGGCCTTGCGGACCTGGGCGATGAACGCCTGCGGCGACGCCAACCCCAGGTGGGCGACGACCGTCACGAGGGCCAGACCGCCAGCAGCCGGTGGGTCTGGTCGCCCGACCACTGCTCGTCCTCGACTTGCGCCAGCAGCTTGGGGACGGCGCCGCGGTCGCGCAGCCCGTCCACCTCGGTGGTGTAGGTGGTATGGCCGGCCCGCGCGTTCATCAAGGCCACATCCCTGGCGACCACGACCAGCGCGAACAGGTCGCCTTCCAGGCGCTGGACGCGGAAGGTGATCGGCGAGGGCCAGCGGTTGTCTCCGCTCGCGGGCTCGAGGATGGCGTTCGGCATCCGCAGCGGCAGTCCCCATGCCGGCCGCTCCAGGGTCGCGCTCCCGCTGAGCACGGCCGAGGTATCGGGCTCACGGTGATGGCGGTACGCGAAGAGCGTGTCCCCCAGGTGGCGCTGCGCCTCGGCGACCGAGCCGAAGCTCGGCGTCACGACCCAGACGGTCGTCGCGTCGAGCGTCCCGTAGCCCGTGCGGCGGACCGGCTCCCCGAACCGCGCGTCCGCGCCGCCGCTCAACGCCCGCAGCCCACGCTGGAGCGCCGCGCCGCACACCTCCGGAGTCTCGCCGAACGACCAGGGCACGTCGTCGCCGAGGACGGCTCGCCCCCGCTCGGGCGCCCGTGCCACCGCGAGGCCGCCGAACGCCCGCGACGACCTCGACCCGGCGCCGCCGAGGTGGACGAGCAGCCAGAGGCTGGCCCACAGCAGCCACTCGTGCCTGTCCTGATCACCGAGGTAGCGCAGCCCGACCGTGCAGCGCTGGCCCGGTTGGACGAGGTGCCTGGCCGGCGCGGCGCGAGTCTCCCGGAACGACACGTCGCCCAGGTACCGCACCCCCTTCACGTACTTGCCGTGCTTGCCGGTGACCTCGTCCGCTCGCCGCTCACCGTGGGAGCCCTCCGCTCCGCCCGGGCCGGTCCCCCACGCATCACGATCGACCCGCCCATGGCTCATGACCCGGACCTTGACCGGTGACTCGGTCACCTTACCGTGCACGCCGCCGTAGACCTTCCGCTCCAGCTCGCGAAGCGCCTCCGGCGTCATCCGCGAGCCGGCCAGGAACCTCGTCCACGTCCGCAACAGACCCCGCACCGACCGCGCCCGGAGCGGCTCCGCCCCCTCCGCGCCCCGCTGCGCCGCCCCGCCCATCGCCAACGGCGTCACCGTCTCGACAAGCACGTCGTGCCACCGCCGATCCACCGGCATCGCATCTCCTCCCCCCAGCACCAGCGGTTACGCCGATGACCACCACCCGCCACGCACCGCGACGGCAGGATACACACGATCCCGACTCCGGCCGAACTGGGCGCATTCGCCCGCCATCCAACATCCGGGGGCCGGGCTCATCGTGCGCCGTGCAGGACCTGCTTGGTGTGGTCAGTCCGGCAGGAGCCGCAACGAGTCACAGTGGCGCGGGCGCACGACGCTGAAGTCGCGCTTGTCGAGTGTCGCGACCTTGGTTTCCCCGAGGCGCTCGCAGAGTGCGATCACCGAGGCATCGACAAACCCCAGCCGTAGCGACTCATACTGCGTCTCCAGCTCCGCGGCTCGGGACAGGTCAGCGAATGAGCAGGATCACCCGCGTCGAGCAGCGCAACGACAGGCCTCGTATCCAGGATCAGCGCCATCAGCTCTGGAACGGCGATCGCGCGGGGGACTCCTCGTCCGCGACCGACAAGCGCGACGCGTGTGCATCCGTACGCACGAGACCAAAGCGAGGGCGCCGCTTCGCCCTCAGGGACGAGGCCTCCGCGGCCACGATCTCACGCAGGAGCCGCGCCAGTGAGATCCCGCGCCGCGCGGCCTCCTGCTCCAACTGGGCGAGGTCGTCAGCCTCCGCCGCCAAAGTCGTCCGCCGTATCGCCATACATCAGATGCTCGCATCACCACCGCCCCGCGGGGGACGGCCGCCGGAGCGGTCGCGGTCCTCGAGAGTGCATGCCGTGCCGCTAGCCGCCGACCTCTTAGCCAGGGCGCGGGAGGCGCTCGCCGAGCGGGACCGGAAGCGTGAGGCCTCGGCTGCCGCCCGGAGGAACGCCGAGGACGCCCGGGCAGAAGCCGAGCGCGCGGCGCTCGCCGCCGGCCAAGCCGACCAGGCATCCAC
>JBOGED010000466.1:0-10531 GCA_050743625.1 Egibacteraceae bacterium | reverse complement strand
GCCCGCGGACGCCACACACGCGATGGACCCCGCCTAAGTTGGTGGCATTGCCCCTAAGCCGGAGTTCGGGGGAACTGCAGTTGACCCCGCCTGCGCGTCGAGGGGTCAGTCGATCCAGAGGGCGTGGCCGTGGTCTTGGGATCTCCATGGGTCCCACCGGACGGCCCAAAGCTTGGAGCATGCCGGGCAGCGGGTGGTCACCTCGCCGAGGACATGGAAGTCGGTGATCGCACGACGGACGGGGTGTAGGTGGCAAGGGGTGAACGATGCCCATTCGACGTCGTCGACCAGTACGGGAGCGTCGAAGAAGCCGTGCTCCAGGTCCGTCACTGGAGGTGGATCGGATAGGTCGCCCACGGATCAAAACCTTTCCCAGTTGGTGTGCCGCGCCAGTGCCTCGTGTGGCCCGCGTGATAGGCGCAATCATGAGGGGGGCGGCATATCGAAGCGAGGTCGCTTACCGAACGACCACAAGTCGACTGTCCCACCCATTGGACTTCAACGTAATCTGTTTCTCTGCGATACGCCGGGCGACTAGGGGGGACAGATGAGCTGGCCATTGCAATGGGGCATGACAGAGATCCGGGCGTTACTGGAGGTGCGGCGGGACTCGCACTCCTCCTTCGGCGAATACATCGGGGCGAGCGCGCAGACGGTGGCCCGATGGGAGCGAGGCGAGCAGAGGCCGACACACAAACAGTTGCTCAAGACACTCGACGACACGCTCGAACGCCTGGAGCCATGGCAGCGAGAATGGTTCGACAAGCTGCGCGCCCAGACCCCCGAATCTACTTTGGACCTTACAGCTTCGGATGTCGGCGCAGGTGAGGAGGACGAGGCGGACCGTCGGACAGCCGGCAAGGTCATGGTGCTCGGGGGTATCGCCGCCGCGCTTGTCCCGCTCGACGCGTTCGAGCGGATCCGGGAGGCCGCCGCACATCCTGTCGACTCGAAGTTGATCGCCGCGCACGAGGATCTCGCCGACACGCTCGCCAGCCTTCACTGGACGACCAGGCACGACGTGCTCGCCGGCCAGGTCGCTCACCACGCGGACATCCTGACCGACCTGTTGGACCGGCCGATCGTAGGCACAAATCGCCAGCGCCTGGAGGCGGTTACCGCAGGCTCATGCGCCCAAGCCGGGATGCTCGCGTGGCACCTGAGCGACCGCGCCGCGCAGCGCCGCTACTTCGCGCTGGCCAGGACCGTTGCCGACGACAGCGGCGATGACCGGTTGCGAGCGCAGGCGCTCACCGCAGCCCGGATCCAGCACTCGCCGATCGAGCCCGGCGGCCCCCCGGGCAGCGATGGGAGGGCGGTGCAGCTGATGCGCCATGCCGTCCACCACGCGCAGCGGGCCGACCTGACCACACGCGCATTCGCGCAGCACTGGCTCGGGTTGGAGCTGGCCGCCAGCGGGGACGAGCGCGGGTTCCTGGAGGCGTGCGAGGCCGCCGCGCATCTGGCGGAACATGCCCAGCCAGATGGGAGCGGGTTCTTCGCGCGTTCGCAGGTGCTGACACCCAGCCGGATGAGCTGGACCACCGGGACCGGTTTCGTGCGCGCCGGGCGTGCGGGAGAGGCGCTGGAGGCGTTGCGGATCGCGCTCGGCTCTTCGGGTCAATTCTCGACGGTGATCGCGCGGGCCGAGACCGCTGCCGCATGGGTGCTCAAGGCCGAGCCGGAGCCGGCATGCCAAGAGCTGACTCAGGCGCTGGACCTCACGCTCGACGCCGGCTACGCGAAGGGCTTCGAGCGTATCCTCGGAGTACGCGGCCGGTTCCCCGACCTGTGGGCCAAGCTGCCCTATGTACGCGAACTCGACGACCGGCTACGCGGGAGCGGCGACCGCATCTGAGGGATCCGAGGGGCCGCCAGCATAAGGCACCGAGCCATCAGAAGCTCGGGACCGCTCGAGTGCTCGAGCCAGAGGTACAGCTTTCCTCCGGATACGCGGGAAAGTTGCACCTCAAGCCTGACCGCGTGAATCTACGCTGCGGCAATCCTTGAGGATCCGGAGGAAAACTGCATTGTGACCGGCTTACGTCGACGAGCCTTCCACGGGCAGGACGACGCGGAAGGTCGAGCCCTCGCCGAGAACGCTGCGGACGGTGACGCGGCCACCGTGGCGCTCGGTGGCATGGCGGACGATGGCCAGGCCGAGCCCGGTACCGCCAGCGGCGCGGCTACGGCCTTTGTCGATGCGGTAAAAACGCTCGAAGATCCGGCCCTGCTCACTCTCGGGAATCCCGAGCCCGGTGTCGATGACCTCAAGGACGACCTCACCGCCGCCCCGCCACGCGGCCGTGTGCACCGTCCCCCCGGGCCGGTTGTGCTGGATGCCGTTCTCGATGAGGTTCGCCACGATCACCCGCATGTCCTCGGGCACGCCGATGAGCGCGGCGGAGTCTACACAGTCGCGGGTCAACGTGACCTGGCGCTCGGCGGCGAGGGGCGCGAGCCGCTCCATCTGGTCCCGGACCAGCTCGGAGAGGTTGATGCGCCGCCGTCCCTGCTCGTGCTGCGCGACCGTCTCCTCCATCCTTGCCAGGTCGAGCAGCTCGCGGACCAACTGCGCGAGCCGTGTCGCCTCACGCTGGAGCCTGACCACCATGGTACGCGCGCGCGCGGGATCTCGGTCCAACGCAAAGCCGAGGGAGTCGGACAGCGCGAGGATGCCCGCGACAGGCGTCTTGAGCTCGTGGGACGCGTTCGTCACGAAATCGCGGCGGATCGACTCGACCCGCCGGGTCTCCGTCAGATCAGTAACCGCGAGGGCGACCTCATCCTCGCCCGTACTCGAGGCCCGAGCGAGCAGATCACGGTCGTCGCGACGCACCTCGACCTCGACCGTGCGTCCCGTCTCACTGGTCTCGCTGACCGCTTGAGCGAGCGCATCGACGCCGAGCACTCTCAGCGGGCTCCAATCCTCACCGCCCCTCCCCAAGGAGAACAGAACTCGGGCAGCCGGGTTCGCGTAGGCGAGCCGTCCGGCGCTGAACAGCAGCACCGCCGTGGGCAGGTTGTCGAGCATACGCTCGACCCGGGCACGCTGCGTCGCGACCTCGGTGTAACGCTCATGCGTCCATGCTCCCACGGCGGTCAGCGCTCCCCCGAGCCGGCGCCATTCACGGCTGCCGTCCAGCTCCAGGGCCTTCGAGTCCCGCTCGGCCGCGAGCATAAGGGCCCAGTCCGCGACCCGCCCCACCCTGCGCTCGGTTGCGGCCACCAACCAGCAGGTGATCGCAAACCCCGAGACGGCGGCCACCGTCGCAACCGGCCTGCCAGGGCTCGCCCATATCGCGGCCGCGGCAGCGACGGCCGCTGGCAACACCGCGAGCGAGGTTCGACGGAGCACACTCGCCAGCGTAGTGGCCCCGCATCCGGGGGAGGCATCTGATCACCCCTATGAGAGAGGTCAGCGCTTAGTCCGCGAGCTTGTAGCCCACTCCACGAATAGTGAGAATGAGCTCGGGATCGTGGGGATCCTGCTCTATCCTCCCGCGCAGCCGCTTTATGTGCACGTCGAGGGTCTTCGTATCGCCGACGTAGTCGGCTCCCCACACACGCTCGATGAGCACGTCGCGTGTGAGCACTCTCCCCGCGTTGCGGATCAGTACCTCGAGAAGCGCAAACTCCTTGGGAGGCAGCTCCACAGAGGTCCCGCGCACGGCGACCTCGTAGCGCTCTGGGTCCAAGCGGACGCCATTCACCTCCATCGACGACCGCGCGGGGGTCGTTGGCCTCTCTTGACCGCGCCGGAGAACCGCCCGGACACGCGCCACCAACTCCCGCATCGAGAAGGGCTTCGTCACGTAATCGTCAGCGCCCAACTCCAACCCGACGACCTTGTCGACCTCGGTGTCCTTTGCGGTCAGTATGATGATCGGCACGGTACTGCTCGCCCGGATCCGCTTGCAGATCTCGGTTCCGGGCACGTCGGGAAGCATGAGGTCCAGCAGCACGAGATCAGGCCGCTCACGCCCGAACAACGCGAGGGAGCCCTCGCCGTCCCGCGCGGCGATCACCTCGAAGCCCTCCGCCCCGAGCCCGTATTCCAGCGCATCGACGATGGACGGCTCGTCCTCAATCACCAGAATCTTGGGCATCTGGCGACGAGTGTACGTTTGCGATGCGCGCCCAAGCCGGCGCGCAGACCCGCCTCGAACAGAGTTCATCTTCCCGTCATCCTGGAGTTAAGACGGCGTCACCGTTCGTCGCCGCCCTTTTGCGCACGCGAGGTGGCTGGAACCATTCTACGATCGACACGTCATGCCTGAGCTGCGGCGTAATTTTCATGCGCACTTGAGATTCCTGGAAGACGACATTCTGGGGATGGGCCAGCGAGTGCTTCGCATGCTCGCGCGCGGGATGGCTGCCCTTCAAAGCCGTCGCGGCGACGAGGCCGACGCCGTGATCGCCGCCGACGACGAGGTCGACGCGCTCTATCGCGCCACACAGGAGCGCGTGCTCGCGCTGCTCGCGCTTGAGGCCCCGGTCGCGAGCGAGCTGCGATTGGTCAGCGCGCTGATGCACACGAGCATCCGCCTGGAGCGGGTCGGCGATCTGTGCGTGAACATCGCAAGATACGCCCGGCAGTCCGAGCAGCTCGCGGACGACGCTGACGTGAGGCGGGTGCTCGAGGAGATGGGCACCCATGCCCATCGCCTCCTCGAGCGGTCCCTGCAGAGCCTCGCCCACCGGGACGTCGCGCTGGCCCAAGAGCTACCAGAGCTCGACGATCCGCTCGACCGCCTGAACGCGGGCCTGTCTCCGCGGCTCGTCCAGCTCGCCGCTGGAGACGTGCAGCGGCTTGACTGGGCCTTTCATACGGTACTGGTCGGCCGCTACCTCGAGCGCATCGGCGACCACGCGGTCGCGATCGGTCAGCAGGTCGTCTTCTACGCCTGCGGCACCGCCAACGAACCGGCGGCTACACCCCGTACTGTGCAGCGTTAGGCCGGTATACTGGCATAACTCTGCACAGCAGCTCATGCCGGCTGGCGCCATTGACAAACCTCTGGAGGATGAGAATCCGGCATACGGAACGATGTGCAGCCGATTCTCATCTCAGTGCAGGAAAAAGCCGGGGCCGCCGGGGCCTACCCGGGGGCGAAGAGCTTGCGGAAGCGGGTGCGGTTGTCGGGGGCATCGAAGGCGGTGAAGGTGGCGGCGAAGGCTTGGCGGGCTCGGCGCTGGCGGTCGCCGAGCTGGTCGACGAGCAGGCTCATGGTGGACAGCGTGTCGGCAGAGCCGACGCCCTCCTCGCTCATCTGGCGCGCGAACCGCTGCAGATCCCCGGCCTGGACCTCGCAGTCCTGAAACTCGCCGAGGTTGGATTGCAGCGCCTTGAGCTCGCCGACGAGCCGGTTCACGTGCTTGGGTGGGGACAGTTCCCGGAACCCCTCCAGCAGGTAGCGCAGCCGCTTGCAGCGCTTCCGCAGCTCATGCAGCTCGGCCGCGGCCGTCGATGAGTCGATAGCCCTGCCCTGGCGGGCGGCGCGGCGGTACGCGCGCCAGATCCGGTCGCTGGCGACCTCTGACGCGGACCGCTGGCTCTCATCGGTCGTACCGGAGCCCAGCCCACGCCACGAGGTCACCACCGCGCGGTAACGGGCGGTCGCCAGCTGTTGGCCCAGCTCGGCGTAGGCGGCGCCTCGCTGCCCCTCAAGAAACTTGCGGAGTGGCTCGAGGTGCGGGCCTGTGCCTGGCGGAAGGCTGGCGGCGTAGGAGGGGAGGTCCAGGAGGTACACATCGAGGTCGCGCGCCCGCCCGGTGGCACCTTGCAACCACACCAGCTCAGGGCGCAGCTGCTCCACGGCGGCCGGCTCCAGCGCCCCGCGGGAGGAGGAGAGGATCGAGCGAGCGCGGCGGATGGCGACCCGGAAGTCGTGGAGGAACTCGCTGTCGACGTCGTGACGCACGCCCTCCTCGTTCGCGAGCAGCGCCTCGAGGAGGGCGTCCATGACGCGTCTGAACGCCTCACCCGCACAGGCGTGGGAGGGCATAGGGACCGTGAGCTTCGAGGAGTAGTCGCCAGGCCGGCGACCTACGGAGCTCAAGGCGCGGCGGTAGAGATCGTCCTCGCCGGGCACGAGACCGAAGTCGTCACGAAGCTTGGACAGCCAACGGCGGAGCGGCTTTGGGCGGCCCTTCTGAGGAAAGAGCCTCAGCCGGCGGCCCAGATCGGCGCCACCCGGGCTCTCGGGCGAGCGCACGGCCTCCTCTTCGATCGAGAGCACGGTCTGGGAGTCCGCATCAAGGATCCGGCCCACTCGTACGTGGGAGGAGGTCGTGACCAGCGGCAGGAGCGCGCGCACGTCCACGACCGGCGCGAGGTCCCGCTGGAGCTCGCCGTCCGGGAGGTCGGACGCGAACCTCGGCACCTTCGCGATCGGCACGCGCCCCGCAGGCTCGCCGCTGGAAAGCCGCGCGGCCTCGAGCCAGGCCTCGCCCGCGGCGACATCGTGCGCGAGCACGAGCCCGGCGCGGTACAGCCGCCAGTCGAAGGTGTCGTAGTAGGTGCGCTCGACAGTGCGCTCTCGGTCTTGCGCGAACGCCTTCCCGCCCGCCACCCCCCTCACGACCTCATCGAGGCGCAATCCGTCCGGCAGGGCAATGAAGAACTGTGACCGCACGCTGACCTCCGAGAGCGTGACGACAACTGGCCGCGCGCCCGAAGTGTGAACGCGCGACCTCGCTCCCGCAAGAAGCCTTCTGCCGGGGTTTACCCGAAGCGGCCGGTTACATAGTCCTCCGTTCTGGGATCGCCGGGGTCGCGGAAGATCTTCTCGGTGACGCCGAACTCGACAAGGCGGCCAAAGCGGGTGTCTCCTTGGCCGTCCTCGACCTCCGCGGTAAGAAAGGCGGTGCGGTCACTCACGCGAGCTGCCTGCTGCATGTTGTGGGTGACGATGACGATCGTGTAGCGCTCCTTCAGCTCCTGCATGAGGTCTTCGATCCGGGCGGTCGCGATCGGGTCCAGCGCGGAGCACGGCTCGTCCATCAGGATCACGTCGGGGTCGACGGCGATCGCGCGGGCGATGCAGAGCCGCTGTTGCTGCCCGCCCGACAGACTGTAGGCGCTTTCGCGAAGCTTGGTCTTGACCTCGTCCCACAGCGCCGCCCGGCGCAGGCTCGTCTCGACGACCTCGTCCAGGTTGACCTTCATCCCGTTGACCCTCGGCCCGAACGCGATGTTGTCGTGGATCGACTTGGGGAAGGGGTTCGGCTTCTGGAACACCATCCCGATCCGCCGCCGAACCTCCACGGGGTCCACGCCGCGCGCGTAGAGGTCATGCCCGTGGTAGGAGAGCTTGCCCTCGACCCGGGCCGAAGGGATCAGGTCGTTCATGCGGTTGAGGCACCGCAGCAGCGTCGACTTGCCACAGCCGGACGGCCCGATCAGCGCGGTGATCTCCTGGCGGAGGATCTCCATGGACACGTCCACGACCGCCGGTTGGCTGCCGTACGACACCGATACGGCCTCAAGCTCGAACACGGCTTCCGCCGGGCTCGGTGGGGTCGCGTCCGCGGCCTTGCCCGGCGCTTGGACGTCGACATCGACGTCGACCTTGGCTCCGACGGCCGTCGGTCGTTCGCTCATCACCATCTCCTCGAATACCGGTTGCGGAGCAGGATCGCCGCCGAGTTCAACAGCAGCAGCACGACCATGAGCACGATGATCGCCGCGGAGGCGGCGTCGACCTTGAAGTCGGTCTGTGGGCGGCTCACGTACCCGAAGATCTCGATCGGCAAGGCGGTGAACGCCTCGAAGGGGTGCCAGAACTCGTTGTCCGCGGCCCTTGCCCCTACCGCTCCCGCGACGAGAATCGGGGCCGTCTCACCGATCGCCCTGGACAGTGACAAGATCGTTCCCGTCAGGATGCCGGGCAGCGCCGCGGGCAAGAGTTGCCGCCACGCGACCTGCAGCGGGGTCGCGCCCAGCGCGAGCCCCCCGTCGCGGATGGCCCGCGGCACCGCGCGGAGCGACTCGCGTGAGGCGACGATGATGACCGGCAGGATCAGCAGCGCCAGGGTGATGCTGCCAGTGAGCAGGCTCCGCCCTCCCGTCAGGGGCGCGAGCAGGTACACGAAGACGCCGAGGCCGAGAAGACCGTAGACGACCGAAGGCACCGCGGCGAGGTTCGCGATGTTCGCCTCGATCAGCCGGGTGAAGCGGTTGTCTGGAGCGAACTCCTCCAGGTAGACCGCCGCGCCCACGCCGATCGGGAACCCGATCACGCCGACGAGCACCATGAGGGACAGCGTCCCGGTCAACCCCGCCCGGATACCTGTCCGCTCGGCGAAGCGGCTGGAGTAGCTCGTCAAGAAGTCCAGGCTCAGCCGCCCGGCGCCGTCGATGAGGATATCCACGAGCAGGATGGCGAGGACGACCACGCTGACGACGGTCCCGACGAACAGCAACCCCGCGAACAGCCGCTCCCTGCGGGTCCGCTCCGGGGGGGCGACCAGCTGCGACACCGCCCGCCGGGCGTTGCGCTCGGGCGTCGATACCACCGCCATCAGTAGACCTCCCGGAAGCGACGCACGAACCGCTGCGCGACGACGTTGACCGCGAAGGTGCTCAGGAACAGCAGCGCGCCGACCGCGAAGATCGACTGGTACGTCAGTGACCCGCGCGGAGACTCGCCGCCGACCGCCTGGACGATGTACGCGGTCATCGTCTGGATCTGGACGAAGGGGTTGACGGTCATCTGCGGGAGGTTGCCCGCCGCGATCGCCACGATCATCGTCTCGCCGATCGCACGGCCGATCCCGAGGATCACGGCCGCGACGATGCCGGAGAGCGCCGCCGGAAACACGACCCGTAAGACCACATGACGCTTCGACGAGCCGAGCCCGTAGGCGCCGTCGCGCAGGCTCTGCGGCACCGCCGACATCGCGTCCTCGGACAAGGATGCGATGGTCGGGACGATCATGATCCCCATCACGATCCCGGCGCTCGCGGCGTTGAAGATCTGCACCGTCGACAGCCCGAAGATGCCACGGAGAACCGGCGTCATAAAGGTCAACGCGAAGTACCCGAGGACCACCGTGGGGACACCCGCGAGGACCTCGAGCACCGGCTTCAGCACCTTGCGGACCCTCGCGGGGGCGTAGTCCGACAGGTACATCGCCGAGGCAAGGCCGAGTGGCACCGCGATGAGCATGGCGATACCGGTGACGAGCAATGTGCCATTGACGAGTGGGAGCACGCCGACGCGGAAGGACTCCAGCTCGGGGTTCCCGAAGGGCTGCCAGACGGTGCCGGTAAGGAACTCCCTCAGCGTGATGGCCGGGTGACGGAAGAACGCGCTCGCGTCGGCGAACACCACGAAGACGATGCCCACCGTCGTGAGGACGGAGATCGCGGCGCACAGCCAGAGAAACGCCATCACGACACGCTCGCCGTTTCGCGCCTTTGCCTGGCGAAGCGGCGAGGGGCTGGGATGCTGCCGAGCGCCGACGCCACTAGGGGCGTCGGCGCGTGCGGTGCTTGCCATCGATGCGGCTCCTGTCGCTGTCAGGCTAGCCGGCCCCGGCGATTGCCTGCTCCAAGGCCATCTGCGCCTCGGCGAGGTCGGCGTCGGGCTCGGGGATGTAGCCGACGTCGGCGATGACGCTGTTGACGGTGTTGAGGTAGAACGTCACGAAGCCAGCCACTCGAGGCTCGGCCAGCGCGTCGGTGCGCACGTAGATGAACAGCGGACGCGTCAGCCCGTAGCTCTCGTCCTGCGCGGTCTCCACGCTCGGCTCGACGCAGCCCTCGCCCGAGTCGTATGCGAGTGCCTTCAACTGATCAGCGCTCGCTTGGAAGAAGGCGAACCCGAAGTAACCCCAGGCGCCCGGCGTCCCGATGACACCCTGCGCGATGATGTTGTCGTCCTCGGAGCTGTTGTAGTCCTGCCTCGGCTGCTCGATGCCAGCGGGCTCGAGCACCGTCTCGTTGAAGAAGTCGTAGGTGCCGGAGTCCGCGCCAGGGGCGAAGACAGCCAGCGGCTCGGCCGGGAAGTCGGGCCGGACCTGGTCCCAGCTCGTCGCCGCGTCCGGACCCCAGATCCCTTGGACCTCCTCAGTCGTCAGGCAATCGACGAACTCCGTGGCCGGGTTCACGACCATCGTGAGCGCGTCCGTGCCGATCCGTAGCTCGACGTACTCGATGCCGTTCTGCGCGCACAGGTCGGCCTCTTCCTGCTCGATCGGCCGCGACGCGTCGGCGATCTGGATATCGCCGGTGCCGCAGAAGCGCTCGAACCCGCCCCCGGTACCCGACCGGCCGACGTTCACCACGACGTCTGGTGCCTCGGCGCGGTACTCCTCGGAAACGGCGAGCGTGAGCGGCTCGACCGTCGACGACCCGTCGATCTCGATGCTGCCCGACAGCTCCCCGCCCTCTGTCGCGTCAGTGCCGAGCGCAGGCGCCTCTTCTGTCGCCGGAGGCTCGGCGCCCCCACATGCCATAGCCACCAAGGCCATGACGCAGATCCCTATTCCCACCCGCCACGTTCGACGCATCCCGCTTGCTCCT
>JBOGED010000465.1:0-3308 GCA_050743625.1 Egibacteraceae bacterium | reverse complement strand
CCCGCCAGCGGCTCAGGCGAGGATCTCCTGCCGCGCCAGATCGCCTCGGGATACACGAAGGAGGAGGAGACCACGGTCTTGAGGCCGATGGCGACGACCGGTAAGGAGCCGGTCTCGTCGATGGGTGACGACACCGCACTGTCGGTCTTCACGGGCCGGAGCCGGACGGTCTACCAATACCTGAAGCAACGGTTCGCTCAGGTGACGAACCCGCCGATCGACCACCTGCGCGAGTGGCAAGTCTTCAGCCTTCGGACTCAGCTCGGCCCGCGCCAACCGATCCTCTCAGAGGTTCCCGAAGCGGCGCGCGTGCTCGAGCTGGATGGGTTCATCATGTTCCCGGATGGCCTCGTGGACCTGATACTCGCCCCGAAGATCCCGTTCACGGTCGCCGGGCTCGACGCCACGTTCCCCGTTCGGGAAGGCCCCGAGGGCCTGCGCAACCGTCTGAAGACGTTGGGCGACGAGGCGGTCGACGGCGTCCGGCGTGGCGCGGCGCTCCTGATCATCAGCGACCGCTCGATGGGTGCGGAGCGGGCCGCCGTTCCCGCGGTCCTTGCCGTGGGCGCCGTCCATCACCGGTTGGTCGCGGAGGGGCTGCGCACGCAGGCGAGCGTGTTCAGCGAGACAGACGAGGCCCGTGACACGCACTCGTTCGCGTGCCTACTCGGCTACGGTGCCGATGCGATCTGCCCGCGCCTCGCGCTGGAATCCATGGCTGAGCTCGCCGATCGAGGACGGATCGGGGGCGCCAACCTCTCGGCGGGAGAGGTCCAGGACCTCTACCGCCGCGCCGCCGAGGAGGGCGTCCTGAAGATCATGTCGAAGATGGGAATCTCGACGTTGGACAGTTACCGGTCCGCCCAGATCTTCGAGGCGGTGGGGTTGTCTGGCGACGTCATCGATCTCGCCCTGCGCGGCACACCGTCCAAGGTTGGCGGCATCGGCCTCGACGAGCTGGCCGAGGACGTCCTCACGCGGCACGCTGACGCGTTCGCGCAGAACCCCCGCCTGGCCCGCCCCGGCTACTTCAAGTTCCGTAAGGGTGGCGACTACCACGCGACCAACCCCGACGTCGTCGACGCGCTGCACCGGACGGTCGGGTTGGAGGGCGATCTGCAACCGCTCGTGAGCTCGAACGGCAACGGGCAGGGGGCCGCGAGTGGACAGGCGCTGAAGGCCGCGCACCTGCTGTCCATGGCGGCCGACCAAGGGCGGTGGGAGCTGTACCGGGAGTTCGCGCGGTTGGTGAACCTCCGGCCGCCGGACGAGCCGCGCGACCTGCTGGAGCCCGTGCCGGCGGTCGAGCCCGTCGCGCTTGCCGAGGTCGAGCCAGCCGCCAAGATTGTCCAGCGGTTCTTCACCGGTGCGATGTCGCTCGGCGCGCTGTCACCGGAGGCGCACGAGACCCTCGCGGTCGCGATGAACCTGCTGGGCGGCGCGTCGAACTGTGGCGAGGGCGGGGAGGACCCAGCCCGCTATCGCAAGCGTGGGAGCGCGCGGGACCCGAACTCGAAGGCCAAGCAGATCGCCTCGGGACGGTTCGGCGTGACCCCCGAGTACCTCGCGTACGCCGACGAGATCCAGATCAAGATCGCCCAGGGCTCGAAACCGGGAGAGGGCGGCCAGCTTCCCGGGCACAAGGTAAGCGAGCTGATCGCCCGCCTGCGCCATACGCAGCCTGGGGTGGCGCTGATCTCGCCGCCGCCGCATCACGATATCTATTCGATCGAGGACTTGGCTCAGCTGATCTATGACCTCAAGCAGGTCAACCCGTTCGCGAGCGTATCCGTCAAGCTGGTGTCTTGCGCCGGGGTAGGTACCGTGGCCGCCGGGGTCGTAAAGGGGTTGGCGGATGCGGTCCAGATCTCTGGCTGCGATGGGGGAACGGGCGCGTCCCCGCTGTCCTCGATCAAGCATGCCGGCCTGCCTTGGGAGCTTGGCCTTGCGGAGACGCAGCAGACCCTGATCGCGAACGGGCTGCGCAGCCGGGTCCGCCTGCAGGCCGATGGAGGGTTCAAGACTGGCCGTGACGTGCTGATGGCGGCCCTGCTGGGCGCCGACGAGTACGGGTTTGGGACCGCGGCGTTGCTCGCCGAGGGTTGCATCATGGTCCGGGCGTGCCACCGGGATACGTGCCCTGTGGGTGTGGCGACCCAGCGGTCCGACTTGCGGGAGAAGTTCCGGGGGACGCCCGAGATGGTGGCCACGTACCTGCTGTTCGTGGCCGAAGAGGTTCGTCACGAGTTGGCGGCGATGGGCCTACGCTCGCTGGACGAGGCGATCGGCCGTGTGGAGCTGCTGCGGCTTCGGGACGTGTCGGAGTACGCGCGAGCGATGTCGTTGGACGTGAGACCGCTGCTCGCGGACCCCGGCCCCGGCCCCCGCCGGTACCACGAGTCGCTCCCGATACAAGCTCCCCGCGGTGAGCTGGGTGACCGGGTCTTCGAGGACGCGTTCGAGTCGGTCTTCCAGGGCACGTTTCTTTCGCTGAAGTACGACATCCGCAATACCGAGCGGACCGTAGGCGCTCGGCTCGGTGGGGCGATCGGGCTGGAGTTCGGCGGCCGTGTACCGGATGGCAGCGTCATGGTGCGATTCGCTGGCGAGGCGGGCCAAAGCTTCGGCGCGTTCTTGTCCGACGGCGTGGAGTTTGTCCTGACCGGTGAGGCGAATGACTATGTGGGCAAGGGTATGGCCGGGGGACGTATCGTGATCCGCCCGCCAGCTGACGACGCGGGAGATCCCGTGCTGCTGGGTAATACGGTGCTTTATGGCGCGACGGGCGGTGAGCTGTTTGTCGCGGGGCGTGCCGGCGAGCGGTTCGCCGTGCGGAACTCTGGCGCGGTCGCGGTCGTGGAGGGAGCGGGCGAGCACGCGTGCGAGTACATGACCGGCGGCGTCGTCGTGATCCTCGGTCCTACCGGCAGCAATCTCGGGGCCGGAATGACTGGTGGTGAGTGTTTCGTACAGGATGAGACCTCGCAGATCCTGGCGCGCGTGAACAGCCAGCTCGTGGAGTCTCGCCGGCCCGAGGGCGCCGAGCTGGCGCGCTTACGCGACCTGCTCGCCCGCCACGTCGAGCTGACCGCATCGGTCCGGGCGAAGGCATTGCTGGACGACTGGGACGCGACCTCGGGCACGTTCTGGCGCATCGCGCCGAAGGGCGAGATCGCGCGCGTCGAAGCGGTCCACGAGGGCTCCGTCGCCGCGACGGCATGAGCGAGGAATTGTGTGCGGGCCCGGCGTAGCCGCGCTCCGCTGGGTGTGGCGGGTGAGTTGTGTGCTGGATCCCGGCGGTATACCGC
>JBOGED010000464.1:0-32986 GCA_050743625.1 Egibacteraceae bacterium | reverse complement strand
TTGATTTGCCCGAGGGTACGGAGATGGTGATGCCGGGTGATAATACGGAGATGCATGTGCAGTTGATCCAGCCGATCGCGATGGACGAAGGGCTGCGGTTCGCGATCCGTGAGGGCGGGCGCACGGTAGGTGCCGGCCGTGTAATCAAGATCCTCAAGTGACAATGTTCCAAGCTCGCGACTCATTCGGGTTCCGCTCCAAGATCACTTTAGGTCGCTTCACCCGAGCGAGTCGCGAGCTAATACCGCGCCTCTCGACGTTCCACGCGGCGGCCGGCGCACACCGGGTGCCCGCCCTCGTTGGCTCATGAACCTAGTTGAAGCTGAAAAACCTACACGCCGCGCGTAAGGTAAAGGAAGCATCATGGCTGATCAGAAGATACGCATTCGGCTCAAAGCGTATGACCATGAGGTCATTGATGCTTCCGCGCGCAAGATTGTCGATACGGTCGAGCGGACTGGGGCTCGTATTACCGGGCCCGTGCCGCTGCCGACGGAGAAGAACGTGTATTGCGTGATCCGCTCGCCGCACAAGTATAAGGACTCGCGCGAGCACTTTGAGATGCGCACGCACAAGCGGCTCATCGATATCCACGACCCGACGCAGAAGACGGTTGACTCGTTGATGCGGCTCGACCTTCCGGCGGGCGTGGACATTGAGATCAAGCTTTAGGGACGGGTGATGGCAACCAAAGGGATTCTCGGGACGAAGCTGGGGATGACCCAGATCTTCGACGACGACGGCCGGGTCGTCCCGGTCACCGTCGTACGGGCCGGGCCATGCCCCGTCACCCAAGTCCGGACGTTGGCGCGCGACGGTTACCGGGCGGCGCAGTTGGGATTTGGGACGGCGAAGCGGGTGAACAAACCCCTCGCGGGTCACTTCGCCAAGGCCGGAGTCGCTCCGACCCGGTATCTGGTCGAGGTGGACCTCGCGGCCGACGTGAAGCCGGGCGATGCGGTGACCGTCGAACAATTCAGGGTCGGCGAGCTTGTCGATGTTTCGGGTAGAAGCAAAGGAAAGGGTTTCTCGGGGCCCATGAAGCGGCACGGGTTCGCCGGCCTTGGCGGATCGCACGGCGCACACAAAGTGCACCGCGCTCCTGGGGCGATCGGCGCGTGCGCGACACCGTCACGGGTCTTTAAGGGCACGCGGATGGCTGGCCGGATGGGGAGCGAACAGGTCACGACCCAGAATCTGCGTCTCGTGGGCGTCGATCCTGAGCGCAACCTGTTACTTATCCGAGGTGCTGTTCCGGGGCCGAACGGCGCGCTGCTCGTCATCCGCGACGCGGTGAAGGACGCTGGTCGCCAAAGCTCAGAAGGTGAGGCGTGATGGCGTCGGTCGATCGGTATACCGCGAGCGGCCAGGTAAGTGGTCAGGTAGCGCTCGATCCCGCGGTTTTTGAGGCAGCGTTGAATGTCCCGGCGATGCATCAGGTGGTGGTCGCGCAGCTCGCGTCCGCCCGCCGTGGCACGTCGAAAACCAAGAACCGTGGTGAGGTAGCCGGCGGAGGTCGTAAGCCCTACCGCCAGAAGGGAACGGGCCGCGCCCGGCAAGGCTCGATACGCGCCCCTCACTTCTCTGGTGGAGGTATCGCCCACGGTCCGACCGGACAGCAGAACTACACCAAACGGGTCAACAAGAAGCTCAAGAGGCTCGCGCTTCGTTCCGCGCTTTCTGATCGGGCTCGGTCGGGTGACATTCGAGTGGTAAGCAGCCTGCAGTTCGAGCAACCAAAGACGAAGGACGCCGTTGGGCTGCTCCGCGTTCTGGGCCTCGCGGACCGCAAGGTCCTCGTCGTCCTGCCCAACCAGGACTCCATCTCCAGGCGCAGCTTCCGAAACCTTCCTCTCGTGCACGTGCTCACGGTTGATCAGCTGAACACCTACGATGTCCTGTGCAGCGACGTCGTCGTGTTCTGTGAAGAGGCCTTGCCGCATATCGGCTTGGGTACCCGAGCGGAGGTGCCGGCGTGAAGGATTACCGCGATGTCGTGATCGCTCCCGTCGTGAGCGAAAAGAGCTATGGGTTGATCGATGAGGGGACCTATACCTTCGTCGTCCACCCTGACGCGAACAAGACCGAGATCAAACAAGCGATTGAGCACATCTTCGATGTGAAAGTCACCCAGGTCAATACGGTGAACCGCAAAGGCAAGCGTAAGCGCCTAGGGATCCGTTACGGCGTACGCAAGGACACGAAGCGCGCCTACGTGACACTGGCCTCCGGTGACGACATCGACATCTTCGACAGGGGCGTATAGGTCATGGGCGTAAGAAAGTACAAGCCGACGACGCCCGCTCGGCGTGGCATGAGCGTGTCGGACTTCGAGAATCTCACGACGAGCCGACCCGAGAAGTCGCTCACACGCCCTAACCCCAAGAAGGCCGGACGCAACGCGCACGGTCGGATCACGACGCGGCACCAGGGGGGCGGCCACAAGCGGCGCTACCGCATTATCGACTTCCGCCGCGAGAAGGATGGCGTGCCAGCGAAGGTGGCGACGATCGAGTACGACCCGAACCGGTCAGCCCGCATCGCGTTGTTGCATTACCGCGACGGTGAGAAGCGGTACATCCTGGCGCCCGAGGGGCTCGCGGTCGGAGACATGCTCGAGTCCGGCGAGGCGGCTGACATCCGGCCCGGCAATGCCTTGCCGCTCCGTAATATCCCAGTCGGTACGATTGTGCATGGTGTAGAGCTCCGGCCGGGAGGCGGCGCCAAGCTCGGGCGTTCCGCGGGCAACCGCATCCAGCTGCTCGCGAAAGAAGGAAACAAGGCCGCGTTGCGGTTGCCCTCCGGTGAGATCCGGCTTGTGCTCAACACCTGTAGAGCGACGGTCGGTGCTGTAGGCAACGCCGAGCACGACATCATCGCGGTCGGCAAAGCGGGAAGGAGCCGGTGGCAGGGCAAGCGCCCGACGGTTCGTGGCGTGGTCATGAACCCGGTTGACCACCCGATGGGCGGCGGTGAAGGTCGCTCCTCTGGTGGCCGTCACCCCACGAACCCTAAGGGGAAGCCCGAAGGCCGGACCCGCGCAAAAAACAAAGCGTCGAACAAGGACATTATCCGCCGGCGCGGTAAGCGCCGCCGGTAGGGAGAGCACGCGATGCCGCGCAGCCTCAAGAAAGGACCGTTCGTCGACCACCATCTCGCGAAGAAGGTGGAGGCGCTCAACAGCTCGGGACAGAAGCGGGTCATCCGCACTTGGTCCCGTCGCTCCGAGATCACGCCCGACATGGTCGGTCACACGATCGCCGTCTATGACGGCCGTAAGCACGTGCCCGTGTACATCTCCGAGTCGATGGTCGGGCACAAGCTCGGCGAGTTCGCTCCCACCCGCGCCATCAAGTGGCGTGGCGCCGGAGAGAAACAGCAGCTGCGCGTGAGGGGGCGGCGCTGATGCGATACAGGGCCACGTCGCGATATGTCCACGTCGCGCCGTCGAAGGCACGGCAGGTCGTCGCGCACATCCGCGGCGCACCGGTGACCCAAGCGCAGCGCCTCTTGCAGGTTTCGCCCAAGGGCATCGCGCCGGCCATCCTGAAGACGCTGAACTCGGCGGTCGCCAACGCCAACTACGCCGACGACAGCTTGCATGCTGACGACCTCAAGGTTGCGGCGGCGGTAGTCGAGGAAGGTCCGACCCTCAAGCGCTACCAGTTCCGCGCCATGGGCCGCACGTACCGGGTTCGCAAGCGTACGAGCCATATCACGATCGCGGTCGAGCCTGCGGAAGCCGCGGCCACGAACCAGCGTGGGCGGCGCTCGGCTCGGAGATCTCAACAGGACAGGGAAGGGTAGGCCGTGGGCCAGAAGATTCACCCATATGGCTTCCGGCTCGGTGTGATCGCCGACCACAAGTCGCGTTGGTTCGCCGACAAGGAGTATGCCGACTACGTCATCGAGGACGACCGTATCCGCCGCTATATCCGGGAGCGGGTGCGCCACTCGGGCGTCTCACACATCGACGTCGAGCGAACACGTGACCGGGTGACGGTGGACGTGCATACCGCCCGGCCAGGGATCGTGATCGGCCGCCGGGGAGCCGAGGCCGACGTGATCCGTGGGCATCTCGAGAAGATGACGGGCAAACAGGTCAAGCTCAACATCCTCGAGCTGAAGTCGCCCGAGCTGGATGCGCAGGTCACCGCGCACAACGTCGCCGAGCAACTCCGTGGCCGTGTCAGCTTCCGTCGCGCGATGAAGCGTGCGACGCAAAACGCGATGAAGGCTGGCGCGAAAGGAATCCGCGTGCAGTGCTCGGGCCGCTTGGGCGGGGCCGAGATGAGCCGGACCGAGTGGTACCGCGAGGGTAGGGTTCCGCTTCACACCTTGCGTGCGAAGATCGACTACGGCTTCGACGAGGCCCGGACCACATACGGCCGGATCGGCGTGAAGGTCTGGATCTACACCGGCGAGCAGTTGCCGAGCGGAGAGCAGCGTGAGGCCACAGCCACCGCCCGCCGCAGCCGCCGGCAGGAACGGGCAGCGCAAACCGATCGGTCGGGCCGCGGGCGTGGTGGCGCGCAGCCGCAGCCCCCGCCGAGGCGGGTCGAGCCTGTAGCGGCGACCACGGTCGGCATGGGCGACCGGGCCGACGAGCGCATCGACGAGGTCGCGCCGGTCACGGAAGGCAATGTCCAGCCAGGCAACGTGCCCGCCGACGTCCCCGCGCCGGAAGACACCGGAGAGGTCGTCCGTCCACCGGTCGACCCCGGCGCAGAACAGACGCAGGAGTAACCCAGATGTTGTCCCCACGAAGAGTCAAGCACCGCAAGCAGCACCGCGGGCGGATGCGCGGCCTGGCCAAGGGTGGCACCGAGGTCGCGTTTGGCGAGTACGGATTGCAAGCCGTCACCCACGGTTGGCTCACGAACCGGCAGATTGAGGCCGCGCGTGTCGCGATGACCCGCCACATGAAGCGTGGTGGGAAGGTGTGGATCAACATATTCCCACACAAGGTCTACACGAAGAAACCGGCCGAGACACGCATGGGCTCCGGGAAGGGGTCTCCTGAGGGCTGGGTGGCCGTCGTGAAGCCCGGTCGAGTCATGTTCGAGGTTTCCGGTGTCGCCGAAGAGACTGCGCGCGAAGCCATGCGGCTGGCAGCCCATAAACTGCCGATCAAGAGCCGCTTCATCACGCGGGAGGGCGGGGTCTGATGCAGGCAATCCAGTTACGCGAGCTTGACGACGCGGGATTGGCGTCGCAGCTCGCTGAGGCCAAAGAGGAGCTGTTCAACCTGCGTTTCCAGCTCGCCACCGGGCAGCTGGACAACTACGCGCTCCTCGGCCAGGCCCGCAAGGGCATCGCGCGGATCAAGACCGAACAGCGGCAACGCCAGCTCACCGGCTTGCGAGAGGAAACAGCATGAGCATCAGCGGTGAATCTGGCATCAGTACACCGACTCGCGGTGAGCGCAAGACCCGAGTTGGTGTCGTCGTGAGCGATCGCATGGACAAGACCGTCGTCGTCCTGGTCGAGCGCCGGACGACCCATCCGCTGTACCGGAAGATCGTGACACGGTCCGAGAAGCTGCACGCTCATGACGAGGCGAACGACGCCCGCGTCGGCGACCGGGTCAGGGTCACCGAGACCCGGCCGTTGTCGAAGACCAAGCATTGGCGCGTCGTCAACATCATCGAGCGCGCCAAGTAACGGTTGCCAAGGAGCCAAAGTGCACCATGACAGAAATCCGCTGGCGCATCTTCGCGCGGGCATCCCCGCTCGCGGCGTTGCTGTTCGGTGGAGATTGCGACCGCATGCGGTCGCAATCCCACCGAATCGCTTACATACGACTCTCCGGGTATGCGCACTCAGCGCGCCTTGCGAGCGGGGCGCAGTGACTATGTGGTGTTTCCCCGACCGTATACGGTCGGGGAAAACACCACACTCGTTGCGCACCGTATTTCTGTCAAGGAGCACTGCGTGATTCAGCAAGAGACAAGGCTCCGGGTGGCCGATAACACGGGCGCGAGGGAGATCCTCTGCATCCGTGTACTCGGTGGTTCGGGGAGGCGTTACGCCTCCATTGGCGACATCATCGTTGGCACGGTCAAGAACGCCATTCCCGCGGCTGGTGTCAAGCGGGGAGACGTCGTGAAGGCCGTCGTCGTGCGGACGAAGAAAGAGAAGCGTCGCCCGGATGGGACGTACATCCGCTTCGACGACAACGCCTGCGTGTTGATCAACGACCAACGCAATCCCCGGGGTACGAGAATCTTCGGCCCCGTCGGTCGTGAGCTTCGTGAGCGCCGGTTCATGAAGATCGTGTCGCTCGCGCCGGAGGTGCTCTAGCTATGGAGCGGGTGAAACGCAACGACACCGTCAAGGTCATCTCAGGGAAGGACGCCGGCAAGGAAGGCCGCGTGGTGCGCGTCTACCCGAAGGCCTCCCGCGTGATGGTCGAGGGCGTTAACCTGGTGACGAAGCACGAGCGCGTTCGCACGACCCGGCGTGGGGCGCAAGAAGGCGGCAAGCAGCATGTCGAAGCGCCGCTTCACCTCTCCAACGTCATGCCGGTGTGCCCGAAGTGCGGTGTCCCCACCCGCGTCGGTGCCCGGAAAACGGATGCTGGCAAGGTCCGTTATTGTAAGAAGTGCGACGCGGAGTTTTAGGCGACCATGAGTGCGACGCAAACGCAGACGTACGTGCCGCGGCTGAAGCAGCGGTACAACGACGACATCCGTACGATGCTGAAAGAGCGGCTTGGTCTCGACAATGTGATGCAGGTTCCGCGCCTGACCAAGATCGTGGTGAACATGGGTGTCGGCGAAGCGATACAGGACGCGAAAGCACTGGACGGTGCGATGCGCGACCTCGCCACGATCACTGGGCAGAAACCCCAGGTCCGGAGGGCTCGGAAGTCGATCGCCGGCTTCAAGCTCCGGGAAGGCATGGCGATCGGCGCGCGAGTGACGTTGCGCGGCGACCGGATGTGGGACTTCCTCGACCGGCTCCTTTCGGTGGCGTTGCCACGTATCCGCGACTTCCGTGGTCTGGGGTCCAACTTCGACGGCCGAGGGAACTACACGTGCGGCATCACCGAACAGTTGATCTTCTCGGAGATCGACTACGACCAGATCGATAAAGTCCGCGGCATGGACATCACGTTCGTGACGACGGCCACTACCGACGAGCATGGCCGCGCGTTGTTGGACGCGTTCGGATTCCCGTTCGCCGGAACAACCCCGACCGGATTGTAAGAGGCAGATAAGAATGAGTACTACAGACGCCTGCTGGGCTTTCCGCATCTCGGCGGAAAGCTGGCCTTTGAGCGGAGCAGCTGAGGTCAGGAGGAGCAGCTGATGGCTAAGACAAGCATGATCGCCAAGGCGAACAAGAAATCCAAGTATCAGGTGCGGGAGTACACCCGTTGTAACCGCTGCGGCCGACCCCGGGCAGTATTTCGGAAGTTTATGCTCTGCCGGATCTGCTTCAGGGAGTTGGCACACGCGGGCGAGCTTCCCGGTATTCGCAAGTCCAGCTGGTAGGCCGGGTGACCACAACCCAAAAAGGGACGTACGACGATGACGATGACTGATCCGGTCGCAGACATGCTTACCCGCATTCGTAACGCGAACGTGGCGTA
Organism: Egibacteraceae bacterium; assembly: GCA_050743625.1. Lineage (GTDB taxonomy): Bacteria > Actinomycetota > Nitriliruptoria > Euzebyales > Egibacteraceae > JBOGED01. Next base: position 25,389 of record JBOGED010000464.1, on the reverse strand, counting down.
CAAGGAGGAGATCGCGATGCCCTCCTCCACGTTGAAGGCCGCGATTGCGACGATCCTCAAGAGTGAGGGCTTTATCCGCGATTACCTCGTGGAACCGACCAAGCCCCAGGCCACCTTACGGATGGCGCTGAAGTACTCGCGCGAGCGGGAGCGATCCATCTCCGGTCTGCGCCGTGTCTCCAAGCCTGGTCTGCGCGTCTACGCGAAGCGCGACGAGGTACCACGGGTTCTCGGCGGGCTGGGCATCGCGATCATCTCGACGTCGGCCGGCCTGATGACGGACCGCGAGGCCCGCAAGCAGGGCATCGGGGGCGAGGTCCTCGCATACGTCTGGTGAAGCGTTGCCCTGCGAGTAAAGACCTTGGGAGTGAAGAAGAGATGAGCCGCATCGGCAAGAACCCTGTGCCAGTCCCGGATGGGGTCGAGGTTTCGCTGGAGGGACGGACACTCCGTGTGAAAGGCCCGAGAGGCGAGCTGGAGCAGGAGATCCATCCGGATGTCACGGTGACTATCGCCGATGGGCAGATCACGGTGACGCGGTCTGACAACGAGCGTGAGCATCGCGCCCTGCATGGGTTGTTCCGATCGCTGATCGCGAACATGGTCAGCGGTGTGACCGACGGCTACCAGCGCCGGTTGGAGATCGTCGGCGTTGGCTACCGTGCGGCGAAGCAGGGAGACGGCTTGCGGCTGCTGTTGGGCTACAGCCATCCGATCGAGGTGGATGCGCCTGAGGGGATCACGTTCGACGTGCCGACCCCGACGCGCATCACTGTGTCGGGGGCGAGCAAGCAACAGGTAGGTCAGGTCGCCGCGAACATCCGCGCGTTACGCAAGCCCGAGCCGTACAAGGGCAAGGGTGTCCGGTACGAAGGTGAACAGGTCCGCCGGAAGTCCGGCAAAGCGGCAGGCTAGGAGATTACGATGGCTTCCAACCGACGGGCCGCGCTCCAGCGCAGGCATTCCCGCGTCCGGCGGCGGGTGCGGGGAACTCCAGCCCGCCCACGACTTGTGGTCTACCGCTCGAATGCCTGTATCTACGCTCAGGTCGTCGACGACGGTGCGGGTCGCACGCTTGCCGCAGCGTCTAGCCTTGATCACCGTGGCGGGAAGTTCGAGGGCGGCAAGACCGGGATGGCGGTCGCCGTTGGCAAGCTCCTTGCCGAGCGAGCACGAGCGGCCGGCATCGACGAAGTCGTCTTTGATCGAGGCGGCAACCGCTACATGGGCCGGGTCAAAGCACTGGCGGACGCAGCCCGCGAGGGTGGACTCAAGTTCTAGTTTGTCAGTTTTAGGTAAAGGACGACATCATGGTAGGACCCGGAGGAGGCGCGCAACGGGGTGAGCGAGGCGGACGCGGTCGTGACCGTGACCGCCGAGGTCCCCGCGAGGAGGAGCGCAGCCCGTACGAGGAGAAGGTCGTCGCGATCAACCGTGTCGCGAAGGTCGTCAAGGGCGGCCGGCGGTTCTCGTTCACCGCGCTCGTCGTCGTGGGGGATGGCAAGGGGACGGTCGGCGTTGGCTATGGCAAGGCGAAGGAAGTTCCCGTCGCGATCCAGAAGGGCGTCGAGGAGGCGAAGAAGAACTTCTTCAACGTGCCGATGATCCAGAAGACGATCGTGCATCCCGTCATCGGCGAGGCCGGCGCTGGCAAGGTGGTGTTGAAACCCGCCGCGCCTGGCACGGGCGTGATCGCGGGAGGGCCAGTGCGCGCCGTGCTTGAGTGCGCCGGCATCAGCGACGTCCTCGCGAAGTCGCTCGGCACCTCGAACCCCATCAACGTCGTGCACGCGACCGTCGCTGCGCTCCGCCAGCTGAAGCGGCCCTCTGACGTGGCGCGGCTCCGCGAGCTCGAGGTGTCGGAGCTGCTCCCCAAGAAGATGCTCGCGAACATGAGGGCGGGTGTGTCATGAGCATCAGCGGTGAGACTGGTCAGAGCATCAGCGGTGAACCCGGCAAGCGCGAGCTCTCTATCACTCAGGTCCGAAGCCTCATCGGATCGAAGCAAGATCAGCGCCGGACGATGCGCTCGCTCGGCCTCCGCCGGATCCGCCACACCGTGGTACAGCCAGATCGCCCCGAGATCCGAGGGATGATCAGGAAGGTGTCCCACCTCGTGGAGGTACGGGAGGTGGATGCTCATGGCGCGGGGTGACGTGACCGTGAAGCGGCCGGCAGCGGGCGGGGAAAAGCTGGGAACTCGAGCTTCGAAGGCTAGGTTGGGTACTCAATGAAGATTCACCATCTGAAGCCCGCTCCGGGAGCGCATAAGCCCAAGAAGCGTAAGGGCCGTGGCGAGGCCGCAGGGAAGGGCAAGACCTCCGGCCGCGGCCAGAAGGGCACGGGCGCGCGAGGCACTGTGCCGGCCGCGTTCGAGGGTGGGCAGATGCCGCTGCAGCGGCGCCTCCCGCTCCGCCCCGGCTTTACGTCGCGCAATCGTGTCGAGTTCGCCACGGTTAACGTGGGGCGGTTGGACCAAGCGTTTGCTGCCGGCGAGGAAGTCACTCCCACGAGTTTGCGGGCAAAGGGACTTATTCGGCGAGGTTCCGCCCCAGTGAAGATCCTCGGCACGGGCGAGGTGACGAGGCCGTTGCGCGTCTCCGCGCACGCCTTCTCCTCCAGCGCGACCGAAAAGATCAGCGCAGCAGGCGGCGCTGCGACGATCCTGCCACGCAGGGACAAGGTCGCCGCGGAATGACCACAACCCGCACCGGCTTGGCTTTCCTTCACATACGAAGGAAAGCTTTCACGGCGACCCAGCGAAGCGGTCGCCGTCGGCTTTCCGGCGTAGGTGAAGGAAAGCTGGCTTTGAAGCGTGCCCTGGGCCGGTAGGAGAGCAAGATGCTGCGCGCATTCTCGAACGCCTTCAAGATTCCCGAGCTGCGGGGCAAGATCCTCTTCACGCTCGCGATCCTTGCGGTCTACCGCCTGGGGTCGGTGGTGCCGACGCCGGGGGTCGATTACGGACGGCTACGCGAGATTCTTGACCAGGTCGCGGCGGCGAACCAGTCGGGGTTTGCGCCGCTCCTGAACCTGCTCTCAGGTGGAGCGCTCACCCAGATCGCGGTGTTCGCGCTGGGAATCATGCCGTATATCACTGCGAGCATCATCATGCAGTTGCTCACGGTGGTGATTCCGAAGCTGGAGCAGTGGCAGAAGGAAGGGGAGTCGGGGACCAAGCGGATCACGCAGTACACCCGCTACCTGACCGTAGCCCTCGCCATCCTGCAGTCGACTGGAGTGATCGCTTTGGCGACCTCCGGTAACTTGTTCCCCGGCATCCCCTCCGACGGCCTGATCCCTAACCAGTCGATCGGCATCAGGGCGTTGATGGTCGTGACGCTGACCGCCGGCACGGCGTTCATCATGTGGCTTGGTGAGCTGATCACCCAGCGTGGCGTCGGGAACGGGATGTCGCTGCTCATCTTTGCCGCGATCATCTCCGAGCTACCGGCTACGGCGCTCCAGATCTACCAGCGCAATACGCTGATCTTCGCTGGGTTCATGCTCGTCGGGCTCATCCTCATTGTTGGTGTGGTCTACATCGAGCAAGGGCAGCGGCGCATTCCCGTGCAGTACGCCAAGCGACAGATCGGACGGCGCACGTACGGTGGGACGTCCACGTACATCCCGCTGAAGGTGAACCAAGCGGGGGTGATCCCCATCATCTTCGCGTCGTCGCTGCTGTTCTTGCCGCAGCTCGTCGCGAGCATCGCGGGCAACCCGACGTTGCAGAACCTTGTCACCCAGTACTTCGGCAGCACCGGCCGCGTGCACCCGGTCTTCATCGTCTCGTTCTTCTTGCTTACCGTGTTCTTCGCGTATTTCTACACGTCGATCACGTTCAACCCGATCGATGTCGCGGACAACATGAAGAAGTACGGAGGATTTATCCCCGGCATCCGGCCAGGTCGGCCGACCGCGGAATACCTGGAGAGGGTGTTGACGCGGATCACCTTGCCGGGGTCGCTGTACCTCGCGACGCTGGCGATCCTTCCGATGCTTGGAGCAGCAGCGGCGGGTGTCGAATTCCCGTTGGGAGGTTCGACGCTACTGATTGTGGTGGGGGTGGCTTTGGAGACGATGAAGCAGTTGGAGAGCCAGTTGATGCAGCGGCATTACGAAGGCTTCTTGAGGGCCTAGGGAAGTGTTGCGACTTATCCTCCTTGGCCCCCCTGGCGCTGGTAAGGGCACACAAGCGACCCGAATCGCGGGGAGATACTCCATCCCCCATATCTCGACTGGTGACATCCTTCGAGCCAATATCGAGGACGGTACCGAGCTTGGCCTCCAGGCACAGGAATATATGGAGCACGGAGACCTGGTTCCTGACGGGCTCGTGAACGAGATGATGGCGGAACGCCTTGCCTCCGACGATACCGGAGGCGGATGGCTACTCGATGGCTTCCCCCGGACGGTGAAGCAAGCTGAGCGCCTTAACGAGCTGCTCGGGCAACTCGGGGAGCCTTTGGACGCGGCCTTGTACTTCGACGTTCCAACCGACGAGCTGACCAAGCGGATCGCGGGTCGAGCCGAACAAGAATGCCGGCCAGACGACCAAGAAAGGGCTGTGCGGAGGCGGCTTGAGGAGTACTTCCAGAAGACCGCTCAGCTGACGGACTTCTACCGGGACCAGGGGCTGCTTCATGACATCGACGCGGTGGGTTCGGTCGATGAAGTCACAGAACGAGCCTTCGCAGTCCTCCAAGAGGTCAGCGCAAGGATCCAGCCCCAATGACGCACGCATGATCGTTCGCAAGTCGCCAACCGAGCTCGAGCTGATGGCCCAGGCCGGGAAGGTCGTTGCCAGGCTCCATGAAATGCTGCGTGAGGAGATCCGGCCCGGTGTGTCGACGCTACGGCTGGATCAACTCGCTGAAGCGTTCATTCGTGGCCTTGGGGGAACTCCCTCATTCAAGGGCTATCGCGATTTCCCCGCTTCGCTCTGCACGTCGGTGAACGCCGAGATCGTGCACGGCATCCCGTCGAAACATGTCGTCCTCAAAGAAGGCGACCTCATCAAGATCGACGCGGGCGCGATCCTGCATGGCTATCACGGGGACTCGGCCGTGACGTGGATCGTCGGTGGTGACCACACCGTGCCTGAGGAAGTGCGCGTGCTCGTCGAGCGGACGCGTCATGGACTGTGGGCCGGCCTCCTCCAGGCGCGGACCGGGAACCGGTTGTCGGACATCTCGGCAGCCGTGGAGGTGTACGCGCGATCTCATTCGTATGGGATCGTCCAAGAATATGTCGGTCACGGCATCGGTCGATCCCTTCACGAGGACCCTCACGTACCGAACTACGGCCGACCTGGACGTGGGCCACGGCTTGTATCCGGCTTGGTGCTCGCGGTCGAGCCGATGTTCAATCTCGGGACACGCCAGACCCGCGTGCTCGACGACGACTGGACCGTCGTCACGGCGGACGGCGCGCTCTCGGCACACTGGGAGCACACGGTGGCCGTCACCGACGACGGTCCGTGGATCCTCACCGCTCGGTCAGATGAGCCTGAGTGGCCGCTGCTCCAGCCGGAGCGAGTGCCGGGCTTCACCCCTCAATCCTGGATGGGTGGACGCCGGTGAGTGTGGGGTGTAACCTGGCAGCTCGGCCCCGCCGTGTGTGGGGCCTTCTGTGCTTCCCCCAGGCAGGGGGTTGGGGGAAGTCCCCGCCTCCCCTAATGACGACTACTGGCGTTCGTTGCCTTGGGTGGTGTGAGTCCTCGAGTGGAGTCGACAAATGAAGGTACAACCCTCGGTCAAGCGCATCTGCGAGAAATGCCGGATCATCCGCCGGCACGGTCGCGTCATGGTGATCTGCAGCAACCCGCGGCACAAGCAGCGCCAAGGCTAGTCAGTGCTCCCCCTTGGAACTTCCTCGTTGGAGCACTACTGGAGGTGAACTGAATGGCACGGATCGCCGGTGTCGATCTGCCTCGGGAGAAGCGGGCGGAGATCGGCCTCACGTACATCTTCGGGATCGGCCGTACACGGAGCCGGCAAACGCTGGCGGCAGTAGGTCTTGACCCAAACAGGCGGATTCGCGACCTGTCCGAGGACGAGGTCAAGCGGCTCCGCGACTACATCGATGCGAATTTCCAGGTCGAGGGCGACCTACGGCGGGAAGTCGCGCAGAACATCAAGCGCAAGATAGAGATCAACTGTTACCAGGGGATCCGTCACCGGCGTGGCCTCCCGGTTCGCGGCCAGCGTACGCACACCAACGCCCGTACGCGCAAGGGTCCGCGGCGCACGGTCGGCGGCATCAAGAAGCGAATAATCCGCAAGCACTGATCTGCAACCGACCTCGAACCGATTGAGAGAGTGAGCATTGGCCCAGCAGAGGAAGCAGCCCGGTCCCAAGGCGAAACAGAGGGCTCGGAAGAAGGAGCGGCGCCAGGTCTCCCACGGCGTGGCGCATATCAAGAGCTCCTTCAACAACACGATCGTGACGATCACGGATCCGCAGGGCAACGTCCTTTCGTGGGCGTCCTCTGGCAACGTGGGCTTTAAGGGCTCCCGCAAGTCCACGCCGTACGCCGCGCAGATGGCCGCCGAGAAGGCCGCGCGAGGTGCGGCTGAGTACGGGGTGCGAAAGGTCGATGTCTACGTCAAGGGCCCCGGCTCCGGACGCGAGACGGCGATCCGTTCGCTGCAAGCCCACGGCCTCGAGGTCGCCGCCATCAAAGACGTTACCCCGATCCCCCACAACGGTTGCCGACCCCCGAAGCGCCGTCGGGTCTGAGAGCAGGAGCGTTCATACGATATGGCTCGGTATACCGGACCTGACTGCAAGCTGTGCCGACGTGAGCGGCAAAAGCTGTACTTGAAGGGCACCCGCTGTGAGGGGCCCAAGTGCGCCATCGAGAAGCGTCCTTACCCCCCGGGCGAGCACGGGCGTGGCCGTATCCGCGAGAGTGAGTACCTGCTTCAGCTCCGCGAGAAGCAGAAAGCGCGCCGGATCTACGGAGTGCTTGAGACCCAGTTCCGCAACTATTACGACAAGGCGACGCGGCGCGCCGGCCTCACGGGCGAGAACCTCCTCCAACAGCTGGAGATCCGCCTCGACAATGTCGTGTACCGCGGCGGGCTTGCCCGCTCCCGCGATGAGGCTCGCCAGCTGGTGCTCCACCGTCACTTCCGGGTGAACGGGCGCACCGTGAACATTCCCAGCTACCAGGTACGCGTGGGTGATGTGATCACCGTGCGGGAGCGCTCGCGCAGCATCGTGCCGATCCTCGGCTCTCTGGAGCTTCTCGACGGCCGCCGCATCCCGGCCTGGCTGTCGACCAATCCAGGAGAGTTCTCCATCAGCGTGCTCGACATGCCGAGCCGTGGCCAGATCGACGTTCCGGTCCAGGAGCAGCTCATCGTCGAGCTCTACTCGAAGCAGTAGTCGCGCGCGGAAGGCACGCGGGGCTTGGCCTCGCACACCGCGCAGCCAAAGCCGCCCTAGGAGGCGACACAGTTGTTGATCGTCCAACGTCCCACCATCGCCGAAGAGGTCATCACCGAACAGACCCGCTCCGCATTCAGCATCGAACCGCTGGAGCCGGGGTTCGGTTACACGCTCGGGAACAGCCTCAGGCGCACGCTTCTCTCGTCCATTCCGGGTGCGGCGGTGACGAGCGTGCGCATCGAGGGTGTCCTCCACGAATTCAGCTCCGTGGAGGGTGTCAAAGAAGACGTCACCGACATCATCCTGAACCTCAAGGATCTTGTCCTCCGCTGCCACAGCGACGATCCTGTCGAGATCTTCCTGGGCGGCGAGGGTCCCGGTGAGATCACCGCCGACTTCATCACCGCGCCAAGCGAGGTCGAGATCCTCAACCGCGACCTGCACATCGCGACGCTGAACCGTAAAGGGCGCGTCGAGATGTACCTGACCGTGGAGCGCGGGCGAGGGTACGTGTCCGCCGAGCGCAACAAGCGTGCCGACCAGCCGATCGGCGTGATCCCGATCGACTCGATCTACTCGCCGGTCCGCCGGGTCACGTACCGGGTCGAAGCGACTCGTGTCGAGCAGATGACGAACTACGACCGGCTGATTCTTGATGTGGAGACCGATGGCTCGGTGTCTCCCGCCGAGGCGTTGGCGTCCGCCGGGCAGACCTTGCGCGACCTGTTCGAGCTCTTCAGCGACTTCGAAGAGGGCGGCCCTGGCGGCCTGTCTATCGGTCCCGACAGCGGGACACCGTCGCCGCTGTCGCCAAACCTGCAGTTGCCGATCGAGGACATGGATCTGTCGGTTCGCTCCTACAACTGCCTCAAGCGAGAGGGCGTCTCGACGGTCGGTGAGCTGGTGCAGAAGACCGAGCAGGACCTGCTCGACATCCGAAACTTCGGTCAGAAGTCGATCGAAGAGGTCAAGCAGAAGCTCGCCGAGATGGGGTTGTCGCTCGCCGACTACGGCGGCTATTCGGGCTAGGAGGCCGCACATGCCACAGCCGAGGAAGGCCGCCCGCTTCGGTGGGACGCCCGCCCATCACCACCTGATGCTCGCGAACCTGGTGACCGAGCTGTTCCGCCACGGCCGGATCAAGACTACCCACGCCAAGGCGAAAGCCGTCCAGCCGCTCGCCGACCGCATGGTCACCTTTGCCAAGCGGGGTGACGTCCATTCACGCAGGCAGGTCCTTCGGGTCATCCGCGACAAGGACGTCGTGCACAAGCTGTTCGCCGACGTCGGACCCGTCTTCGCCGAGCGGAACGGCGGCTACACGCGCGTTCTGAAGCTCGGTCCGCGCAAGGGTGACGCTGCGCCCATGGCGCTGATCGAGCTGGTCGAGGGTGTCTCTGCGACCGGCGGGGGCGAGCTTGATGCCGCCCCTCGGCGCCGGTGGTCTCTGCGCCGGGGCCGAGGCGGTTCGCTCTCTGCGCGCGCGCTGAGGCGCGAGGAAGAGCGCATGGCCGCCGCCGACGCTGGCACAACCGACGCCGGCGACGTCGAGCCACCCGCTCGGACTTCGGACGGCGATGAGTAACCGCTTGTCCTGCACAGTACGGCGGTATGCGTGAGGCCACATGGTGGTGAGGATTAGGATCGACCTCGCCTACGACGGGGCCCAGTTCGTGGGGTTCGCTCGGCAGCCAGGGTTGCGCACGGTACAGGGCGTCCTCGAGGATGCCCTGTACCGTCTGGCGGGCGCCCCTATGACCACTACCGCCGCGGGACGAACGGACCGAGGCGTGCATGCGACAGCCCAGACGGTGCACTGTGATCTCCCTTCCGGCGTTCCGTCGAGTGCGCGATTGTTGGCCGATCTTGGCGCCGCCCGCGCGGCTCTCGACGCGATCTGCGGTCCCGAGATCGCGATCTGGCGGATGCGGAGGGCGCCGCTCACCTTCGACGCACGGTTTTCCGCGACGCAGCGGCGGTACCGGTATCGCGTATGCGACGCGTCGGTCATGAGCCCGTTGTGGCGGCATGACACCTGGCACGCCGGGCCACCGCTCCTCGATATCGAGGCGATGGAGGCAGGGGGACGGCACCTGCTCGGCGAGCATGACTTCAGCTCGTTCTGTCGCCGCGCTGAGCCCGGTCAGACCCTGGTCCGCCGGATCGACGCGCTCAACGTCCGCCGTGAGCGTGCGGGGCTCGTCATCGTCAGCGTCGCCGGCAAGGCGTTCTGTCATCAGATGGTGCGCTCGCTGGTCGGCTGCCTCTTGGCGGTCGGGCGCGGAAGGAAGCCGGCAGCGTGGATCGGCGACGTCCTCGCCGCCCGCGACCGCCACGCGGCGGGGCAACTCGCGCCGCCGCACGGTCTCACGCTTGTGGGGGTCTCGTACGCCTAAGGCGACAGGCTGCCAGGTTGACCACGGCGGTTTGGCCACGTACGCTTGACCTCCCGCGGCCGGGGCTTGTTTGTATGTTCGCCGTGCCGCTCAGATGTTTTTCAATATGACGAGAGCTTTTATGCGCACGTATTCCCCTAAGCCAAAGGACGTCGACCAGGAGTGGTTCGTCGTGGACGCTCAGGATGTCGTCCTCGGCCGGCTCGCCACACAGGTCGCGCATGTCCTGCGTGGCAAACACAAGCCCATCTTCGCGCCCCATTTGGACGTGGGCGATCATGTGATCGTCGTGAACGCCGCGAAGGTGCGGCTCACGGGAACCAAAGCCGAGCAGAAGATGGCGTACCGGCACTCGGGTTACCCTGGCGGATTGAAGTCCGTACCATGGATGCGCCTTCTCCAGGAGCGGCCATCCAAGCTCGTGGAGGATGCGGTCAAGGGCATGCTTCCGAAAAACACCGTGGGACGAGCACAGCTTCGGAAGCTGAGGGTCTATGCGGGTCCTGACCATCCGCATGTGGCCCAGCAGCCCACACCGCTGAACGTGACGGGGAACGCCCCAAACGTCAGGGGGAATCCTAATGGCTGAGAAGATCTACACGGGTCGCCGGAAGACGTCTGTCGCTCGCGTGCGCCTACGGGCGGGCACCGGCGAGTTTCAACTGAACGGCCGCCCTCTCGAGAACTACTTCCCGATCGAGAACCTGCGGGCCGCCATCCTCGAGCCATTCCGTGTGACCGAATCTCAGGGTCAGTTCGACGTCATCGCCCGGATCCATGGTGGCGGAGTGTCGGGGCAGGCGGGGGCTCTCCAGCACGGCATCGCACGCGCGCTGGAGGGTGAAGACCCCGACTGGCGTCCACTGCTAAAGAAAGCAGGCTTGCTGACGCGTGACGCCCGCGAGGTCGAGCGCAAGAAGTACGGCCTCAAAAAGGCCCGTAAGGCGCCACAGTACAGCAAGCGGTAACGCGCCGGCCCGGCTATGGGCAGGTTGTTCGGAACCGACGGCGTCCGCGGCGTCGCGAACACTGAGCTCGCCCCTGAGCTGGCTGTCGGACTTGGCAGAGCCCTGGTCCGTACCCTGCGTGAGGAGGGAGCCGCACACCCTCGCCTGGTAGTCGGGCGTGACCCACGCGCGTCGGGTGAGATGCTGGAGGCGGCCTTGGTCGCGGGCATCTGCTCCGCCGGGGGAGAGGCGGTGGTCATCGGCGTAGTCCCCACACCGGGAATCGCGTTCCTCACCACCTGCTTGGGTGCCGACAGCGGTGCCATGATCTCTGGCAGCCACAATCCGGTCGAGGACAACGGCATCAAGTTCTTCGGGCGGGAGGGCTTGAAGCTGTCGGACGACGAAGAGGACCGGGTCGCGGAGCTGGTAGACCGGATCGACGATCAACGTCCCACCGGCGCGCTCGTTGGTCGGGTCCGGCAGGCTCACGGGGCAGTCGAGGCCTACGAGGCACACCTCGTCGCCAGCGCCCGCGGTGTCGAGCTGGCGGGCTTGCGGGTGGTGGTCGACTGCGCGAACGGTGCGGCCTCCGAGGTAGCCCCAACCGTGCTGCGGCGCCTGGGCTGTGAGGTCACCGCAATCCATGCGATTCCGGACGGCACGAACATCAACGAGGGTTGCGGATCGACGCACCCCGAGGTCGTAGCCGCCGCGGTGAGGGAGGCAAACGCCCACGTGGGGCTTGCCCACGACGGCGACGCGGATCGCCTGATCGCCGTCGACCACGCGGGAGCGGTGGTCGACGGCGACGCCATCCTCGCGATTCTCGCCGCGCGCATGCACCGCAGACGCGGCCTTCAGGGCGTCGTGACGACCGTCATGACGAATCTGGGATTCCGGCTGGCGATGGAGACCCTCGGCATCAATGTGATCCAGACGAAGGTTGGCGACCGCTATGTCCTAGAGGCGATGCGCGCCGGTGGCTACCCACTCGGAGGCGAGCAATCCGGTCACCTGATCTTCGCGGAGCACGCGACCACCGGTGACGGAATCCTCACCGCCGTCCAGCTGTTGGCGGCCATGGTTGAGGAGGACCGTCCGCTGGCACAGCTTGCTCAGGTGATGCAACGCCTCCCGCAGGCTCTGGTGAACGTCGGCGGGGTCGATCTGCACCGCCTGAGTGATGCGAACCGTCTGTGGAAGGCGGTCGCCGAGGAAGAAGAGGCCCTGGGTGTCGTGGGCCGCGTCCTTGTCCGCGCTTCCGGTACCGAGCCGATCCTGCGCATCATGGTCGAGGCGGACCTCCAAGAGCGGGCGACCGACGTCGCCGAGCGCCTCGGCGTCATCGCCGCGGAAGACCTGCGCCCCACCTGACGTCGCCGCGACGGAAGCGCCCCCTCCCCTCCCGACATACCTTGCACTGTGCATCCAGAGAGGTCCCCGACCGCTCAGATCTGGGCTGAGCCGCCGTCCCAGGTCAGCTCCAGCCGGTCTCCGACGGTTCGGAAGCGCACTCCAAGCACGTCGGAGCGGACCGCGCCATCGGTGTCGGCGGTGACCGGGAGCAGCCGGTCGCCGACCGCTCGCAGCAGCTCGACCCGCCGGTCCGGGGGATGCACCATGAGCAGCTCGCGCACCCCGCGAGCCGCGTACCAATCGATCTTGTCATAGGACTCGTCACCCGGGGAGGGGATCTCCACGACCAGCTCCGCACCTTCCGCGCCCCGCTCGGACAACGACTCGAGGCGGCAGTACAGCTGGTCGGGCACGCGGTAGTCGTCCGCCGCACGGAACAGGCCCGTCTCAAAGAAGGAGCACAACCCGAGGGCTGTCGTGATCGGCTCCAGCACGACGAACAACCGCGCGGCGCCATACTGGTGGGCAGCTCTGGGCGGCAGAACCATGTGGAGTACTCCGTCCCACATCTCGTCGAACAGGTCGGCCCCTCGTCGGCGCCGCTCGGCCAGGAGCGTCTCGGGAACGTCGAGCAGAATCGCCCTCATACCGACAGGGTAGCCCCCGGACGCCGTACATCCTCGCGCACGCTATACGAGCGCCGGGTTCTCAGACTGCGGGAGAGCGGGCATGGCCATGGGGCTGGTTTCACAGGCGGGGGCGGCCTTACTCGCCGCGATCTGCTCGGCGGTGGCGTGTCGCTGGCCGCGTTGCTGGCGTTCGCCGGAAAGGTACCCGCCGATGCGGCGCAGGCCGGCTGGCGCTTCACGGATGACCGTGGCCAGACCGTATCGTTGGATGCCCGGCCCGAGCGGGTCGTGGCATTCTCTGGGGCGGCCGGAGCGCTCTGGGACTTCGGGGTTCGCTCGTTGGTAGGAGTTTGGGGGCCGCAGCGGGGCCCCGACGGGAACCCTGACACCGAGATCGGGTCGCTCGACCTCGATGCCGTCGAGTCGATCGGTGAGGAGTTCGGGGACTTCAACCTCGAGAAGCTCGCCGGCCTGCGGCCCGACCTGATCGTCACGACGATCTACCTGCCCGGCGACCTGCGCTACGTGCCGCCAGAGTTGGTTTCCCAGGTTGAGCGAGTGGCGCCGGTCGTGGGCATCAACCTGCAAGGCGTGCCGCTGCCCGAGACGATCGAGCGGTTCGGTGAGCTTGCCGAGGCGGTCGGCGCCGACCTCGGCGCTGCAGAGGTGGTCCGCGCTCGCGAGGCGTTCGAGGCCGCGGCGGAGGCGTTGCGCCAAGCGGCAGCCGGGAAGCCGGGACTCGACGTGCTGGTCGTGGCCCTCTTTCCAGAGGCGTTCTATGTCACTGAGCCGTCCGACGCCTGGGACCTCGCGTATTGTCGACGCGCGATCGCAACCCCAAGAGTACGCGCAGAGGCCCACCTGGCTCAGCCTTCCCGCTGTTCAGGCGGGGCAGGTGGGAACCTGGCGAACGGCCGCGCCCAATAGTTACCAGGAGGCGACCGCAGTCCTGACCGAGATCGCCGGCCTCATCGCTCGATCCCGGACCGACGTCGTCTGATCTGGATTAGGAGGCGCAAGCCATGACTCCCACCCGTTGCTAATGTGGATCAACGATGTCACCTGCCGCGACGTTCTCACCGGTGGCCTCTTGGCCGCGGTGCGGCGGGCCACGGCGATCCGGCCCAGGCGTGAACCACCATGCGCAGCCGATTTCCCATCACAATCGAGCATAAGTACGGCCGTACCACCATTCCGAAGAGCTGTGGCCGACCGCGTCAGGGCTCAAGATGCCGGGCCGGTCAGCAAGCGGCGCAGCGGGTCGGAAGCGAAGTAGAGGGCGAACAGGATGCTCGACAGGATCATCATCGGCCGCGTCTCGCGGATCCGACCGGTCAGCAGCCTGATGGCGGTGTACGAGACGAATCCCCACCCGATGCCGTCGGTGATCGAGTAGGTGAACGGCATCACGACCACCGTGAGGAACGCGGGTATCGCCACCGCGTAGTCGTCCCACGGCAGCTCGCGGATCACCGACATCATGAGGAAGCCCACCAAGATCAGCGCTGGCGCCGTCGCCTCCGGTGGGATCACCGCCGCGAGTGGGGACACGAACAGCGCGGCGAGGAACAGCAGGCCGGTCACCACGCTGGCCAGTCCAGTCCGGCCGCCCTCCGCGATGCCGCTGGCCGACTCGATGTACGTCGTCGCGCTGGAGGCTGAGGCGGCGCCGCCGACCGCGGCGGCGACCGAGTCGACGAGGAGCACCCGGTTCATCCCAGGCAAGCGACCCTGGGAGTCGAGGAAACGACCCTCGTCCGCGAGCGCGATGGCCGTGCCCATCGTGTCGAAGAAGTCGGCGAGCATCAGCGTGAAGACCGCCAGCGCCGCGGCGATCACGCCGAGCTTTGCCACGTAGCCGAACGAGAAGTCTCCGAGCAGCGTGAAGTCGGGCGCCGCGAAGACACGGGTGGGGATCAGCGCGGTGCTCGGCGTGTCATAGAGGTCGCCCTCCGGGCTGTTGACCACGATCGCGAGCACGGTCGTGCCGGCGATGCCGAGCAGCAGCGCGCCTTTCGTCCGGCGCGCGACCAGGATGGCGGTGAACAGCAAGCCCACGACGAAGATCGCGATGCGCGCGCTGCCGACGTCCGCGCGGGCGAGCAGGGGTCCGCCCTCCGGCCCGCGCACGACAAGCCCTGAGTTCGCGAACCCGATCAGGGTGATGAACAGCCCGATACCCCCGGCGATGGCCTTCTTCAGCTCGACCGGGATCGCGTCGAGGATGGCCTGCCGGAGCCCGGTGATCACGAGGATCGTGATGAGGACGCCCTCGGTCACCACGACGCCCATGGCCTCGGGAAAGGTGAGTCCCTGCGCGCCGACCAGCTGGAACGCGACCACCGCGTTGAGGCCCAACCCGCTGGCGATCGCGAAGGGATAGTTCGCGACGAGCCCCATGGCGATGGTCATCACTCCGGCGACGAGGGCGGTGACCGTGAGCACCTGCGAGAACGGCAGCCCCGTGCCACCGAGGGAGAGGATCGCCGGGTTCACGAACAGGATGTACGCCATGGTCATGAACGTCGTGACCCCCGCCACCACCTCCGTCCTGACGTCCGTGCCCCTCCCCTGGAGCCGGAACACCCGCTCGAACACCCCCGCCGAAGTCGCCATGGCCCCGTCCCCCTTCGCTAGGGAATGTATGAACGATCGACCGGGGTTGCTGGCGATCCTGTCGCACCTCTCTCGTATGGTAGTTCGGCTAGCGAAGGAGGTGAACGCTGCCAAATGGCTCGGCTGGAGGATCTCACCAAGGGCGCGCTCGTGAGGGGCGTGCTTCCCGACCGCGCCGTCAAGGTCGTTGACGTGGCATGGCGCGGCTCGAGCGTCGTCACGCTGACCTATGTCGACGATTCGACCGGGAAGCCCAGCCAGGAGCTCCTCTACCGCGATGACGAGCCCCGCCTGACCATCGAGCGCGCGGGCCGAGCCTGGGCGATGGACGCTGACGGGCGGCTGTTCCACCTGGCCTCGGAGGCCCAACGGATCTCGCTGGCCTACCTGTTCGATCCCTTCCTCGCCGTCCAGACCTCGAACCTGGACCCGCTCCCGCACCAGATCGACGCCGTGTACGGTGAGATGCTGTCCCGCCAGCCGCTGCGGTTCCTGCTCGCCGATGACCCCGGCGCCGGCAAGACAATCATGGCCGGGCTGTTCTGTAAGGAGCTGATGATCCGCGGTGACGTCGAGCGCTGCCTGGTCATCGCACCCGGCAGCCTGGTCGAGCAGTGGCAGGACGAGCTGTGGCACAAGTTCGCGCTCAGCTTCGAGATTCTCACCAAGGACATGATCGAGGCCGCGCGCAGCGGCAACCCGTTCGCCGAGAAGCCCTTGCTGATCGCGCGTCTCGACCATCTGTCGCGGCGTGAGGACCTGCAGGCCAAGCTGCAGGCCACCGACTGGGACCTCGTCATCGTCGACGAGGCTCACAAGATGTCGGCGCACTACCTCGGCGGCGAGGTCAAGGAGACCAAGCGTTACAAGCTGGGCCGGCTGGCGGGTTCGGTCGCCCGTCACCTGCTCCTCATGACGGCGACGCCGCACGCCGGCATCGAGGCGGACTTCCAGCTATTTCTCGCGCTGCTCGACAGCGACCGGTTCGAGGGCAAGCCGCGTGACGGGGCGCATGCGGCCGACACGTCCGACCTGATGCGCCGGCTGGTCAAGGAGAAGCTCCTCAAGTTCGACGGGACGCCGCTGTTCCCCGAGCGGCGCGCCTACAGCCCCACCTACCCGCTGTCAGACGCTGAGGCGCTGCTCTACAACCTCGTCACGGAGTACGTCCAGCGGGAGATGAACCGGGCTGACCGGCTCAAGGCCGAGGGTGAGGGCCGCCGAGGCGCCGTTGTGGGGTTCGCTCTCACCGCGCTCCAGCGCCGGCTCGCCTCGTCACCCGAAGCCATCTAC
Organism: Egibacteraceae bacterium; assembly: GCA_050743625.1. Lineage (GTDB taxonomy): Bacteria > Actinomycetota > Nitriliruptoria > Euzebyales > Egibacteraceae > JBOGED01. Next base: position 8,751 of record JBOGED010000464.1, on the reverse strand, counting down.
CGTTCGCTGAGCCGCCGCCGGAAACGGCTGGAGGACCGGGTGGCGCAGGAGCGTATGCGAAAGCGCGGCGCGCAGCTCCAGGCCGCGCTCGGGACGCCACGGATCCCAGACGAGTTCCGCGGCGCCGACGAAGGCTTCGACACCGAGGATCTTCCGGAGGGCGAGCGGGAGGAGCTCGAGGAGGAGTTGGTCGACCAGGCCTCCGCGGCTCGCACCATCGCCGAGCTCGAGCGCGAGATCGCCACCCTTGCCGATCTCGAGCATCACGCGCGAGAGGTGCGCGACTCTGGCGCCGACCGCAAGTGGGAGGAGCTGTCCAGACTTCTCCAGCACACCCCCGAGATGTTCGACGCGCACGGGCATCGCCGGAAGCTGATCATCTTCAGCGAGCACCGTGACACCCTGAGCTATCTGGTCGGCAAGATTCAAGGCTTGCTTGGCCGCGCCGAGGCCGTGGTCAGCATCCACGGCGGTGTGCCCCGCGAGGAGCGCCGCAAGATACAAGAGGCCTTTACTCAAGACAAGGACGTACTCGTCCTGGTTGCGACAGACGCCGCCGGAGAGGGCATCAACCTCCAACGTGCGCACCTGATGGTCAACTATGACCTGCCCTGGAACCCCAACCGCATTGAGCAACGGTTCGGGCGGGTGCACCGGATCGGCCAGAAGGAGGTCTGTCACCTGTGGAACCTCGTAGCTGAGGACACCCGTGAAGGCTACGTCTTCCACCGGCTATTCGAGAAGCTCGACGAGCAGCGCAAGGCCTTGGGTGATCACGTCTTCGACGTGCTCGGCGAGGCCTTCCGGGACCAGAGCTTACGAGACCTCCTCATCGAAGCGGTCCGCTACGGCGACCAGCCTGAGGTGAAAGCGCGGCTGCGCGAGATCGTCGACGCCACGGTCGCGGACTCCCTACGCGAGGTCGTCTCGGAACGCGCGCTCTACAGCGACGTCATGACCGCGGCCGACGTCGAGCGCATCCGCGATGAGATGGAGCGTGCCGAGGCCCGCAAACTGCAGCCTCACTTCATTCGCTCCTTCTTCTTCGAGGCATTCCGAATGCTTGGCGGCGCCATCCGCGAGCGGGAGCCTGGGCGCTTTGAGATCACCCACGTCCCTGCGGAGCTACGGCGGCGGGACCGTCAGATCGGCATGGGCGCTCCGCTGCTGCGTCGCTACGAGCGGATCACGTTCGAGAACCACCTCATCGCCGTCGAAGGTCGGCCGCTGGCCCAGTACGTCAGCCCGAGCCATCCCCTGCTCGACGGGGTGATCGACCTCATCCTCGAGCGGTACGACACACTGCTGCGACAAGGGACAGTCCTGATCGACGAGAGCGATCCCAGTGACAGTGCCCGCGTGCTCCTCTATCTTCAGCACGCGGTGGTCGACGGGCGCAGCACCGTGGCCGGCGACCGGCGGGTCGTGTCGCAGCGGTTCGAGTTCGTGGAGGTCGACCAGCTCGGCGCGGCTCGTGGCGCCGGGTGGGCGCCGTACCTCGACTACCGTCCGGCGACCCCTGAGGAGTTGGTCCTCCTTACGCCGGTGATCGAGGGCGGCTGGGTGCGAGAGGAGTTGGAGGCGAGAGCGCTTGACCACGGCGTCCACCTCGCGCGCGGCCACGTGGACGAGGTGCGGCGCCGGACGCTCGACCGTGTGGATCGGACGACCGCCGCGGTCAAGGACCGGCTCCAGTCGGAGATCCAGCACTGGGACCACCGGGCCAACCAGATCAAGCAAAAGGAGCTCGCCGGCAAGCTACCCCGCAGCGGCATGAACTCTGCCAAAGCTCGCCAGCGCGCCGACGAGCTAGAAGCCCGGCTCAAGCGCCGGCTTGAGGACCTCGAGGCCGAGCGCCAGCTGTCGTCCTTGCCTCCGGTCCCGGTCGGCGGTGCCCTTGTCGTCCCCGCGGGTCTGCTGGCCAGGCTGCGCGGGACCATCGCGAAACGCACACGCGAGCGGTCCGCCGCCGAGCGCGCCGCTGTCGATGCGGTGCTCGCGGCGGAAAAGGACCGTGGCCGCATCGCCGTCGAGATGCCACCCCACAACAAGGGGTACGACATAGAGTCCAAGGATCTCGACGGCACCCTGTGGTTCATCGAGGTCAAAGGCCGAGTGGCGGGCGATGAATCCTTCACGGTGACCCGAAGCGAGGTCTGCGTCGGCCGGAACAAGCCCGACCAGCACGTCCTCGCCCTCGTCGAGATTGAAGACGCCATCGCGCCATCCGTCCGTTACCTACGCCACGCCTTCGAGGATGTCGGGGATCTCCCCTTCGACGCCATCAGCGTCAACCTTGACTGGAAACGTTACTTCGCCCGAGGGGAGACCCCGGCATGAGACTCGAGGAAGTATGTTAGGTGGACCGCAGCCAACTGGCGGAGCTGCACTACATCACGGCGATCGACAACGTCCCTTCGATGTTGAAGCTGGGGTTGCTCTGCCATGTCGCCGCCGAGGATGTCGTACACACATCTGTGGCCATGGAGGACATCCAAGCGCGACGGGCGAAGAAGCAGGTGCCGGGTGGCTGTCGTCTCCATGAGTATGTCAATTTGTACGTCAACGGCCGCAACATCATGTTGTCGAAAGTTCTGTATGGAGCATCAGTCCACGCCATCTGTCTACTACAGGTATCGACAGCGGTCCTCGATCTACCGGACGTTGTCGTCACGGATCAGAACGCCGCGAGCGACTACGTACGGTTCGCTGATGCCTCGACTGGTCTCCGGCGAATCGATCAATCTACGGTGTTCGCGGCCTCGTGGAAATACCCAGATGACCAGATCGCAGAATGGCGCCATCAGTCGGCGATGTGCGCCGAGGTCTTAGTACCCACGGTCGTTGATTCCGGCTTCATCGTCGGTGCTTACGTCGGTTCAGGAGGAGCACGGCGACGGATGTCCTCGGCAGCTCCATCTCTGCCAGTCATACTCGATCCGTACAAGTTCTTCCGCGAGGGGATGTGACGGAAGATGATCAACGTGGTCAAGGGTGATCTTTTCGAGTCCGAGGCGCAGACGCTCGTCAACACCGTGAACTGCGTCGGCGTGATGGGGAAGGGAATCGCGCTTGGGTTCCGGAAGCGATTTCCTGATATGTACGAGGATTATGTGCGGCGTTGCGCGTCTGGGGATGTGTGGCTGGGTCGACCGTACCTCTACAAGTCGCTGATCCCTCCGTGGGTCCTTAATTTCCCGACCAAGGACCACTGGCGCTCCGTTGCCAAGCTCTCGGACATTACTAATGGGCTTGACTACCTGGCCGAACACTACCAGGACTGGGGAATCGAGTCGTTGGCCGTTCCTCCGCTAGGATGCGGTGAGGGTCAACTCGACTGGCGGGTGGTCGGCCCGACGCTCTATCGCAAGTTGGCGAGCCTCGACGTCGACGTCGAGCTGTATGCCCCCTACGACGCGCCAGAGTCGGAGCTTGCCGTCGAGTTCCTCGCGTGCGACACCGGACCGGCTGTTTCGCCCGGCGACGGTCCAGTGCGGTTGGATCCCGCTGCCGTCGCGTTGGCCGTCATTCTCCGCTTCGTCGAGCGTGAGCCTTATCACTGGCCTATCGGTCGCACGACGTTCCAGAAGCTCGCGTACTTCGCCACCCAAGCCGGCATCCCGACAGGACTCGAGTATCGGCGCGGGAGCTATGGTCCATTCTCTGACCAGCTGAAGCGCCTGCAAACCAGGTTGGTGAACAACGGGCTGATCGCGGAGAGGCGGCTGGGCAAGATGTTCGAAGTCCACACGGGTCCCACGTACGAGGATGCGGTCGAGCGCTATCGAACCCAGATCGAGGAATGGCGGCCGGTGGTCGAGCGAGTGGCTGACCTGCTGTTGCGTGCCGACACCGCACGCGCAGAGGTGCTCGCCTCGGCGCACTACGCAGCAGCGCACCTCGTCGCCCGCAACCGTTCACGAGGTGCGGGTACGCCGACCGAGCAGGACGCCGTCGACGAGGTGCTCGCGTGGAAGGTGCATCGAAAGCCGCCGCTTGACCGCGACGAGGTCGCGGCGGCCGTGCGAGGTCTGAACCTGCTCGGCTGGATCAGCATGCGCCCATCGGACGCCCTGCCGCTTGAGCCCGAGCTTGCCGAGGCGGCAGGTTGACGATGACCGAGGCAGCCTACAAACGCAAGCTGATCGAGGTCGCCCTGCCGCTGGAGGCGATCAACAAGGAGTCGGCTCGCGAGAAGTCGATCCGCCACGGCCACCCCTCGACCCTTCACCTGTGGTGGGCTCGGCGACCGCTGGCCGCTTGCAGAGCCGTGCTGTTCGCCTCACTGGTCGACGATCCGTCCGCTCACCCAGATCAGTTCCCAACGGAGGAGGCGCAGAAGGTCGAACGTGAGCGCTTGTTCGAGATCATCGAACGGCTCGTGAAGTGGGAGAACACCACGAACGAGGATGTTCTCGAAGAGGCCCGAGCTGAAATTATGCGCTCGTGCGACGGCAACCCGCCGCCGATCTACGACCCATTCTGCGGCGGCGGCTCCATCCCGCTGGAGGCGCAGCGCTTGGGGCTGGAAGCGCACGCGAGCGACCTCAACCCGGTCGCCGTGCTCATCACCAAGGCATTGATCGAGATCCCCCCGAAGTTCGCCGGCCAACCACCGGTGCACCCGGACGGCGGACGGTTGAAGTCGACTGCCACGTGGAAGGGAGCGCAAGGCCTCGCCGAGGACGTCCGCTACTACGGCAAGTGGATGCGCGACGAGGCCGAACGCCGTATCGGCCACCTGTACCCCAAGGTCACCCTCCCACCCGAGCACGGCGGGGGCGACGCCACGGTCATCGCCTGGCTATGGGCCAGGACGGTTAAGTCGCCAAACCCCGCCTGGGACGGCCCCATGCCGCTCGTGCGATCGTTCGCCCTATCGACGAAGAAGGGCAAAGAGACGTGGGTCCAGCCGATTGTGGACCGCGAGAACAAGCAGATCCGCTTCGAGATCAGGACGGGGCCGGGCTGCCCAGAGGGGACGGTCGGCCGCGGCGGCGCGGTATGTCTTGCGACCGGCACCCCTGTGCCGTTGAGCTACATCCGGGAGGAGGGCAAGGCCGGTCGGATGGGCGCGCAGTTGATGACCATCGTGGCCGCGGGTCGCGGCCGGCGGATCTACCTACCGCCGAACGAGGAGCACGAGCGGATCGCCCGATCAGCGGTGCCACCAGGCGACGTGCCTAGCGCCGATCTGCCTCACGACCCGCGAAACATCTGGGTCACCGCTTATGGTCTTACCAAGCACTACCACCTGTTCACGGATCGCCAACTTGTGGCTCTGTGCACCTTCTCGGACCTCGTCGGGGAGGTCTGCGAGCGAGTAACGGGGGGTGATGCTGAATACGGCAATGCCGTAGCCACGTACTTAGGCCTAAGCGCCAGCAAGTCAGCGGTGTTTCACTGCTCGCTTGCCAGGTGGCGAAAGGGTGAAGATAAGTCCGCGCCTGCGTTCGGTCGGCAGGCGATACCCTTGGTGTGGGACTTCGCAGAGGTCCATCCGTTCGCCGGTGCTGGCGGAGATTGGTTCGGGGTTGTTTCGGGAGCCGCCTCTTTACTTGATCGGTTACCGGCAAGGGGTTTAACGAGGCTTCATCAGCTCGATGCTGTTGATCTCACACCTGATTGCCCTGTCGTTTATGCCACCGACCCGCCTTACTACGATAATATCAGTTATGCGAATCTCTCCGATTTTTTCTACGTGTGGCTACGCCGTTCACTCAAGGGAATCTACTCCGATCTATTCAGCACATTGCTCGTCCCCAAGACGCAAGAACTCGTGGCGGAGCCGTACCGTCATGGAGGGGATGGAGCCGCGGCAAAGAAACACTTCGAGGTGGGTATCGGCGCCGCCTTCAAGCGAATGCGCTTGACTCAGGCGCATATTTTTCCGCTAACTATTATTTATGCATTCAAGCAGGCAGAGAGCGACGGCAAAGGCACCGTCTCGACTGGCTGGGAGACGATGCTTGAGGGATTGCTCCAGGCCGATTTGGTGGTGAACGGCACTTGGCCGCTTCGCACTGAGGGCGCCACACGAATGCGTGGGATGGCAAGCAACGCGCTTGCCTCATCCATTGCGCTCGTCTGCCGACTCCGCCCCGACGACGCGCCGCTGGCAACCCGCAAGGAGTTCCTCACTGCCCTCAAGGCCGAGCTACCCAAGGCTCTCCACAACCTGCAGCAGGGCAATATCGCTCCTGTCGACCTTGCGCAATCCGCCATCGGCCCAGGTATGGGGGTGTTCTCGCGTTACGCGAAGGTGGTCGAGGCTGATGGCCAATCCATGACCGTTCGCACCGCGTTGGGCCTGATCAACCAGGTGCTCGACGAGACGCTGTCGGAGCAGGAGGGTGACTTCGACGGGGATACGCGGTGGGCGTTGGCGTGGTTCGAGGACGTCGGCATGAACCCGGGGTCGTTCGGCACGGCGGAGACGCTGTCGAAGGCGAAGAACACGTCGATCACCGGCCTTGTCCAAGCCGGGTTTCTCGAATCACGGGGCGGCAAGGTCCGGCTGCTTGACCGGAGCGAGCTGTCAGAGGCGTGGGACCCAGACGAGGACACCCGCCTGACGGTCTGGGAGGTCAGCCAGTACCTTATCCATGCGCTGGATACCGGCGGGGAAGAGAAGGCGGCGGACCTTCTGCGGCGCGTCGGCGGGATCGGCGAGACAGCGCGGGAGTTGGCCTACCGGCTCTATACGATCTGCGAGCGGAAGAAGTGGGCGAAGGAAGCCTTGGCCTACAACTCGTTGGTCGTGGCCTGGCCCGAGATCGCCCGGCTCGCGTCCGGCGCGTCTCAAGACACCCTGCTGTGAGCGATTCACGGGAGACCTCATAAATGGCGGTTACGAACTACGAACGAGTGGGGAAGGCGCTGGGGCTGCTCAGCGACGGGTTGACACCGTTTGTCTCCCATGCGTGCCGAGCGGAGTACGGCAACAAGTGGCTAGAGGCGGTCGACCGCTCCCGCCCCGGAATGAAGGTGTCGCCCACTGACAGCTCCTTCCTGCTCAAGGTGATGTGGGACGAGTGGGACAAGGTCTTTAAAAAGGTCCTCGACCGCGTCGAGCAGACCTACGTCAGAGAGCTGCAGGGCACCCGTAACCGCTGGGCACACCAAGAGAAGTTCTCGACCGAGGACGCGCACCGGGCGCTCGACACCGTGCACCGGCTGTTGCTGGCGGTCTCGGCCGGGGACGAGGCGGTCGAGGTGGACCGGATGCGCCAGGACCTGCTGAGGACACGGTTCGACGAACAGGCGCGCCATACCCAGCGCAAGGTGGCGGTCGCTCCCGTCGAGGGGCAGCCGGCCGGAGGCCTGAAGCCATGGCGGGCGCTCGTCACGCCGCACCGTGACGTGGCCTCGGGGCGGTATCAGCAGGCCGAGTTCACCGCCGACCTGCACCAGGTGTGGCGTGGCGAGGCGGCCGAGGAGTACCAGGACCCGGTCGAGTTCTTCCGCCGAACGTTCGTGACCGACGGGCTACGGGCACTGCTGCTCAACGCCGTCTTGAGGTTCTGGAAGGACGGCGGCGACCCGGTCGTCGAGCTGCAGACGAACTTCGGTGGTGGCAAGACGCACTCGCTGATCGCCCTGTTCCACCTCGCAAACGGCCATTCACCGATCACGCTGCCCGGGATGGAGTCGATGCTGGCCGAGGCGGGGTACAACCCACCCCCGCGCGCCAAGACCGCCGTGCTCGTCGGCCAGATGATCTCGCCAGGCGTCGCCTACCAGAAGACTGATGCGGTCACGGTTCACACGCTGTGGGGTGAGCTGGCCTGGCAGCTCGGCGGCGCCGACGCCTACCAGCTCGTAGCCGACGCGGACCGCACGCACACCAGCCCGGGGGCAGCGCTCGTGGATCTGCTGCGCCACTACTCGCCATGCCTGATCCTGATTGACGAGTGGGTCGCCTACGCGCGCCAGCTGTACGGCGCCGACGGGCTGCCGGCCGGGTCGTTCGACGCGCAATTCACGTTCGCGCAGACGTTGGCCGAGGCAGCTCGGGCCGTCGAGGGGGCGTTGCTCGTCGTGTCGATCCCCTCGTCAGATATCGAGGTCGGCGGCGAAGGTGGGAGGGCGGCGCTCGAGCGCCTGAAGAACGTCATCGGCCGCGTCGAGTCGTCGTGGCGCACGGCGTCCGCCGAGGAGGGCTTCGAGATCGTCCGCCGCCGGCTGTTCGACGACCTACCCGCCGAGGCAGCCCCAGAGCGCGACGCGGTCGTCAAGGCCTTTGGCAATCTCTACCGGACGCAGAAGGCGGAGTTCCCCTCTGGATGCTCAGAGGCTGAATACGAGCGGCGGTTGACCGCCGCCTACCCGATCCATCCGGAGGTGTTCGACCGGCTATACGGTGAGTGGTCCACCCTTGACAAGTTCCAACGCACGCGAGGGGTGCTGAGGCTCATGGCTGCGGTCGTACATGAGCTGTGGGAGCGCAACGACTCGAGCCTGTTGATCATGCCGGCGACGGTCCCGATCGATGCCCCCGCGGTCGGCTCTGAGCTGACTCGTTACCTAGGTGGGTGGTGTCTTTTGGGGTGAGTGCGGGCGTTTCGATGGTTTCTGGGCGAGAATGAGGGGGATCAGGTTCTGGGTTGGGAGTGGCGCATGACGTTGGGAGTGGCTGATCGCCAGGGCGGTCTGTTCGATGACGTGAACCCGTTCTGCGAGCGGGTGCTGGGCCAGCGTTCGGTGTATGCGGTGTTGCACCGGGAGCGTGACCGGCTGTTTCCCGACGCG
>JBOGED010000463.1:0-3164 GCA_050743625.1 Egibacteraceae bacterium | reverse complement strand
TCACCGGTCGACTCGTCGTGGGGATCCCACAGCGCGTCCGCGCGTTCCTTGCCGTCGTAACCACGTCCGGTGGCCACCACCCGGCCATCCTGGGCGGTGCCCCACACGAGAAGGTCTTTGTCAAGTTCCCACCAATGGAGGGTCACCACTCCCCGCTCCCCTTCACCCGAAGATGTGCACTGTGTGCACATGCACCGATAGCCCTGCGTCGCGTAGGCCTTGAGATCAGACTGTGAAGCGGGCGGCGCGTACACGGGGTCCACGTCGACGCGGCATGAATGGCCACATATTGAAGTCCACCCCTCAGGCCGCGATATCCGCGCGGCGTTCGCAGCGACCTGAATTGCCTTGGCCAGCGCGGGGGCTTTCGCCGCACTGATATCGCTGTGCGCGTCCGCGGCACGGTTCACCCCAACGTCATGACTGACCGGCTCTGTGTTCAGCACGTCGTGGGCGGCGTTGTTCATGAGGACCGCCTGGTCCGCCGATGCTTGCGCGTCTCGTCCACGATGTCGGCGATCACCCACAGCGCCAGTAACCCGATCGCCGCCGTCGAGACCGCGGCTGTCCCGTGGCGGAACCGACCGCGGCGACCGCTCATGCCGGCACCCCCGCCGACCGTCCACCCGCCGGTGGGTTCAGCGGCCCGCCCGCACGGTGACGCGCCAGCCACCGGCGCACCCGCCGCTCACCAACACCCAGCCGGGCCGCGATCCACCCCGCCCGGCGCCCCGCCGCACCCAAGGCCACCGCGGCCCGCGCCAGCTCCTCAACCCGCGCACCAGCCTGCGGATCAGTCCACCCGGCCCCCGACGAACGAACCGGCCACCGGCCCGAGACCCGCAACGCGGCCCGCCGCTGACCAGCGGTCATCCCCCCCACAACGCCGTACTGCTCACTAGCCGGGAACTCCAACGCCCACGCCAGACACCCCGCCACCACCGCACACCGGGCACACACCCCCAGCGCGCGGCGCTCCCAGCGATGCACCACAGCACCCTGGGCGCTATCAGCCGGCCCGAAAAACACCTCAGGATCCACACCCCAACACGCCGGCACCCGCCGCGCGACGGGCGCTGCCGGCCGCGATGACGCTGACGCCGCGCTCACCACCGACCACCACCCACACCGGCCGGGTCCGGGTCACCCTGCCCGGCTAGGGCCAAGCAGCCAACGCACACACCGGTGGTGACCCGCTCACCACAACCGCACCCCGGGTTGCCATCGTCATCAACGAGATGCCAACCGCAGCCCTCACACAGGCCCCAGTCCAAACCCCCATCAGGAAGCCACCCAGCAAAATCACTCCCCGCCAACCCGTCGGCCCGGGCGCACGGCGCACACAACGACGCCATCACGCCACCCCCGCACCAGCGGCACCAAGCAACCGCCTGGTCTCGGGGTGGCGCATCACCGCTGGGTCATCACGACCAGCCTCATAGGCCTGCACCGCGCGCAGGTGCACATACCACCGGCGGCCGATCTTGCGGCCAGGCAACACACCAGAACTGATCAACTCACGGACATTATCCCGATTGGTCTTATCCGTATTCGCCGTCGAACCCACGGTGAACCACCGCGCGACCAACTCCTCCACCGTCAAAAACGGTGCCCCACCCACACCACCCGCCGCCGGCAACAGCACCGGGTCGTCGTGCTCACCCCGCGTACGGGCATCACCCTGTAACATCACAAACTCCTCGACTTCCTTTGTCAGTGGTTGGGGAAAACCCGACCCGGCCAGGGGTAGCTGTCCAGGCACGTCACCTGGCCGGGTCGCAACACCGATCCGTTGGCGACCCCCGCGCGGGGGGTGTCAGTAGCGCCGCGCGGCGACGACGGGTCACCGCCGCTCACCCGCAGAGTCCGGCCGCGCCGTGCCGTGCTCGGTGAAATACGCCAACGCGGCCACCGTGATCGTGGTGTCCACCTCGGTCAGACCCATCGCCTCCCGCAACGGGTCAACACACCCCCACACCACTACCGGACACCCGCCGATACTGGCCGCGAATCTGACGACGACTTGGTCGGCCTGCGGCCAAACCACCAGCCCAGCCACCCCCAACGACCGCGCCCACCCCACCAAGCCAGCCGAGACATCAACCGGCAGCCGACCCCCCGTGCGCGCACACCTCGTCCACCCCGAAAACACGTGCAGACTCCACCCACCAGCATGATCGCTAGAGATATTCACCGCAGCCAGGTCGTGGCGCTCCACATGATCCGCCAGCGCCCGCAAGAAACCCGCCTGCGCCACGCCACCAGCACTGCCCAACGGCCACCCGCCGCTCACGACCGGACACCCTCACCAGCCAGCGCCAGACACGCGGTGCACCCACCAGCGGCCAGCTCCGGCTCAGACCCACACGCGGGATCACCAGCATCATCAAGCAGATGCCACCGACACCCCGCGCACCGCGCCCATTCCAACCCAGGATCCCCACTCAACCACCCACGAAAACTGCTCCCCACCAGGCCATCAGCCCGGGAACACGGCCCACACCGAAACCTCCCCGACTCCCACCGCGTCTCAGCCACCGTGCTGATCCCGGTCACACCAGCGCGGGTGGTGCCGGGTATGGGCGGCACCCTGAGCTGCGTATCCTCATCCATGTCGCTACCTCCTCCGTGGCAATGGGGTTCGTGGTGACACGCGAGGCTCGGTGGTCCCACACCGGGCCTCGCCCTCAAAGTGGTCTACCGCCCCCCCTACATCGCGCCGAACTCCGGAAACTCGGTCAGGAGGTCGGTTATCGCGACTCCCGACCTGACCGACGTGCTCATCGGCGAGATGGGGCTTGGCGTAGCGGCGGACCATGGTCATGGGAATGGCCGTCTCGCGGGCGATCAGCCGCCACGTCGCGCCCAGGCGTCTCACCTGGGCCAGTCGCTCACCCAGAGCAGACTTGAGGGTCTGGATCGTCCGCCAGTCCTCGGCGATCGCCTGAAGTTGCCGCATCATCGGCTCCTGCTCCTGGGTGGTCATCGACTCTCGTGACTCGCTCGCGCCGATGTGGCACACTTGTTAAGTGTGACCTGCTTAAGCGAACTTGTCCAGAAAAATCTTGATAAGAGGCTGTTGCGGCAGATTGGCCTAGACTTCGGCACGTGTCTGGATCGACGCCTTACAAGCGCATCGCGGCGGACTTGCGTACCGCGATCCA
>JBOGED010000462.1:0-1625 GCA_050743625.1 Egibacteraceae bacterium | reverse complement strand
GCCTACATCCGGGCCCTTCCTCATAGTCGTCATGGCCTGACGGCCATCCAGGGCGGATGAAATCGGCGATCCTTCGGGGGTTCGCTTGCCGCCGCCGCGTTTGGTCTTGGTGCCTGTGAGCCCGTTCAAAGTCTGGCGTTGGGAGCCTTGCCCGGGACCCCGGACTGGTGCCTTTGAGCCCGCCCTTCAGATTCGACTGCAGTCGAGGCTTCTGGCAAGCGGCGATCCTGATCCCGGTTGACAGGAGGTCCCGATGGATGTCGTCGTCGAGCGCCCCGGCGCGCTCGATGTCCACAAGGCCAGCGTGATGGCATGCGTGCGCGTGCCTGCCGAGCGCGGCCGCCGCGATGAGCACATCGCGCAGTTTCAGACCACGGTCCAGGGGCTGCTCGGGCTGCGTGACTGGCTGGCCGCGCACCGCGTCACGCAGGTCGCGATGGAGGCCACCGGCGTGTACTGGAAGCCGGTCTGGGCGATCCTCGAGGACGACTTCGAGCTGATCTTGGTCAACGCCCGCCACGTCAAGCAGGTCCCCGGCCGCAAGACCGATGTCTCCGACGCGGCGTGGCTGTGCCGGCTGGCCGAGGCCGGGCTGCTCAGGGCGAGCCTCGTGCCGCCCAAACCGATCCGTGACCTGCGTGATTTGACGCGCTATCGCAAGGCGCAGATCCGTGATCGTCAGCGCGAGGCCAACCGGCTGCACAAGGTCATGCAGGACACCGGCATCAAGCTGGACTCGGTCGCGTCGGACCTGCTTGGCAAGTCCGGCCGCGCGATGCTCGACGCGCTCGTCTCGGGCACGACCGACCCGGAGGCGCTCGCCGACCTCGCACGCGGCCAGCTGCGCAAGAAGCTGCCCGCGCTACGCGAGGCGCTGGAGGGCCGCTTCAGCGCCAAGCACGCACTGATCGTCGGGCAGATCCTCGCCCACATCGACTTCCTCGACGAAGCGATCGACCGGCTCTCCGAAGCGATCGAGGAGCAGCTTGGTCCTTTCGGCAACCGGCAGGTCGAGCTGCTGTGCACGATCCCAGGCATCCAGCGTCGCGCCGCCGAGGTCCTGGTCGCCGAAACGGGCGGTGACATGACCAAGTTCGCGACCGCCCGACACCTCGCATCGTGGGCCGGCGCGTGCCCCGGCAACGACGAGTCGGCCGGCAAGCGCCGCTCCGGACGCACGCGCAAGGGCTCCAAGTGGCTGCGCCAGACGTTGACCGAGTCCGCCAGGGCCGCCGCGCGCACCAAGGACACCTACCTCGCCGCGCACTACGCCCGACTACGCGTCCGGCGCGGCTCTAACCGCGCCAGCACCGCCGTGATGCACTCGATCCTGATCGCCGCATGGCACATGCTGCAGACCGGCGAGACCTACACCGACCCCGGCGGCGACTACTACGTCCGCCGCGACCCCGAACGCACCATCAAACGCCTCGTCGCCCAGCTCGAACGCCTCGGCCACACCGTCACGCTGCAGGAGGCCGCCGCATAGGGCTCAAGCGTCTATTTCCCATCAGCCCATCCCGCCTCTCGCCGCGCCATCGCGGCCGCGAGCCGAGCAGGCAGGTGAGCACCACGACCGGGAAGCGGCCGACTATGCTTCCGGCGCCGCCTCATCAGCGTGCGCG
>JBOGED010000461.1:0-5051 GCA_050743625.1 Egibacteraceae bacterium | reverse complement strand
GCGGCGGTCAGCGACCGGCGTGGGCGGCGGGCGGTGAGCAGCGGCTCGGTGACGCGGCGCCAGATGGCGCCTCGCTTGGCGCGGTCATCGTGCTCGTGCCGGCGGCCGCGCTGGCCGGAGCCGCCTTCCTGGTCCTCGTCGACCTCGCGGCCAGGACGATCGACCAGCCCGCGGAGCTGCCGCTCACGATCGTCACCGCGGTCTTCGGGGTGCCGTTCTTCCGGTGGCTGTTGAGCCGACGCGACCGCGAGGCGGTGTTCGGATGGGTTGACGGTCACGGGCGTCACGGTCGAGATTGATGGAACCACGATCGTCTCCGGCGCCGAGCTGGTGGTCGAGCCGGGCGAGTTCGTCGGCCTCTTGGGTCACAACGGCAGCGGCAAGTCGACGCTGCTGCGAACGATCTACCGGGCACTGCGCCCGGTCCTTGGCACCGTGTGCGTGGGCAAGAACGACGTGTGGCGGCTCTCCGCACGGGAGTCGGCGCGGCGCACCGCCGTGGTCGCGCAGGAGAGCACCGGCGAGTTCGACTTCACCGTATCCGAGGTCGTGGAGACGGGCCGCAACCCCCACAAGGGACCGTTGGACCGGCACACCGAGGCCGACGAGAAGCAGCGGGTACTGGTCGCCAGAGCGCTCGCCCAGGAGAGCCGCGTACCGGTCCTCGACGAACCACCGACCACCTCGACATCCGCTTCCAACTCGAGCTGCTCGACCTCGTCCGAGGCCTCGAGGTGACAACGATGGCCGCTATGCACGACCTCGGCCTGGCCGCACGCCGCTGCGACCGGCTCTACGTCCTAGAGGCCGGCTCGGTGGTCGCGGCGGACCGCTCCGAAGAGGTCCTCACCACCGACCTCGTCGCCCCATGTCTTCGGCGTCTACCTGGCACACTGCATCGACCCCGCACCGGCCGCCCGCACCTCAGCTTTGACCGGCTGGACCCCGGCGAGGCGAGCCGCTAGGCGGGGACCTTGTCTCGCTCCGGCGGCGTGCTGACCACCCGGGGCGCCGCGGCGCGGAAGGTGCTCCTCATCGTCCTCGGCTCGGCCACGATGCGCGCGCCCGACCAAGTGGCGGCGATCACCAGGCACGCGGCGACGAGGATCACGTCTTTGATGATGTACTGCGCGGAAAGCGTGGGTGCGTGCCAGGGGCCGGGGAACAGCTCGCCCGGGAACAGCAGCAAGGGAGACATCCCCCCGAGCAGCTGCGCTCCCATCAGCCACACGGCGGCGCGCAGGAACCGGCCGGTCACGAAGCACAGCCCGATCGCGCACTCCAACGCGGCCGTGATCGCGAGCCCAACACCGGGCGAGACCAGCCCGAGCGAGAGCGCGGTCGTCGTCTCAACCACTAACCCCTGGGCGGGGCTTCAACGCGCCAAACATAAGGAATACGAGGCCGAGGCTGATCCGCAACAGCGCGATGCTGTGAGTGACCAGCCAGCGGTTAAGCCTGGTGTCCAATCGGTCGAAACACTCGAACAGGCTGCTCATCGTCCGCTCCTACGGGTCCCGGCGCAGACCACGGCGGGCCTGACGCCATCTTTTCGTTCGTAACAGAGGGCGCGGCGGTTGGGGAGCTAGACTGCGACATAATTACGCTTGAGAGCCAGTCGCACCGAGTTGCCTGAGGGCCTGATGAGCCACAGCTGGGACGACGGAGCGGCTACCTACGACCAGGCGGCTGGCCACGGCCGCCTGTCGCCACCCGAGCGCGACGCGTGGACCCGGCTGCTCAGCCGGCTCGTCGACCCCTCCCGCCCCCGGCGGATACTGGACGTCGGCACGGGAACCGGGTTCCTCGCGCTGCTGCTGGCCGAGCTCGGCCACGACGTCGTCGGGATCGATCCCTCTGAGCCCATGCTCGCCAAGGCGCGAGCCAAGGCAACAGCGGCGGGGCTCACCATCGACCTGCGCCAAGCCGACGCCTACGACCCCGGCCTCCCCGACGGCAGCGTCGACGTCGTCGTCAGCCGCCACGTCCTCTGGCTGCTCCACGAGCCCGAGCGAGCCGTCTCCGCTTGGGCGCGCACCACCCGGCCGGGCGGCCGCATCATCGACATCGACGGCGCCTGGCTCCCCAGGAGCCCGGCCGACCTCACCGCGCTCGCGCTGGGCCACGCGCTCATCCTGGCCCGCACCCGCCAGTGGCGTCGCTGGCCACGATGCCGCGACGAGATGCGCCCCTTGGGCGATGTCGCCGACCCGGGCCCGGCCGCCGGGGTGTTCCGCCGCGCGGGCTTGCGCGACGTGCGCTCCGAGTGGCTCGCCTGGATCGACCGCGTCGAGCGCGGCGCGATGAGCTTCGAGGAGCGGCTAACCCTGCGCTGGCGCCGGTACCTCGTCGAGGGCAACGTCCCTGGTTGAGCCGGGGCCGCCTCGTTGACATGCCCCTGGACCGAGGGCAAGCTGCTCTCAACTGCGGATTTGTCGCGGCAACCGCGCGGCGTGACGGTGTGACCGGTAGGAGTCGGGATGGCTGAGCCAAAGCACTGGCGCCGGACGAGATCGGTCCTTGCCCTCGCGCGTTTCGCGAGGGAGGCATGCCGGCCGCTCACGCTGTCGGTCGTGTTGGCGTTGCTGGCCGCCATCGTGGTGCCGCTGTACGTGGTGTACCGGGCGGTGGATGCGTTGATCCAAGGGACCGCGACGGCTGGTGGTCTCGTACGGCTGGCGTTGGTCGGCGCGGCCGGGATCGTGGGCGGGCAACTGCTGTTCACCTTCGCCACGGGGATCTCCCATATCGCCGCGTTCGAGGTGCTCTTCGGGCTGCGGGTGCGGATGGCCGACCGGTTGGCCCAGCTGCCTTTGGGGTACTTCGACCGGCGCCGCGGCGGCGAGCTGAAGAAGGTCATCGTCGACGACGTCGAGCGGCTGGAGCTGTTCATCGCGCACGGGATCCCCGAGATGATGGCGGGGCTCGGCGTGTGGCTGGCAACGACGGTGTGGCTGTTCGCCGTCGACTGGCGCTTGGCCGTGGCTTCCTCCGCGGTCGTGCCCGTGGCCTTTTGGATGATGCACCTTGCGATGGCGCGGTCCGAGCCGACCGTCCCGCCTGCTGAGGATGCCGAGGCGCGGATGAACGGCTCGGTCGTGGAGTACATCGGCGGGATGCCGGTGATCAAGGTGTTCAACCGCGCCGACCAAGCCTTCGGTGAGACGCGAGAGGCGGTCACCGACCGCGCCGACAAGTGGGCGCTGTGGTCGCGCGCCTATATCCCGCTGGGCTCTCCCTTCTACAGCGTGGTGGTGGCCAACATCGTGGTCATCGTGCCCGTGGGCATGTGGCTGTTCCTCACTGGCCGCGTAGACCTGACCACCCTGCTGTTCTTCTTCATCCTGGGCATCGGGTACACCCTCCCGCTGCTCAAGTTCTTCCGGCAGGGGACGATGCTGGCCTACATGGCCTCGTCCGGCGACCTCGTCAAGGTGCTCCTGTCCGAGCCCGAGCTGCCCGACAGTGGAGAGCGGGCGCGGTTGGCCGACCACTCGGTGGAGTTCCGCCGGGTGGCCTTCGGCTACACCGACCGCAAGGTGCTCACCGACGTGACCTTCACCGCGGCACAGGGAGAGGTGACCGCGCTGGTCGGACCGTCCGGGGCGGGCAAGACCACCATCGCCCGATTGATTCCTCGTTTCTGGGATGTCAGCGACGGTGTGGTCTTGCTGGGTGGGGTCGACGTGCGGGAGATGGCGGTGGAGCAGCTGATGGCCAAGGTGGCATTCGTGTTCCAGGACACGTTCCTGTTCGATGACACCGTCGAGGCCAACATCCGCATGGGACGCCCGGGCGCGAGCGACGCAGAGGTCGAGGCCGCCGCGCGGGCGGCTGGCTGCCACGACTTCGTCGCCGCCCTGCCCGAGGGATATCAAGCCCGCGTGGGTGACCGCGGAGTCAACTTGTCGGGCGGCGAGCGGCAGCGCATCACCTTGGCCCGGGCCATCCTCGCCGACGCGCCCGTGGTCGTGCTCGACGAGGCCACCGCCTTCGCCGACCCCGAATGCGAGGCCGAGATCCAAGACGCTGGTGGCCGGGCGCACGCTCATCGTGATCGCGCATCGCCTGTCCACAATCACCCGCGCCGACCAGATCGTCGTGGTCGACAAGGGCCGGGTCGCGGACCGCGGCCGCCACGATGCGCTCCTGGCCCGCGGTGGCCTGTACCGGCGCATGTGGGCGGATCATCTGGACGCCCACCGCCTCAGCGTGAGAGGGACAGCCCCGGTGGTATCTCCGTGAGCGCGCCGGCCCAGCCGATCCGCGAGCGCGCCGGCGCCGTCCACGCGCTTCGTACGCTGATGCGGGTGGCGTCTGACCTAGAGAGCTTCCCGACGGTGCGGCGCCGTGTGGTCTACCGGTTCCTACAGTCGCCCTGCCAGGCCGTCCCGGTCGGGCTGCTCGTGGTCGTGATCGGCCAGCTCCGCAACGACACCCTCACCCCAGGCCTGGCGTGGCTGTACGGGACCACGGGCGTGGTCTCGCTGGTCGCGCAATGCGTCCTCGGCCGGCTGTCCCACTCCGAGGCATGGATCGGCGGGCTGGGGTTCTCCAGCGAGCTGCGGCTGCGGGTGCTCGACCACCTGCGCCGCCTCCCGATGTCGTTTCACACCAAGAGCCGGACCGGCGACACCGCCGCCGCCTTCACCTCGGACATGTGGGCCGTCGAGACGTTCACCGAGTCGGCGCTGCCCGTGCTGGGCGGCACCTCCGCGCTTCCGCTCGCGGTCCTGATCCTGGTCGTGGAGGGCGGCCGGATCGTCCAACGCGGCACCCACGACGAGCTCATCACCAGAGATGGCCTCTACGCCCGCTTCTGCGCCCAGCGCGAGAAGGCCTCCGGCTGGCGCCTCGCCAGCGCCACTGGTCCGCCTTGAAATCGCTTGTGGCCAGGGTTTCTCACGGATGCGTGAAGAACCCTGGCCAATAGAGGCTTGGCGCGCTGACCAAGATTATTGCAAGCAACTTGCAACCAGATTAGCCTGTGGATAGCGGACCGATCTCGATGCTGCGGGAATGCATCAAATGCTGCAGTGTGTGTCTTAGAG
>JBOGED010000460.1:0-25223 GCA_050743625.1 Egibacteraceae bacterium | reverse complement strand
CCGCGCTCCGCTTCGCTTCGCCCACGTGCTAGTGGCGGGCGAGATGGTTCAGGGCTGGCACGTCCAGGAGCTCGATGTGGTTGCGTGCGAGCCTTAAGGCGCCGGCTTCTTGGGCGGCGCGGAGGACTCGGTTCGCCGTGGCGCGGGAGGTCCCCGCGAGTGACGCGAGGTCGGCCTGGGTGAGAGGGACGGTCGTGCCCGGCGCGAGGCTGCCGTAGACCTCCGCGACCGCGAGGAGGCGGCGGATGACGCGGGTCTCCGCTGGCGTGAACAGCGCCTCGACGAGCAGGTCGGACAGGCGCCGGACTTGGCTCGTCAGCAGGTCGACGAGAAACCGGTCCACGGACGGGTGGGCGCGGCGGAGCTCCTCGAAGGGACCTCGGCGCAGCACCAGCGTCTCGGTCTTCTCGAGCGCGACGACGGTCGCGGTACGTTCGAAGTCGTGCGATACGAGCGCCAGCTCTCCGAAGGTGTCGCCTGGACCCAGTACCGCCAGGGTTGCCACGTCGCCCTGCGAGGTGGTGACCCGGATGGCGACCCGACCTCGCCCGATGAGGTGCAACGTGTCTCCGGGGTCGCCCTCGTGGAAGATGACCTCCCGCCGAGAGAACGTGCGGCGCCGCGCCGCCGTGAGCACCCGGTGGCGATCCTCCTCGCTGAGCCCCCGTAGGATCGGCCATTCCATGGCGAGCAGTTTCGCACGCCTTGACGCATCCTGGTGTGAGAGCCAACCCGCGAGGTATAGGGCAGGGCAGGAGGTCGCGCGCCCAGTGGTCGCAAGCCAGGTCGAAGGTACGGGCGACGACTCTCGAGAGCCGTTCGACCGGCTGATCCTGCTCGCCACGCAGCTCCTGAACGCGCCGCTCGCGGTCGTCACGTTCTGTGACGAGGCGGGGAACCTCGTGGACGGCAATGTCGGGTTGGTCCCGCCGCCCTCCGATGCCGAGCAGGTGATCCGCCCGCTGTGTGGCGAGGTCATTCGCTCCGGCAAGCCGCTTGTGATCCCCGACATCGCCGCGATGCCGAGCTACGCGCACCACCCTGAGGTGGTGCGAACGGGCATCCGGGCGTATGTCGGGATCCCGTTGCGTGTCGGGCAGGGGCCCGTCCAAGGCTCCTTCTCAGCGCTCGACCAACAGCCGCGCAGCTGGACCTGCCAGCAGATTGGGATCCTTGAGGGGTTGGCCGCGGCCGTGGAGAGCGAGATGGAGCTGCGCCTGCGTACCCACCGGGCGGTGGCGGGGTGGAGCGCGGCCGAGCGGGCGCGAGCCGGATTGCAGTTCTTGGCCGAGGCGAGCGCCAAGCTGGCCGAATCGCTGGACCTCGACGTCACGCTCCAGCGGGTCGTGCGCCTGATGGTGCCCCGGCTCGCCGACTGGTGCGCCGTGCACCTGCAACAGGACGATGGGCGGCTCGCGCGGTCGGTCTTGCACTCGCAGGCGCCGGGTCTCCAACCACTGGCGGACGATCTCGGGGACTACAGCGCTTACCCTTCGAGCCATCCCGTCGGACCGGCCGCGGTCGTCCGTACGGGCAGGACCGAGGTCATCGATCCCGTGAGCGACGAGTGGTTGAGGCAGCTCGCTCTGGACGCATGCCACCTCGCGTTGCTACGGAAGACCGGTTGGCGGACCGCGATCGTCGCGCCGCTGACGGTGGGCGGCCGGCGGTTTGGCGCCCTTTCCTGCGCCCGCATCGCCGGCAGCCCTCGTTACGAAGCCGAAGATGTCCGCGTCGTCGAGCAGCTCGCGAGCCGTGTCGCGGTCGCGGTGGACAACGCGCGGCTGTACCGGGAGCGTGACCATGTCGCCGAGACGTTGCAGCGCAGCTTGCTGCCCCCCGCCTTCCCGCAGGTCGTGGGGTTGGAGCACGGGTTGGTCTACCGGCCGGCACAGGCGGGGCGGTTGGTGTGCGGCGATTTCTACGACCTGTTCCAGATCGGCGCTCGCGATTGGGTGGCCGCGATCGGTGACGTCTGCGGCAAGGGTCTCCAAGCGGCGGCGCTGACCGGCTTAGCTCGCCATGTCATCCGTACCGCCGCGATGCAACACACGGGTCCCGCGCAGATCCTCCGAGTGCTGAACGAGGCGTTGCTGCGTGAGGACACCGTCCCGGAGGACGCCCGTTTCTGCACCGCGGTGTGCCTTCACGTCCGCCCGCGGTACCGCGACGCGGCCATCGTCACGGCGGCATGCGGCGGCCATCCTCGCCCGCTCGTCCTTCGCCGCGACGGCACGGTCATCACCATGGCCTGCACCGGCTTGCTGCTCGGGGTCTTTCCCGAGGTCGACGTCAGGGACGTGCGCATCGCGCTCTATCCCGGCGACGCGGTCGTGCTGTTCACCGACGGCGCGACCGAGGCCCGCCGCGACGGCAAGCTGTTCAAGACCGGCCGGCTCCGCGACCTCGTCGCAACCTGCCGCGGCCTGGGCGCCCAGGCCATCGCCGACACCCTCGCCCGCGCGATCGTGCACTGGGGCCACGGCGACCTCCACGACGACCTCGCCATCTTCGTCCTCCGAAACCCCCTCTGAACCGTCGACCCGGCCGATCTACGTGCCGGCCACGGAGGTAGGATCGCGGGACTTAAGGGTAAGGAGCGATGGCAGTGGCGCGCGTTCTCAGTGGCATTCAGCCGACGGGTGATGTTCACCTTGGCAACTATGCGGGGGCGATCAGCCGGTGGGCGCGGCAGCAGCAGCCGGACCATTTCTTCTGCATCGTCGACCTGCATGCGATCACCATGCCGCAGGACCCGAGGACGCTGGAGGGCACAACGATCGACCTGGCGTGTTGGCTGTTCGCCGCGGGGCTCGATCCGGACGTGTGCACGTTGTTCGTCCAGTCGCAGGTCCCGGAGCACACCCAGCTCAGCTGGGTCCTCGAGTGCATCGCGACGATGGGCGAGCTGAGTCGCATGACGCAGTTCAAGGACAAGGGACGGGGCCGCGACTCGGTGTCGGTGGGGCTGTTTACCTACCCGGTGCTGCAGGCGGCCGACATCTTGGTGTACCAGGCCGACGAGGTGCCCGTCGGCGAGGACCAGCGGCAGCACATCGAGCTGGCCAGGGACATCGCTCAGCGCTTCAACCACCGCTACGGCGATACCTTCAAGGTGCCAAAGGTCACGGTGCCCGAGGTCGGGGCCCGGATCATGGACCTGCAGAAGGTCGGCGCGAAGATGTCGAAGTCGGCGGAGTCCCCGCAAGGAACGGTCCTGCTCGGTGAGGACGAAGCCGCGACACGACGGAAGATCATGCGCGCCGTGACCGACTCAGGATCCGAGGTGCGGGCGGCGCCGGACAAGCCAGGCGTGACGAACCTGCTCCATATGATGGCGGCGGTCACCGGCGCCCAGATCGCGGAGCTGGAGGTCCGGTATCAGGGCAAGGGCTACGGGGATCTCAAGCGGGATGCGGCTGAGGCCGTCAACGGGTTCCTCCGACCGGTGCGCCAGCGCCACGCGGAGCTCGCCGGGGACCCAGGCGCGGTCAGGGAGATGCTGCGCAAGGGCGCGAGCCGTGCCCGCGAGATCGCCACGCGGACCATCGAGGTGACCTACGAGCGAGTCGGGTTCCTCTCCCCATGAACCGACCGTGAACCTTGCCAACCTCGAGCGTGTCACCAAGCGCTACGCCGAGAAGCTCGTTCTCGACGATGTCTCCTTCGGCATCGGCGAGGGTGACCGCGTTGGAGTGATCGGGCGGAACGGCAGCGGGAAGTCCACCTTGCTGCGGATCATCGCGGGGACTGAAGAGCCGGACCGCGGGCACGTCGTCCACGCCAACCACGTCCGGGTCGCGTATCTCGACCAGCGGACGCAGCTCGATGCGGCGCTCACCGTGGGGGAGGTCGTGCGCGACCGGGCCGGCGAGGCGATGGTCGACCGGCTCGGGATCTCCCCGCTCGACGCGCGAGTCGGTCAGCTCTCGGGCGGTCAGCAGAGGCGAGTGGCGCTCGCTCGGGCGCTGGCGTCCGACGCCGGCTTGGACTCTGTCGGATCCGAGACGGGGCTGCTCATCCTGGACGAGCCGACCAACCACCTCGACATCGGGGCGGTCGGATGGCTGGAGGAGCTGCTGCGAAGCCGCAGGGGCGCCCTCGTGCTCGTCACCCACGACCGATATCTGCTGAACCGCCTCGCGACGCGCGTCGTCGAGGTCCACGGCGGGGCGCTGTACTCGCATCAAGGGTCGTACGAGGCCTACCTCGAGGCCCGAGCCCAGCGCATAGAGCAGGCCGATGCCGCCGAGCAGCGGCGTCGCAACCGTGCCCGCACCGAGCTGGAGTACCTGCGCCGCTCGCCGGCCGCGCGGACCTCGAAGTCGAAGCTGCGCACGGCGAACGCGCAGGCGCTCGTCGAGCAGGCTCTCCCTGAACCCGTCCAAGCGATGGAGTTCGACCTGCCGAGCCGCCGGCTGGGAAGCAAGGTCGTCAACCTGCGCCATGCCGGGAAGCGCTATGGCCAGCGATGGGTTCTGCGAGCCATCGACTACAAGCTGGCTCAGGAGGCACGGATCGGTCTCGTCGGGCCGAACGGTGCGGGCAAGACGACGCTGCTCCAGCTGATCGCGGGTCGCGTCGCGCCCGACTTGGGTGAGGTCGCCATAGGCGATACGGTCGTGTTCGGCTGGTATGGCCAGGATCCGCGACCGTTGCCGCCTCGCCAACGCGTGTTCGACGTGGTGGACGTACACGTGCGGTCCGCGAGGGTGAGCAGCGGTGAGCTGGTCGGCGCAGGTGGGCTGCTCGAGCGGTTCGGGTTCGACCCCCCGGCCCAGCGCGGCTGGGTCGGCGAGCTGTCTGGCGGGGAGCGTCGGCGGCTCGAGCTGCTCCTGGTGCTGGCGGGCGCCCCAAACGTGCTGTTGCTGGACGAGCCGACGAACGACCTGGACCTCGACACGCTGAGCCTGCTGGAGTCTTCCCTCGACGGGTGGCCGGGCGCGTTCGTCGTCGCGACTCACGATCGGTATCTGCTGGACCGCGTCTGCCGCGACGTCTACTCGATCGAGCCCGACGGAAGCCTGCGCCACCACCCTGGTGGGTGGGCCGCGTACGCGGGGATCGCATCAGCGCGCGACCGGCGCCCGGCGCCGGCGGCCTCTCGGAGGCCGCTCAAGGAGCCGTCCCCGGGAGGTCGCACGCGTTCTTACAAGGAGCGTCGGGAGCTATCCAGCCTCGGCGACCGGCTGCCTGAGCTGGAGGCGCGCAGGGGTGAGCTGGAGCGCGAGCTGCGGGGCGCGACGGGTGACTACGAGACCGCTCAGCGGCTCGGCGACGAGCTGGCCCAGGTCATGGAGGAGATCGACCGCGCCGAGACGCGGTGGCTCGAGCTGGCCGAGATGGGGGAGTGACGATGGACCAGCCGCTGGTGTGGGTCGATCTGGAGATGACCGGCCTGGACCCTGGCCGTCACGTCATCGTCGAGATCGCGGTCGTCGTCACCGACGCCGCGCTAGAGGAGGTCATCGAGGGCCCAGACCTGGTCGTGGCCGCGAGTGACGCTGACTTGGCGCTGATGGGATCTGTCGTTACCGAGATGCACACCGCGTCGGGGTTGCTCGACGAGATCCGCCGCTCCCGCGTAGGCGTCGGTGAGGCGGAGGCGCAGGTGTTGGAGTTCGTGCGCCGCTACGCGCCGCAACCTCATCTCGCTCCCTTGGCGGGCAACAGCATTCACGCCGACCGGGCGTTCTTGCGCTGGTACATGCCTGAGCTGAACGGCTGGCTGCACTACCGCAACGTCGACGTCTCCACGGTCAAAGAGCTTGCCCGCCGCTGGTATCCCGAGGCGTACGACTCTGCTCCCGAGAAAGCCAAGGGCCACCGCGCCCTGGCCGACATCCAAGAGTCCATCGCCGAGCTCCGCTACTACCGCACAGCCATCTTCAAGTAGCGCTTTTCTGCTTGACACCGGCCGGCGGGCCCACAGATCATTAGACGGTACCCTCCGCGGCCGGAGTCGTTCTTCTTCGCCCTTTGCCTCGCGGCTTGATCCGCCCTCCTGTGATCAGGCCGCCCCGGCGACATGCGGGCCGGCGGGCCGGTGATACGACGGGATTGTCACGGTAAAGGTGATTCACGATGTCGCGTCTTCGTCGCGCCTGCGCGCTGTTGCTCGTTCTGTTCGCATTCTCGGTGAGCGCCACGACCTCGGGCGCAGGTGAGGTAGCGCCGGGGGGACGCTGCGGATCGGCACGCCGTTCTTCAGCAGCCCTCCCGACCCGGTCGCGGGCGGGGGCTTCAACGCCATCCAGTTCGGGCTCGTCGAAACGCTCATGCGGCTTGACACGGACCTCGCTCCACAGCCTTGGCTCGCGGAGGCCGTCGAGCGACGGTCTGACACCGCGTGGGCGATAAGTCTGCGCGAGGGGGTGACGTTCCATGACAGCAGCGTCGTGGATGCCGAGGCGGTGAAGGCGTCGCTGGAGCGGGCGATCACGGAATCCGAAGCCGCCGCCGCGCTTCTCGACGTAGCCGAGATCGCGGTTGAGGACCCGCGCACCCTCCTGGTGACGACCGCCACCCCGAGCCCCAACTTTCCCGGCCTGCTCACCGACCCGACCACGGCAATCGTGAGCGCCGCGGCCGCTGAGGCCCAAGGCGAGGCCTTCGCCAACCAACCGGTCGCCACCGGGATGTTCGCCGTGGAGGAGTTCCAACTGGACAGCCGGCTGATCGCGGTGCGGTACGACGGGTACTGGGGAGACCCACCGGCCACGCAACGCCTCGAGGTGAACGTGCAGCCGGACGCCAGCGCGCGCTTTCTGGCGCTCCAAAGCGGCCAGATCGACATCGCGTTCGACATCCAGCCCGAAAGCGTGACGCAGATTGACGGTTCCGCTGACCTCAAGGCGGTCGCGGCGGCACCCGTGGCCACCATGTTCGTCTACCTCAATCAGGCGCACCCGCCGTGGGACGACGTGCGCGTGCGGCAGGCACTGGCCCATGCCGTGCCGCCCGGTGACGTCTTCGTGGGGTCGGTCTTCCGCGGCCAGGCGGAGGCCGCGATAGGCAATCTGCCCCCCGCGGTCTTGGATTGCCCGAACATCGCCAAGCCGTATGCTCCTGATCCCGAAGCTGCCCGCGCGCTCCTCGCCGAGGCTGGTTACGCCGACGGTGACGGCGATGGCGTCGTCGAGAAGGCGGGTACGCCGCTCACGCTCCTGATGCTGTCGTATCCTCAGCGCCCGGCGCTCACGCCCATGGCCGAGATCATCCAGGCGAGCCTGCAGCCGCTCGGTATCAAGGTCGAGATCCAAAGCGTCGAGGACATCAACGGGGCGCTGGAGACCGAGCCGTGGGACGGCGCGATGTACTTCAACAACATGGCGGCGACCGGCGATCCGTTCGGCGCGCTGTCTCAGTTCTTCGCGACCGGAGGCGACGCCAACCGCGGTCAGTACACCAACCCGCGGGTCGATGCGCGCCTCGAGGAGTTGCGTGGGCTAACGGAGCGTACGGAGCGACGCGCGCTGGCCTGCGAGATCGATGAAGACCTGCTCCAGGACGTCGCGATCATCCCGCTGGTCTATCCCACCTACGTGTACGGCGTGTCCACGAGCGTTGAGGGCTTCGACCGGCCCCATCCGTACTTCCTGTACTTCATGGCCAGCGAAATCGCGCGGCGGTAGGGCCGGCCTGTGGTCGCCTACGCGGCTCGGAGGCTGGTGTCGCTCGTCGGGATCCTGTTCGGTATCTCCGCCGTGGCGTTCACCTTGACGGCCCTCGCGCCGGGGGATCCGGCCTACTCGCTGCTCGCCATGCAGCAACCTGGCACAGTGCCCTCGGCGCAAGCGGTCGGCGCGCTCCGAGCGGAGTTGGGGCTCGACGATCCGGCGCCCGTCCGCTACGTGCGGTGGCTTGGCGGCGCGGTCCAGGGCGACCTCGGCGTCTCGTACCGTTCGGGGCAGCCGGTGTTCACCGAGATCGTCACGAGGATGCCCGCGACTCTCACCCTCGCTGGAGCCAGCCTCGGCGTCGCGCTCCTCGCCGGCGTGCCGCTCGGCGTCCTCGCGGCGGCGCGCGGCAGCTCAGGGTGGGACGCGTGTAGCCGCTCGCTCGCCTTGCTAGGGGCGACCATGCCCACGTACCTGCTCGGTCTCCTCTTGATCCTCGTGTTCGCGGCCAGGCTCAAGCTCTTGCCGGCCTTCGGTTCGGGAACACCGCAGCATCTCGTCCTGCCCACGGTTGCGTTGTCCGCCAGCGTTATCGCGCAGATGATGCGGCTGACACGGGCAAGCATGCGGGAAACGCTGGGCCAGCCGTTCATGCGTACCGCCAAGGCGAAGGGGCTGAGCGCGAGACGGGTCACCGTTGTTCACGCGTTGCGCCACGCGGCCCTGCCTATCGTGACCGCGACCGGGCTGAGCATCGGCCATCTGGTGGGAGGCGCGGTCATGGTGGAGACGATCTTCAGCCGCAACGGCGTAGGCAAGTACGCGGTCGACGCGATCTTCGTCCGCGACTACCCGGTGATCCAAGGAATTGTCCTCTACACAGCCGTGGCCTTCGTCGTGGTCAACTTCGCCGTCGACGTGCTCTACCTCTGGATCGACCCCCGGCTGCGTCATGCGTGAGCCTCGAAGCGGCCGGCGCGCATGACCCAGACGACGCAAGCTCGCACCCCGTGGGCGGTCGACAGAGGGCCGAGGCGCGGGTCCAACCGCCATCGGGAGAGGGACACCCGGCGCAACCGGCCGGTGCGTGATCCGTTGGTGGCGGCTGCTCTGTGCGTCGTGGTCTTGTCGCTCCTTGCGGCGGTTGCCGCGCCGCTGCTGGCGCCGCACGACCCGTCCGGGCAGCAGCTCGAGTTCGCCTTCAGCCCTCCATCAGCGCGCTTTCCACTCGGCGCCGACCATCTGGGGCGTGATGTGCTCAGCCGTCTGCTCTACGGCGCTCGCGCCACGCTGTTCAGCGCCGGCCTCGTGCTGCTCCTGACGGTGACGATCGCGGGCCTGGTCGGGCTCGTAGCCGGGTTCTACGGCGGGTGGATCGACGCCTTGCTCATGCGCCTGGTCGACCTGCTGCTTGCCTTTCCGAGCTTGCTGCTGGCCGTGGCCATCGCGGGAACGCTCGGGCAGAGCCTGCGCAACGTCGTGTTCGCCCTGACCGTGGTCGGCTGGGCCGGGTACGCCCGCATCCTGCGCGGCCTGGTGCTTGCGTGCCGTGAGCAGGAGTACGTGCTAGCGGCCAAGGCGTTGGGGGCGCCCGCTCGCCGCCTCATGACCAGACACATCCTGCGCAACACCGTCGGGCCCGTGATCGTGCTCGCCTCGCTCGATGTCGGCACCATCATCCTGAGCATCGCGGGCCTTAATTTTCTCGGCCTGGGCGTCCAACCTCCAGGAGCTGAATGGGGCGCGATGCTTCACGCGGCACAGCCGTATCTGCAGACCGACCCGCTGCTCGTGCTGGTTCCCGGTGCCGCGATCTTTGTCGTCGTGCTGAGCTGCAATCTCCTGGGGGATGGGCTGCGCGACGCTCTCGATCCGACCGCCCGGCCCGCATAGGGGTCGTGGTTGTGAACATGCGGCATCTGCGCACCCACGCGCAAAAGCGGCCAGCCACTGGCCGATCCATGGGACGCCCGCTGTTGGACCCCTAGAAATTGCGCGTTGGCGCGCATTCCCGGTGGATTCAGGCTCAGACATAGCCCCGCAGATGCGCGGCGGTGGCGACGCGCTCCACGGCGATGGCGTAGGCGGCGTGGCGGAGGTCGCGGTTGTGCGCGTGCGCGTAGTCGCGGACCTGCTGATAGGCGGTGACCATGTGCTTGGCCAGCTCGAGGTTGACGCGGTCGGAGTCCCAGCGGAACTGCTGGATGTTTTGCGTCCACTCGAAGTACGAGACGGTGACGCCGCCAGCGTTGGCGAGGATGTCCGGTACGACGGTGATGCCGTTGGCGAGCAGCATGCGGTCGGCGACCGGTGTGGTCGGCGCGTTCGCGGCCTCGACGATCAGGCGAGCCCTGACGAGGTCGGCGTTAGCCTTCGTGATGACGTGACCGAGGGCGGCGGGGACGAGGACGTCGACGTCAAGGAGGAGCAGGTCGGCGTTATTGATGGGCTCGGCACCGGGGTAGCCGGTGACCGTGCCGGCGTTGCCAGCGTATTCCAAGACGCCCGGTATCGGCAGGCCGGCGGGGTGGTGGATCCCACCCTGGACGTCTGAGATCGCCACGATCCGGTATCCCTGTGCCGCGGCGAGGCGGGCCGTCCACGAGCCGACGTTGCCGAAGCCTTGGACCGCCATGGTCAGCCCGTCCGGACTGCGTCCGGCGTCGCGTACGGCCTCGTTCGTGACCATAACGACCCCACGACCCGTGGCGGCGTCGCGACCTACAGAGCCGCCCAGCGCGACCGGCTTGCCCGTGACGATCGCGGGGGTGTGGCCCGCTCGCTGCCCGTAGGCGTCCATCATCCACGCCATCGTCTGGGCGTTCGTGTTGACATCGGGAGCCATGATGTCCCGGGTGGGTCCGACAACGTGTGACATCTGAGCCATGAACCGCCGAGTCAGGCGCTCAAGCTCTGATAGGGAGAGCGGCGTCGGGTCGATCTGTATCCCGCCCTTCGCTCCGCCGAACGGCACGTCGACGAGTGCGGTTTTCCAGGTCATCAAGGCGGCGAGGGCCCGCACCTCGTCGAGGTCGGCGCTCGGGTGGTACCGGACGCCGCCCTTATAAGGGCCACGGGCGCCGTTGTGCTGCACCCGGTAGCCGTAACAGGACTTGACCGACCCGTCGTCTCGCCGCAACGCGAGCTGCACGCGGATCTCCCGGTACGTGCCCGCGAGGATGTCGCGGGTCTCGTCGTCCAGCTTGATCTGGTCGGCGACATCATGGAAGAAGAACTGCGCCGCCTCGAACTGGGTGAGATCGTCAGCAGGCTCCATCTGGACTCCCAGTACTTCGGACCCGTCGATCACAGCGTATGCCCCCGAGAGGGAGGTGGGGTGGTTCGCCACCGCGCGTTCATCTGAAGTGGCCGGTTGGCGTCACCGCGCCGCACGTGAGTACACTCATCCTCACATGAGCCGGCTGGGAGCACGGGACTCCGGGTCAGGCGGGTAGGAGGGGGAGAATGCGCACATTAAGGTCGCGAGTGTTTCAGCATGGGATACTCGCGGTGGCCATGACCTTGGCCGCTGGTTGCGGTATACAGACTGCGGACTCGCAGCTCAACACGGATACGTTGCAGCAGAGATTGACCGTCAGGATCCATCAGCAAACCGGGGTCGTGGTTCGCGTCAATTGTCCCGAGGACGTCCCTCTGCGCAGAGGCGGTATCTTCGAGTGCACCGCCACCGCGGGGGACGGCTCGACCAGCCGGGTCGCGGTCGTCCAGGACGACGACGAGGGCAGTGTGTCCTGGGAGCTAAAGTCTGAGACCGGTTAGCCGGCACCCGCCGACGGTTGGGGGCTGCATGCGCCTGGCGCAACCGCGGTGCTCCTGGTGGGTGGCGACGTCGATGCCGCGAGGGAGGAGGGGTCAGCGAGCCCAGCGGGGGAGCAGCTCGGCGAGCGCGAGATCGATCGGGAAAGGAGCATCTGCTTTCAGCCGCTCCTGGGGTGTGCCCATCGAATAGGTGGCGCCCTGGCTGAGTCGATAGGTGACGACCCGCAAGGGTGACAGTTCGATGCGCCAGTACTGCGGGATGCCGAACTGCGCGTACAGCGCCGGTTTCGTGACCCGGTCCTCGATGTGGCTGCCCGGTGACTCGATCTCGACGGCCACGATCACCTCGGCAGGGGAGAACCAGTGCCGCGTCGGGTCCTCGGCACGGAAGACGAGGAGGTCAGGAATACGGGTCAGCTGGCGTGTGAAGCGGATCTCCACGGCCCCGGTCACGGCGTACGGCTCGGGCGCGAGATCGACCAGCGCGCTACCCAGCCGAAGGGCCAGAACTTGGTGAAGGCTGGAGGGGGAGGGAGTCACGGTCAGGGCTCCATCGGTCAGCTCATACCGGTAGTTGCTGACCGGCAGCTCGTCGAGGTCGGTCGTAGTCCAGCCGCCCGGAGGTGCGATGACCAACGGGTCGCTCATCAGTGCTCCTCACTCGGTACTCTCGACACAGTTTATGCTCCCGCGCGCGCCAGCTAGGGGAAGGAGCCGGGGCCATGACAGGGGGAGCCTCGCCGAGCGATGCCACGGGGACGGCCGCTGGTAGAGTCCCCCCGCGAGGGGCGAACTACCCTGACGTAACCTCTCACGCGACGCGACGAGGAGCGATTGCCATGGCGAAGACCGCTCCCGCGCCCACACGGCCCGCGCAGCGCCGGGCCGCGTGGGTGGTGGACTTCTATCGATCGGCGGTCGGCAAGAAGTACGTGATGGCGGTCACCGGCGTCGCGCTGATGGCTTACGTGTTCGTCCACATGCTCGGCAACCTCAAGCTGTACCTGGGACCGGCCGCGCTCAACGAGTACGGCGAGTGGTTACGGACGCTGTTGGAGCCGTTCTTCCCCCGAACCATGACCTTGTGGATACTGCGGGTCGGCCTGTTCGCCGCGTTCGTGCTTCACATCCACGCGGCCTATGCGCTGACGCGGATGAACTCCCGGGCGCGCCCCGTGGCCTACCGGTCGAAGCGCGACTACGTGGCCGCGAGCTTCGCGGCGCGCACGATGCGCTGGACGGGGGTCATCGTCCTGCTCTTCGTGCTCTATCACCTGGCCGACCTGACGTGGGGTTTCGCGAATCCCGACTTCGTCCGGGGCGATGTGTTCCACAACCTGGTCGCCAGCCTGTCCCTGTGGCCTGCGGCGCTCTTCTATCTGCTCGGCAACCTCGCCCTGGGTATCCACCTGTACCACGGCTCGTGGAGCCTGTTCCAGAGCCTGGGTATCAACAATCCCCGCTTCAACCACTGGCGACGCTATTTCGCTGTTGCGTTTGCCCTAGTGGTGACGCTGGGCAACCTGTCGTTCCCGATCGCGGTCTTGTCGGGATACGGCCAGTAACCGACGAACGGGAGCAGCGTCGTATGCGGCTTGACAGCAAGGTCCCGTCCGGACCGCTCACCGAGATGTGGGACCGCCACCGGTTCGACATGCGGTTGGTGAACCCCAACAACAAGCGGCGCTTCGAGATCATCGTGATCGGCACCGGCCTGGCGGGTGGGTCGGCGGCGGCGACGCTGGCGGAGCTGGGATACCGCGTCAAGGTGTTCACCTTCCACGACTCGCCGCGGCGGGCGCATTCGATCGCCGCGCAAGGTGGGATCAACGCGGCCAAGAACTACCGCAACGACGGGGACAGCATCTGGCGGTTGTTCTACGACACGGTCAAGGGCGGCGACTACCGCTCCCGTGAGGCGAACGTCTACCGGCTCGCCCAGGTCAGCCTGGAGATCATCGACCAGGCGGTCGCCCAAGGCGTGCCGTTCGCGCGGGAGTACGGGGGGCTGCTCGACAACCGGTCGTTCGGAGGAGCGCAGGTCTCGCGCACGTTCTACGCCCGCGGCCAGACTGGCCAGCAGCTGCTGCTCGGCGCGTACCAGGCGCTGATGCGGCAGGTCGACCGCGGCACGGTCGAGCTGCACCGGCGCACCGAGATGCTCGACGTCGTCGTCGTCGACGGGCGCGCCGCCGGCGTCGTCGTCCGGGACCTGCTGACCGGCGAGATCAGCTCGCACGCCGCGCACGCGGTCGTGCTGGCGACCGGCGGCTACTCCAACGCCTTCTCCCTGTCGACGAACGCGAAAGCCTCGAACGCCACCGCGATCTGGCGGGCCCACCGCAAGGGCGCGCTGCTCGCGAACCCCTGCTTCACGCAGATCCACCCGACCTGCATCCCGCCGAGCGGTGAGCACCAGTCGAAGCTGGTCCTGATGAGCGAGTCGCTGCGGAACGACGGGCGGATCTGGGTGCCGCTCGAGCGTGACGACGACCGCCCTCCGGGCGAGATCCCCGATCAGGACCGTGACTACTTCCTGGAGCGAAGGTACCCGGCGTTCGGGAACCTGGTCCCACGAGACGTCGCCTCCCGCAACGTGAAGGCCATGGTCGACCAGGGACGCGGGGTGGGCTCACGCCACAATGGCGTCTACCTCGACCTGACCGACGCGATCGAGCGGCAGGGCCGCGCCACGATCCAAGCGCGGTACGGCAACCTCTTCGAGATCTACGAGCGCATCACCGGCGAGGACGCCTACCAAGCGCCCATGCGGATCTACCCGGCGCCGCACTACACCATGGGCGGGCTCTGGGTCGACTACAACCTGATGACGACGATCCCCGCCCTCTATGCGATCGGCGAGGCCAACTTCTCCGACCACGGCGCCAACCGGCTGGGCGCGAGCGCGCTGATGCAAGGGCTCGCCGACGGGTATTTCGTCCTTCCCTACACGATCGGGGACGAACTTGCCCCAAGGCTGGGGGAGAAGCTGCCCGGTATTGACCATCCAGCCTTTGTTGAGGCTGAGCGCGAGGTCCGGGACCGCGTTCGCCGCCTGCTGGAGGTCAAGGGCACGCGTACCGTCGACCGCTTCCACCGCGACCTGGGCAAGGTCCTGTGGGACTACTGCGGCATGGCGCGCGACCAGAGTGGGCTTGAGAAGGCGTTGTCCGAGATCCCCGCGCTGCGCGAGGAGTTCGCCACCGACGTGCGGGTCCTCGGTGACGGCGAGACATTGAACCAGTCACTGGAGAGAGCCGGCCGGGTCGCCGACTTCCTCGAGCTCGCCGAGCTGATGTGTGTCGATGCGCTCGACCGGCAAGAGTCCTGTGGCGCCCACTTCCGCGAGGAGCACCAGACCGACGACGGCGAGGCGCTCCGCGACGACGAGCACTACTCGTTCGTGTCCGCCTGGGAGTTCACCGGCGTCGGGAGGCCACCCATGCTCCACAAGGAACTGCTCAAGTTCGACTACGTCACGCTCTCGCAGAGGAGCTACAAGTGAGGCTGACGCTTCGCGTATGGCGGCAGGCTGGCCCTGACGCGCAGGGCCGGCTCGAGACCTACGAGGTGCCGGGCGTCGACGAGGACATGTCATTTCTCGAGGTGTTGGACGTGCTCAACGAGCGTCTCGTCGAGGGTGGCGACGAGCCCGTCGCGTTCGACCACGACTGCCGTGAGGGCATCTGTGGCTCGTGCGGCGTCATGATCAACGGCCAGGCGCACGGGCCCGAGACCGGCACCGCCACGTGCCAGCTGCACATGCGCCGCTACGCCGACGGCGACGTCTTGGTGGTCGAGCCGTGGCGGGCCGCCGCGTTCCCGGTGATCCGCGACCTCGTCGTCGACCGCACCGCCTTCGACCGCATCATCGAGGCCGGAGGCTACATCTCCGCGCCGACCGGCAGCGCCCCCGACGCCAACCTCATCCTGGTGCCGAAGGCCGACGCTGAGGCCGCCATGGACGCCGCGGCCTGCATCTCCTGCGGAGCCTGCGTCGCGGCTTGCCCCAACGGCGCCGCTCAGCTATTCACCGCGGCGAAGGTCGCGCATCTGGGGCTGTTGCCCCAGGGCCAGCCCGAGCGGCTTGCCCGCGCCGAGTCCATGGTCGAGGAGATGGAGCGCTACTTCGGCTCATGCACCAACATGGGCGAGTGCAGCGCCGCCTGCCCCAAAGAGATCAGCCTCGACTTCATCGCCCTGATGAACCGCGACTACCTGCGCGCCAAGCTCACCGGCCGCCGCGGCGCCTAGCGGGGGGTCTTGTGGGAATTGGATCGCGGCAAACGGTTGCGTTGACGCTATCATTGCGTCAATGCAAGTATCTGAGAGGGAGCGTTTAGCGCAAGCCCTTGCGGGGTTCCGGCGCGAGATGGTGCCGGACTTCGTCTTGCTGCTGGTGCGCGCTGCTGGCGACGAGGACTTCTCGCTGGCGCAGCTGGCGACCCTGTACCTGCTCGAGCGGATGGGCGAGCACAGCGTGAAGCAGGTCGCGGAGGTGATCGGGCGATCGCTGTCGGCGACGAGCCGGCTGTTGGACCAGCTGGCGAAGCGAGGGTTGGTGCAGCGTGAAGAGGACGAGCGCGACCGGCGGGCGAAGCGCGTCGTGCTTACGGACCGCGGCGGGGAGCTTCTCAGGGACCTCGAGCGAGAGCGGGCCGGCGCCCAGCTGGCGGTCATGGCGTATCTGTCGGTAGAGGAGCGCGAGGTGGTCCATCAGGCGATGGCGCTGCTCGCGAAAGGGGCAAGGAGGAGAAGCGATGGCGCAAGTCCTGAGCTCGACGCGGGGGACTGAGATGGCCGTTATCCTGCCGCTGGAGGAGATCGGCGCGCGTATGCTGCCGCTGGTCGGCGGCAAGGCCGCGAACCTTGGTGAGCTGATCGCGACGGGGTTCCCGGTCCCACGTGGTTTCTGTGTCACGACCGAGGCGTACGTGACGGGACCGATGCCCTCGCCGGTCGCGGAGGCGATCGGCGCGGCGTACGAGGCGCTCGGGTCCGCGACCCCTGTCGCGGTACGGTCGTCGGCGACCGCGGAGGACCTGCCGTGGGCGAGCTTCGCGGGCCAGCACGACACGTTCCTGGACGTCGTGGGACGCGAGGCGGTGCTCGACGCGGTGCGGCGCTGCTGGGCGTCGCTGTGGACGGATCGGGCGGTCAGCTACCGCGAGCGTAACGGGATCGACCACGCGACGGTGCGCCTGGCAGTCGTCGTGCAGGTCATGGTCGACGCCGAGGTCGCGGGCGTGCTGTTCACCGCCAACCCGGTCACCGGCCGGCGGCGCCAGGCGGTGATCGACGCCAGCCCCGGGCTCGGTGAGGCGGTCGTGTCCGGCTCGGTGAACCCCGACCACTTCGTCGTGGACCCCGACGCGTCGACAGCGTCGAGGCCCTCCTCCCCAGCTCCTGCTGGGAGCCCGAGCGGTGACATCGTGGAGCGCCGCGTCGCTGGCGGTACCGCCTGCCTGACCGACGACCAGATCCGCGCGCTGACGGCTCTCGGGCAGCGCGTCGAGGAGCACTATGGCGCGCCCCAGGACATCGAGTGGGCGATCGACGCCGCCGGGCGCCTCTGGCTGACCCAGGCCAGGGCGATCACCACGCTGTACCCCTTGCCAGCCGGCGCGACCGAAGATCCCCTGCGCGTCTACTTCTCGTTCAACGTCGCCCAGGGCGTGGAGCGGCCGTTCACACCGATGGGACTGTCCGCGTTCAAGGCGATCTGGGCGTCGCTCGCGAGGACCATCGGCCGGCCGGTCGAGGACCCTCTGGCTGGCCCGCCGTTCCTCGCCGAGGCTGGTGAGCGGCTGTTCATCGACCTCACCGGCGCGCTGCGTAGCTCGATAGGCCGGAGCATCAGCCGGCGCATGTTCGGCATCGCCGAGGCGCGCTCCGCCGCGGTGGTCGAGTTGTTGCTTCAGGACCCGCGCCTGGGGCCGGTGGACATCCCGCGGCGCAAGTTCTTCCGCGCCGCCGGCACGGCGGCGGTCCGCGGCGGGGTGCCCAGAACCCTCGTCCGGGCGCTGCTCGATCCGGCGGCGACACGCGCACGCCTGCGCGAGCTACCCGGCCGGTTGCGCCATCGCGCCCAGGCGGTGGGCAACGAAGATGCCCTGAGCACCGTCGAGCGGCTCTTCGCCGAGGAGTTCCCCGCTGTCGCCCTTGCCGCCGGGCCGATCGTCCTCGTCAGCGGCGGGATATACGTGCTCGCCGGCAAGCTCCTCGGCGAAGATGCGACCACCGACGAGCGCCAGGCGGTGCTGCGAAGCCTGCCGCACAACGTCACGACCGAGATGGACCTGGAGCTGTGGCGGCTCGCGCGCCGGCTCCGAGGGGATCCGGCCGCCCGTGAGGTGCTCCTCGGGTCGCCTACCGATCAGTTGGCCGGCCGGTACCACGCCGAGGACCTCCCCCCGGCGCTGCAGCGTGGGCTCGCCGGGTTCCTCGGCACCTACGGGCACCGGACCGTTGCCGAGATCGACCTCGGGCTACCGCGCTGGGCCGAGGATCCCACGCACATTCTCGGGGTACTCGCCAACTATCTGCGGCTGGACGATCCGGACCGGGAGCCGGACGTCCTGTTTGAGCGCGGCCGCCAGCAGGCGGAGGCGATGGTCGCCGAGCTGACCCGCCGCGCGCGGGAACGCGGGCGGCTCCGCGGCGCCGCCGTCGGGCTGTGCCTACGGCGTGTCCGCGCCCTCAACGGCCTGCGAGAGATGCCGAAGTTTTGCCTGGTCGTGCTACTCGGCGAGGCGCGGCGGTTGCTTCAGGGGGTCGGCGAGGAGTTGGCCTCCGCTGGCCGGCTGCGAAACGCCGAGGACATCTTCTTTCTGGACCTCGCCGAGGCGCGGCGCGCGAAGGCCGGCCAGGATCTCCGTGATCTGGTCGCCGAGCGGCGCGCCGTCTACGAGCGTGAGCTGCGGCGCCGCCACGTCCCTCGCATCCTGCTGTCCGACGGCTCTGAGCCCGAGGCCGAGATGCAGACGAGACCCGCCTGCGGTGGCTTGACCGGGACACCGGCCTCTGCGGGTGTCGCGACCGGCCCGGCGCGGGTGATCCTCGACCCGACCGGCGCGCGGCTGGAGCCGGGCGAGATCCTGGTCGCCCCGTCGACCGACCCCGGCTGGACCCCGCTGTTCCTCACCGCGGGCGGCCTGGTGATGGAGATGGGAGGCGCGATGTCCCACGGCGCGGTCGTCGCCCGCGAGTACGGGATCCCGGCGGTGGTCGGCGTGGCCGGCGCGACCGAGCGCCTCAGGTCCGGCCAGCTCGTCACCGTCGACGGGTCGGCCGGAACCGTCCAGGGCGACCAGGAAGAAGGCGCCGTAGCATCGGCTGATGGATCGTAAACAGGCCACCGCCTCCGGTATTCCCGCCCAGCCGGTGTACGGCCCGCAGGACGCGGAGCGGCCGGGGGAGTTCCCCTACACGCGCGGCGTGCACCCGACGATGTACCGGGGTCGCGCGTGGACCATGCGGCAGTACGCCGGGTACGCGTCGGCCGCCGAGTCGAATGCGCGGTACAAGTACTTGCTCGCCCAGGGCCAGACTGGGCTGTCGGTCGCGTTCGACCTGCCTACGCAGATGGGTTACGACTCCGACTCGGAGATCGCCGCGGGGGAGGTCGGCAAGGTCGGCGTCGCGATCGACTCCCTGGACGACATGCGGCAGCTCTTCGACGGGATCCCGCTGGACGAGGTCTCGACCTCGATGACGATCAACGCCCCGGCGGCGATCCTGCTGCTCCTCTACCAGCTGGTCGGCGAAGAACAGGGCGTCGAGCCGGCGAGGTTGCGCGGCACGATCCAGAACGACGTGCTCAAGGAGTACGTCGCTCGGGGTACGTATATCTTTCCGCCGCGGCCCTCGTTGCGGATCGTGACCGACGTCTTCGCGTACTGCGCGCGGCACCTGCCGAGGTTCAACACGATCTCGATCTCGGGCTACCACATGGGTGAGGCCGGAGCGACGGCGGTTCAGGAGGTCGCCTTCACGCTCGCGAACGGGATCGCCTACGTCCAGGCCGCGGTGGACGCGGGCCTGGCGGTCGATGCGTTCGCGCCGCGGCTCTCGTTCTTCTTCGTGTCCCGATCGTCGCTGCTGGAGGAGGTGGCGAAGTTCCGGGCCGCCCGGCGGATGTGGGCTCACATCATGCGGGACCGGTTCGATGCCCGGGACCCGCGCTCGCAGATGCTGCGGTTCCACGCGCAGACCGCGGGGGTGCAGCTGGCGGCGCAGCAGGCCGAGGTGAACATGGCCCGGGTCACCATTCAGGCGCTGGCAGCGACGCTCGGCGGGACGCAGTCGCTCCACGCGAACGCGTTCGACGAGGCGCTCGCGTTGCCCAGCGAGTCCGCGGCCCGGCTCGCGCTGCGGACGCAACAGGTGATCGCCCACGAGACGGACGTGCCCCTGGTGGCTGACCCCCTAGGGGGGAGCTGGTTCGTCGAGTCGCTGACCGACGAGATCGAGCGCCGCGCAACCACCTACATCGAGAAGATCGAGGCCATGGGCGGTGCCGTCCAGGCCATTGAGCAGGGCTACCAGAAGAGCGAGATCGAGCACAGCGCCTACGAGCTGACTCAGGCGGTCGAGCGGGGAGAGCAGGTCGTCGTCGGCGTCAACCGGTACACGGTGGAGGAGGACGTCCAACCTGAGCTGCTCCGCGTCGAAGACACCGTCCGCGAGACCCAGGTCGCCCAGCTCGCTCGGGTTCGCGCCGAGCGCGACAGCGACGCGGTCCAGGATGCCCTCGCCGCCGTCCGCGAAGCGGCCCGCGGTAGCCACAACCTGCTGCCCCCGATGAAGGAGGCGCTCCGCCGCATGGCCACGGTCGGGGAGGTCTGCGACACGCTCCGTGGCGTCTTCGGCCGCCACCAGCCCGCCGACGCGCTATGAAAGCCGCTGAGCTGTGTGCCCGGATCCGCGAGGATCTCCGCGACGTAGAGGCGCGCATCCGCGGCCACCGGTGGCTGGAGCGCCTGGAGGCTGGCGAGGTGTCGCCGGGTGCGCTTCAGGCCTTCGCGGGTGAGCAGCTGGACGTCATCGCGAGTGACCTGCGCAGCTTCACGATGCTCGCGGACCGCTTCGCCGACGAGCCCGCGCACGGCTACTTGACGGGTATGGCGGCGGGGGAGCAGTCGGCGTTGGAGGCGCTACGGGGTTTCGTCGCCGCGGTGGGCCTGGACGCCACAGGGTACGAGCCGATCCCGGGCTGCCAGGCCTACCCCTCCTACGTCGCCCGCCTGGCTCGTGACGCGGGTCCGGCCGAGGTCGCGGGCGCGTTCCTGGTGAACCTCGAGGCGTGGGGTGGCAACTGTGCCCGGATGGCCCGGGCTTTGGTGACCGCCTATCACCTGACCCCGGAGGACTGCGCGTTCTTCTCGCTGTTCGCCGCGCCCACGGACGACCTCGAGCGTGCGTCCCTCGCCGTGATCGACGCCGGCCTCCGACAGGGCGCCGACCCCGCCGTGATCGCCCGCGCCGCCCGCCTGCTCCAGTCCTACGAGCTGCTCTTCTGGGACTCCCTGCCGGTCGACGGCTCATCTCGCTGACCCTCAACTTTCCTCCGGATACGAGGGAAAGCGACGCCATTCGCCAAGCCTTGGCGGCTTGACCTGCCAGTTTCCTCCGCATCCAGAGGAAACTGACGAAACCTGCTCGCGCTTGGGATTGAGGGCGCAGCCCCCATTAGGCGTCCTTCGCCGAAGCTCTTGGGCGTACCGCGCCTCACACGCTTGCGCGCAGCTCGTCGAGCACGGCCCGCTCTACGGAGTAACGGTGTTCTTTACCCTCCACGTAGTGATAGGCAGGACCCTGCCAGACAATGCCGTGACCGGTGTGATCGCGGCTTGCGACCACATCGATCTCGACGAGCACCGACGGGAACGGCGACGCGCTCATCTGCCGATGGCGGACGCGTGCGGTGCCGCGAATTCCTACCACGCGGTCCGGCGCGAGGACCTCCAACGCGACCCAGGGAGTGTGCTGCAGATTGCGCAAGGCGCTCCCACGCGCATCGAGCGCCAGGCAGACGGTGCGATCGTCATGCGCCGTCACCCAACTGACCAAGGTGGTGTAGGCCGCACCGGTCGTATCAACGGTCGCCAGCACACACGGGTGGCACTCGTCCAGCAGCCGCGCCAGGTCCAGCGTTTGGGTAGCGGTCACATCAATCCCCTGCCTTTAGCTCCGTGATGTCGCTACGGTCGAGCGCTGCAGTGCGAGGAGCGTGTGCTCCACCTCGTCCCGGTCCTCGGCGTCAGGACACAGCCGCAGGTAGGTACCAAGGTCTTGCGCAGCCTCGCCAGTCCGGCCGAGGTCGCGCAATGCGACCGCCCGGTTCTGGTACAGCTCCGCGGTGTCCGGCGCCAATACCACTGCCTCGTTCAGGTCATCCAACGCCGCCAGCAGCTGCCCGGCCTCGTAGTGCAGGATCGCGCGGCTCGCCAGGACGAGTGGTTGCGCCGGGTCGAGCGCGAGCGCCGCGTCATAGTCGGCCAATGCCGCCTCCGGCAGCTCCAGTGCCGTGTAGGCGTCGGCCCGCCCGACCAGCGCCAACGTCACCGTCGGGTCGAGGTCGAGCGCGGTGGAGTACGCATGCGCGGCGTCGGCCATACGGTCCATGGCGCGGTAGCACTGCCCCAGGTTCGTCCAGACCTCCGCGTACGGCGGGCTCAGCTCGATCGCTTCGAGGTAATCCTTCTCCGCCTCCTCCAGGGACCCGATGCTCATGTAGACGTTCCCGCGCTCGTTGTAATACTCCGAATAGTTGGGATCCATGGCCATCGTTGCGCCGAAATAGGTGATGGCATCCTCGTACGGGCCGAGCTGGGCGTATACCTGGGCGATGTTGTACAACAGGACCGACCGGTGCAGCCGGTGTCGATCTGGCGGAAGATGTTCCTCCAGCCGCTCGAGGCCGAGGCGGCACAGCTCCAGCGCCTCTTGGGAGCGTCCTTGCCGAAGCCGCACGAACGCCAGCCCATTCCACGCGAAGACGGTATAGAAATGGCGATCCCCTTCTGGCAAGTCCACTTCGGAAAGGATCTCGAGGGAGCGCTGTATGTGATATTCCGCCTTCGCGAGATCACGTCTTGGTAAATAGCGCGCGTGCCGCATGGCCATCAAGTAGTGCAGGTGGTGAGACAGGTTGAGGGAATCTTCTCTGTCCATGCCGATGAGCAGCCGCTCGGCGATGCGCTGGGCATCCTCCACTTCGCCTATCAAGAGGTAGCAGAAGAATAGTCTAAATCCTGCAGTGGTGTATCCCACTCTGTCTGCGACGTACAGGCGGTCCAGGCCTGCCGCGACCGCTGTGCTGTACACCTCACCAGCCTCGTACAAGCCTCGCTCGTTATAAATCGCTATGGCCTCGATCTGCCACCGCAATGCCTTCTGCGGAAACTCACTTTCCTGCCAGTAGCGGATGAGCCGTGGCAGATGCATCTCACGCGCAACGGCATCCTGTTCCACGAGTTGTTCAAGTTGGCGAGCCAACAGCGTCATGTCTTGCTCACTCACGGACGTGGGCGAGCCGC
Organism: Egibacteraceae bacterium; assembly: GCA_050743625.1. Lineage (GTDB taxonomy): Bacteria > Actinomycetota > Nitriliruptoria > Euzebyales > Egibacteraceae > JBOGED01. Next base: position 2,284 of record JBOGED010000460.1, on the reverse strand, counting down.
TGGGGAGGTCGAGGCGCGCATGCTGGGCTGGCATCGTGGGGTCGAAGCGACTCATGGCAACGTCGCCGTTTCCAGGAGCAGCCGTGACAAGGAGACTGAGCTGAAGGTGCTGCCCACGCCGCCGCATCAACTCAGCAAAGAAGCGGTGCACCAGGCCGTTCGCCCGATCGTACTGGTCGCAGACGATCGCCCAAGGGGACCCGTCGCCTAATTCGTGCCAAGCGTCGAGGAGGTCGATCACCCCGTGGAGGCTACGATAGGCCCGGTCTGCGGGAAAGTTCCGGGTCTTCTCGTCCTTGTTCACGGTTTCGGTGAGGTTCGGATTTCGCACTGTAAGGTGTCGACGCAAGGTGGGTAGGACCAGGCACAGCTCATAACTGTGCTTGATAAGGAGCTGTGGAGCGCGCTCGCGGATCTGGGGCACGAGGTCCTGGATGAGGTCCGCAAGTCCCGCCCAGACGCCGCCCTCCTCATACGCGCAGTTGAGCAGCCAGGTGGTTGCGCCGCTCTGCTCAGCCTCGGCGAGCCACTGCTGGACGACCACGCCGCGAGCTGGTCCGGGCGCGGCCTCCAGGAGGATCACCCGTCCGGCGCCTTCTGGCGAGAAAGGCAAACTAGTCGGCGGTGAGCTCATAATTCCCTCTCTTTCCTGCTTGGTAAATGCTGCGAATCCAGAGCGCTAGTCCGGCGGCCGGGATCCCCATCGTTGTCAGTCCTAGTACCAGCGCGTCGATGACCTCGTAGGGAGTGCTGTCGCCTCCGATCAACGCGTCGGCGACCCTGACGCCATAGCCCCAAAGGAGGGGTATGGTGATCAAGAGCAAGACGCCGAACGCGACCGCGCGCCCAACCAGCCAGATCAAGCTGTACCAGCGGACAAAGCGCATCTCCTCCAGCGGAATAACGGATTGATCGACTCGACGGATCGACGGAGCCATGCGGGCGAGCTGGTTGCGGAGATAGTTCTTTGTGTCGACCATCAAGTTTTTGCAGTCGAAGACGTTGGTGATCACAAAATAGAAGTCGGTTCGCATGAAGAAGAAGCACTGCCACAGCAGGCGGAACAAATATGTGAGCAGAAGCGCCTGCGTGAACGGCGTGGCCATAGGAGGAAGGCTCAGCCAGGAATGATGATCTCCCCATAAGAGCATAACGAGGGCGGAAGCCGATATGGCATCAACGAGGGGACCGGCCAGGAACGCGATGTAACGCTGACGCTTCGGTGCCATCCAGATGCCGGTCATATCTGTCTCCGCCACCAGAAACCATAACCGATGGCTGACGCCGAGCCGAGACGGCACTCCAGCGGCGCGTGCCGCGACCAGGTGTGCCAGCTCATGGAGAAAGATTCCGCCGAATACGAGGGCGGTCATGGCCACCGTCAGTAACGTCAAATGGCGTGGGAATACCAGGACGCTTGTCGGTGGGAGGAGCGAGGGCTCCAATGCAACGAGAGCCATCCCCAACCCCATGAAGAGACCGCAGCCGACAAGAGCCGGCAGACCGCAGATTCGACGTGCCATCTCTGGAGATATGTGAGCGAAATGAGAAAGGTGTGCCGCGCTGTCCAGGGAGGCGAAGGATGCAACGGTGGATGTGGGACTCGCGCCGTGTATGTTTACTGCCACGAAGCCTTCGTCCTCCAACATCTCGAGGAAGGCTTCGATGCCAGGCTTGTCCCCGTACTGCCGCTCATGAAGCGCCTGGGTCTCACCGACGGTCTTTCCCTTGGCCAGGTTGGTCAAGATGTCCAAGGCGGCGACGGGTATGGACAGAAAGGAAGAACGCATTGAATTGCCGATGATCACGTCCGTGCCATCCCTTTGCTGAGCGAAGGGATAGACAGTGACCAGAGCGTCGGCGCAATATCTTTCCATGACCGTTGTAACCACCATTGGTCGGGGTGCGGCTAACGGTTTACCTTGGTTCTTAGGGCAGGAGCCAGAATCAATGGGTCGCATGGTGGACACGTACAGTTCTGACTCCTGCCCAACGCCCTTGACCCAAACCCACAAGCGCTAGGCGCCGCACCAGGGGAAGAAGCTGTTATACGCAGAAGCCGTGGTCTTGACGGTCTCGAGCTTGCGAACCGCAATCTTCTTCATATGAATCACCTCCTTTCCTTCATGGCGTGACTGGTGATCTCATATCGAAGCTGTCGAGCCCGGCTCATCCCCCGTATGTGTGACCAACGGCGGGTACTCGATCCGGTGCTGCACCTACGATGCGCCGGGCTGCTTAACGCCCGCTGTACCGCCGCTTAACGCCCTCGACAGGTGTGTCG
>JBOGED010000459.1:0-3067 GCA_050743625.1 Egibacteraceae bacterium | reverse complement strand
CGTCGTGGTCGTCGCCGGGCGCCGTGGCTTCCGGCGACGCCGTTCGCTCTAGTCGCCGACGGCGTCGCCGACGGCGAAGCCGCCCGCGAACGCGCCAGTGACACCAACCCCGGCCGCCAGACCGGCGCCGAACGCCGCGGGGGTGGCGAGGACGGGCGCTAGCTCGCCCACCTGCCTGGCCTCGGTGGCGTGCAACGGGACCCCGGCTAGTTCGCTGCTGGAGTTGACCTTGCGCAGAAGCGTGGACATAACATCCTCCTTAGCTCGTCGTGGTCGTCGCCGGGCGCCGTGCCCGGGACACGGTGCCGACTCAGTCGTTGGCCAGGCCGACTGCGAATCCGGCGCCAAAGGCGGTCACGCCGATCCCCGCCCCGGCCGCCACGGCCGCGGGTGTAGCCATCAGGGGCATGACGGCTGACAGATTCTGGGCCGCCTCGCCCTCCTCGAGGTCACCGAAGAAATCCTTCGAGACCTGGTTGGCGTGAGCGATGATCCTGCTCATAACAATCCTCCTAGTGCGGCGACGCACTACTAGATAAGCTCAGTTACCGTTTCGCCTGGTTCGCACCGCCTCGAGTGCCCTAGCCCTGCATCTGGCGACGCTCACTCACCGCCAGAGTGCGAAAGGGCCACTGCTCTGGGTAGTCGGGAGAATCCCCGACACGCGCGTCAGGGTCTGACGGCTATCATCGATACCGTCTCAAGATCTTCGATATCGGATCGTCCTAGCGGTCCGTCGCACGCAACCCACGGGAGTTGCCCACGGCGTGGAAGCTCACCCACGCCGACCTCACTCCCCCGTCGGAGGAGCAGAGGTGAGCCCCATGCCTGACGACGACCGACTCGTTCCCCCGCCGTGGTTCCGCCTCGGCGCCCGCGTGAGGGGTGCCGTGACGATCGCCGGTTTACTCGGGCTCGTCGTCGGTATGGTAGGCGCGCTGGCGCTGCCGGAGAGCCGGTTCCCGGACGCGCTCACGTTCGTCCTGACCCTCGGCGGGTTCGCGCTGCTGGTGCTGGGGATGGGACTGACCTTCGCCCCGGGCGCCCCCCGGATGGCCGCGCGAGCAGTGGCGCCGTCCGTCGCAGGCCGCTGGTCCGTGATAAACAGTCCTGCTAGCCGCGTGCCGAGCCACGGCACGCACGGGTACGGCCAGACGTTCGCCATCGATGTGGTTTACGAGCCCGAGGACGCTGCCCGGCCGGCCTTCGGCGAAGGCCGGGCGTTCCGACCGCCGGAGGACTTCCCCGCCTTCGGGCAGGAGCTGCTCGCGCCGGCCGACGGCCGCGTCGTCACCGTGAGGGACACCGCGCGGGACCACCGCAGCCGCTCGACCTGGCCTGCCTTCGCCTACATGATGGTCGAAGGCCTCGTCCGCGAGCTAGCCGGGTCCCGGTACGTGCTCGGCAACTACGTCGTCTTAGACCTCGGCGACGGTGCCTACGCCACCCTGGCGCACCTACAGCGAGGGTCGGCAACGGTCCTGCCGGGTCAGCAGATGCGCCGCGGCGAGGTGCTCGGCCGGTGCGGCAACTCCGGCAACTCCAGCGAGCCACACTTGCATTTCCAGCTCATGGATCACCCGTGGCCCCTCATCGCGGCCGGGCTGCCGTTCGTCTTCACCGGTGTGAGCATCGAAGGGTCGGTACGCGATGCGGTCCCCGCCAACGATCAGGTCATGGTGGCCAAGCCCGACCCTCTACCCTCCGCACCGCAGACGCCGGCGAGTCCTCATCGTCCGTAACCGGCGCTGACCGCAAGCCGACAACGCCGACGCTCAAGCTGAGGGGACTGCGATCTTCTGAAGGGATCTCTGCCCGCCTGGCTGGGTGTGTGGCCGCCAGGACCAAGCCTACTTCCGCGGCTCAGCGCGAGGTGGAAGACGCCGCCACGTCACTTCAGGAGAGCCGCACCCATGCGATACCGTCGAGGATGTCGTGCTCGCCCGGTGACGAGTTCGACGTGCCAGCGCGGCGGGGGAAAGCCCCTGACTCCGCGACGGCCCTAGGCGCTCGACGAGGCGCTCGACCCGTCGATGCGACGACCCAGCGGCCGGTACAGCCTCAGCTGCTGGTACCGGCGGCGGTCGCCGCAGTGGTGGCCGCGAGGACGGCGGCCATCATCACCGCAGCCTGCACCGCCTCCACCGCCTCCTTCACCGCGCCGCCGGCCCACGCACTGGTGCCAATCTCCGCCGCTCGCGCCTTCAGCTGTTTCCGGTCGTCCGTCACCACCTTGTGCAAGGCATCGACCGCGTCCAGCAGCGAGATCAGGCTGCCGGTGTGGACGTCGGGGGCCTGCCCGCCGACCAGCGCCTTCGACAACCGGGCGCGTACCCCCTTCTCGTGTTCGGCGGCTGCCGCCGGCCAACTCTTGCGCGGGAAGATCCCCAGCACCTTGTGCTCCTCGCGGCGGACCAAGCCGCGGTCGGTAAGCCGCTCCAGCACCGCCGGGCGTAGGCCCTTGGTCAACAGCTCGACCGCGCGCTGAGCCTTGACCGGGTCCTTGGCGTCGAGCCGGTCCAACGCCTGGTCCAGGATAGGATCGTCGATCGGGGAGGTGTCGCGGACCAGCAGCCGCCCCTTCTTGGCGTCGTCGGCGGGACCGGCCGACGACACCCGACCGGACATCACCAGCTCTACCAGCACCGCGCCGGCCAGCGCGAGGTCCAGCACCATGCCGTCTACGAGGGGACGTCCGGAGTCGTCATCGAGCAGGAGCAGCATAAGGTCCTCTGTAAGCATAGCCATGCCCCGAGGTTAGAGCCGCGCCGACGCCGCGACCAGCCACGCAACGATTTCATGCGTCCGCCGATGGTCCGGCAGGGCCGTGGGGCTCAGGGGGTGGTGATGGTGAGGTGACCCGCGTGTAAGCACATGGCCGCCTGCCGGTGTGAGTCCGGTCCAGATAATCGCCAGGGAGCCTGGTAGCAGGCCGCATTTTCCTGCACTGTGCAGAGTTAGTCCGGAATACCGGACTAACTCCAATGCCACCAATTTAGGGTCTTGAGTCAAGCGTTGCTTTTGCGCGCGTACGCGCAAAGCCGCAGACCAAGGGATCTCGGGACAC
>JBOGED010000458.1:0-1588 GCA_050743625.1 Egibacteraceae bacterium | reverse complement strand
GAGTCACCAAGGGCGCGGCGCGCGGCTGCCTCGATGCGATCCACGTCGAGGCGCTCGGCCGGTGGGAGCGGTGCGCCAGCGGAATCCCGCGCCGCCAGCGCCCAGCCGAGCAGCAACGCCGCCCGCTCCGGGTTGCCGACCGCCGCGGCCACGCCGGCCAACCCCTCGGCCGCCAGTGCGCACGCGCGAGGATCGCCGAGCTGTCCCGCCAGCCGCAACCCCTCCCGGTGCATCGCCTCAGCCCTCTGGAGGTCGCCTTGCAGCTCGAGCACGAACCCGAGATGGGCAAAGGTCGGCGCTGCCATCACGTTGAGGCCCTCCGCATCGGACAAGGCCAAGGCCTCCTCCAGATGAGCTCGGGCTTGGTCCAGCGCTCCGCGCCGGCGTGAGGCAACCGCCATCCCGAAGTACGCGAACGCGACGTTCCCCCTGTAGCCCACAGCCAGCGCCGCCGCCAGTGCCTCCGCGTGATACCTGTCCGCACGGTCGAAGTCGTCTTGCAGGGCGAACAGAGTTCCGAGCTGGGCGAGGAAGAAGGGGACCGTATCGGTGGCCCCGACCCTCCGTGTCAGGGCCAGCGCCTCCTCGGCGAGGGAGACCGCAGAGGGGTAGTCACCCCGCACCTCCGCCACGGTGGCCAGTACCTGCAGCGCGGACGCGGTCATCCACCGGTCACCGACGACCCTGAACCGGTCGAGGCATTCAGCGCCATCCCGCGCCGCCGCCGCGATGTCGCCGCTGTAGAGCGCGTGTGACGCCCGTCCCAGCAACCCGCTCGCATAGCTCCAGTCGTCTCCGGCGTCGTCGAACACCGCGAGCGCCGCGTCGAGCACTCGGGTCCCGCCGTCACGGTCGCCCGCGATGATCAACGCCCACGAGCGCCAGAGGTCGGCGAACGCCGCCCCGAGGGTGTCCTCGAGCTGGACGTGGATACGGTGAGCCTCGTCGAGGAGAGGCCTCCACTCCGACCAGTCCTTCATCTCGCTCATGTCGAGGACCGCCCGGAATAGCAGCGCTCGTGCCCGGTGCCGCGTCGGCGAGGCGTCCGTCACCCGCAATGCGGCGTCAAGCTGGGCGGCTGCGTGCACCCGCCCGCCTCGAAGCCACCAGAACCACGCCATCGCTCCGGCCAGGCGCGACGCGATCTCACCTTCGTATGCATGGACGGTCCAGCTCAGCGCGGCGTTCACGTTGTCATGCTCGGCGTCGAGCAACTCCCCCACCTCCAGCTGCCGCTTGGATCGGCAGTCCGGCTCGGCTACCTCGGCGAGTCGCATGAAGAACTCCGCGTGGGCGCGCCCCACCTTGCTGGCCTCGCCGGCTTCCATGAGCCGCTCCGCCGCGTAGACCCGGACGGTCTCGAGCATCCGGTAGCGGAGCCTCGTGTCAGTCCCCTTCTCCGCGGTGAGCAGGGACTTGTCGAGAAGGCGCGCGATCACGTCGAGCAGTTCCGGCACCTCGGGGGCCACGGCCTCGGCCGCCTCCAGCGTCGCGCCACCCGCGAAGACCGAGAGGCGGCGGAGCACGAGGCGCTCCGCCTCGGCGAGCAGGTCCCAGCTCCAGTCCACGACCGCGCGCAGCGTGCGCT
>JBOGED010000457.1:0-5574 GCA_050743625.1 Egibacteraceae bacterium | reverse complement strand
GCCTTCGACCCCAGCCCCGAGTCCGCCGGTACTTGCGAGTCCGCCTGTAGAGTCGTCTCCCCCGACGCGCCAGGGCTTGCCGCCTGGCTGTCACTCAAGGTCCCTTGCTCGCCAGACGCGGTCTCGGCGGCAGCCACCGCGATCGCCTGACTTACGCTCGGGGCCAACTCGGGCTCGTCGCTCAGCTGCGCGAGCTGCGCGACGGCCACGTCCGCCGTCGACGCGACCTGCGCTTCGAGCTGCTGGTCACCAGCCGCGATCGCGATCATCGAGGCATCACGCAGTTGTTCCTGCATGGTCCCGAGGGCGGCCGTGATCAGCTCAGGTTCGGCGCCGAGCTCCACCAGCTCGTGCACCTCCTCGATGCGTTGCTGCGCCTGGTCCATCAGCAACGCGGCTTCCCCCTCCTCCGTAAGCGCCGCGGCTACCTGTGCCCGCTCCACGAAACGCTTCGTCCCGTAGAGCGGGGATCCCGGCAGGGCGCTCATCGAGGCGGCCGCAACCGCCGACGTGCTGAGCGTGAGCGCCACGACACTCGCTGCGGCGGTCCCGGCAATGCGGCGCTGGAATCCACGCCACCGGGGACCGATCGGACCGTGCTCAATCCTCACAGAAGACCTGGGAGGCTGTGCCGCGGCCAGCTCCCGCAGCTGGTGGAGATGTCTTGCGCGAACCGCGGGGTCGAACGATTGAGCCGACAGGTGCCGAGTGAGGCGGTCCGCAATGTCCGCATACTCCCTTGGCACGTCAACCCCGGCGTCGCCGGCCTGGTCCCGGCGGCGCGTCATAGGGTCATCCCGCGGTGTTGCGCATCCATCAATACTGATAGCGCGCCAGACATCGAAATGGTTACGGCCATTTTTTACGAATTCTCTCCGTCCGTCCCCATCAGTTTCGACAAGGTTCCCAGCGCTCGATGTTGGAGTGACTTCACGGCGTTCAGGCTGCGGCCGGTCGCCTTCGCGGTCTCGGGCCCAGAGAGGCCCGCGCCGAACCGCAACCCGAGAACTTCGCGCTGGTCATCGCTGAGACGCGCGAGCGCCGCTTTAAGCTGCCGATCTCCCACCGCGTTCAGCGCGGCATCCTCAGGACCGAGTTCGTCAGACACATGCCGGTCGACATCCTCGTCGCTCAGGGGCTTATCTCCGCGCCGGGTCATCTTGCGCCGCTCGTCGATCAGGTTGTTCCTTGCCGCCCGGAACACCCAAGCCCGGATCGCGTCGCCCCCACCACGGATGCGGTGACCATGTTGAAGGAGCTCCTCGAACGTCAGCATGACGAGGTCCTCGGCCATGGCCTTGTTGCCACACTGACCCATCAAAAATCGGAAGAGCGGGATGTGCAGCGCCTCATAGCAGGCTGCGATCGCGTCGGGGTCGCCCGCTCGCAACCCGTCAGCGTGGCCGTCGAGCACGACTGCCTCCATCGTTCGCGAGCGTGTCGCGCCCGAGGGTTCTTGGCCAGACGACCCTACTTTGGGCACCATGGCGCGTATGCTCCTCGCGACCTGGAACGTGAACTCGTTGAAGGCTCGACTTGCACGTGTCCTCGAGTTCCTCGACACCCATCGGCCGGATGTGCTTTGTCTCCAGGAGACGAAGGCGTCCTCTGACTCCTTCCCGCATACAGAACTGAAGGATGCTGGCTATTCAGCTGTCGACCACAGTGGCGGTCGTTGGGCGGGGGTGGCCATCGTTGCCCCGGTGGAGCGCTCTGTTGACCACGTCGTACGCGGCCTCGCGTCAGAGCCGCGCCCCGACGAGGCCAGGTGGATCGAGGCAACTGTTTCGGCAGACGGCAACCCCCTGCGTGTCGTTAGCGTATACGTACCGAATGGACGGGCGCTCGACCATCCGGCCTTCCAAGACAAGCTAGAGTTTCTCGACGCGATGGTCGAGCGCGCAACCACACTGGTCAAAGGCCCGTTGTTCCTGGCGGGTGACATGAACATCGCGCCAGCTGCCCTCGATGTGTACGACCCCGCCGCGTTCCGCGGCTCGACCCATACCAGCGCGGACGAGCGCAACCGGCTCTCCAGCCTGCTCGCGGTCGGGCTCGTCGACACATTCCGGCATCTTGAACCCGATACTACGCAGTACACGTGGTGGGACTACCGCGCCGGTAACTTCCATAAGAACCTAGGCTTACGGATCGATCTTGGCCTGCTGACCTCCGACCTCGCCGGTCGATGCGAGCGCTGCGGCATCGACCGATCGTTCCGCAAAGGCCCGAAACCGTCCGACCACGCCCCACTCCTCATACAGCTGAGCTGAGCTACTCGACGATGCCGGTGACGGCGACATCGACCGAGACGTCTTCGAGGCCAGCGACGGCGAGCAGCTGCACGATTACGGCCAACCGGACGGCCGCTGCTGCCGCGATCAGGTCGTCCCCGTAGGCGACCTGGATCTCAACCGACACCGCGAGACGACCGGGTGTAGGTCCCACCCGCACACTTGCACCTGACGTCGTCGCGCTGCCCACGGCCACCCCTGGCACACTCGCGGCCGCCAGCTCCACCAGAGGCGCGATCGCGGTGCCGTCCAGATGGGTCACGCCCCGTCCCGTCGCCGGCAACGGCACCCAGACGCGGGGCCGCGCGACCCCACGCGCGAGAGGGTTCGCGATCCGGCGGCGGACCTTCGAGGTGAATCCCGGTGGCACGGCCACCGGCTCGCCTGCCAGGCGGTGGACGGCCGTCCATACCCGCACAAGCTCGGCGAGCGCCGCGCGGCAGTCGACGCAGTCACGGTGGTGCGCCTCGACGGGGAGGTCGTCAGCCACGTGGTCCAGCAGGTCCGCGACCGCTGTCCCGCATGCCAGCCTCTCGGCGTACGTGCTCACGTCCATCCCCGCAGCTCGTGGAGGATCTCCTGCCGCGCCCGGTGAATCCGGGCCTTCACGGCGGAGAGCGACAGGTCGAGCGCATCGGCGATCTGCTCGTAGGTCAACCCCTCCAGCTCACGGAGCACCCAGGCGGCCCGCTGCTCGGGCGTGAGGTTGGCGACCACTCTCTTCACGGCCGCGATCTGCACTCTTGCGACCGCTGACTCGGCGGTATCCGTGCCCGCGGCCTGCAGGACAGCCGGCAGGGGATCCGTCCGGCGGCGGTCGCGCAACCGGTTGAGGCATCCATTCGTCACGACCCGGTACATCCACGTGCCGAACGCCGCATCGCCCCGGAAGCGCGGAAGCGCCCGCCAGGCCTGCACAAAGGCGTCCTGCGCCGCGTCCTCGGCTTCGATCGGGTCGCCGAGTACCCGGAGGGCCACCCGGTACACCTGCTGGCGGTGGCGGCGGACAAGCGTCTCGAACGCGTCGAGATCACCCCGCTGCGCCAGCCGTACCAACCAGGCTTCGTCCATCTTTGGCGGGCCCTGCGCGCCAGTCGCGACAGAGGCCGGCACCCCCGCGCCTCGCAGAGGCTGGGCATCCGCGATGCTTACCGCAGTCGTTATCGATCGCTCCTGTCGGCTTGACAATCCCTCACCCTAGTGGCCCTTCCTGCCGCGCGCTCCTAGAGGATACGACCTTTCGCGCTCGCCGAACTCGGACGGGCCGCCGCGTTACTGCGTGGCCGCGCCACCGGCGTACGCGCCGATGATCAGCGGAATGTCCTGGATTGCGATCGCAAGGAACAATCCCACGCCGGCCACCGCGCCGACGACCGGAAGATCGAAGAGCGCGAGCAGGGCGACGATGGCGACGGTCAGCACGATCGCGGGAAGCAGCGCGATAAGCATCGCCGTGCCCGCCCTGCCCACGATGCGCCCGCCGACGAACCCGGCGATCAGCGGGCCGAGCAGCGGCAGCCACACGAGGGCGAGCGATAAGGCGAGCATCACCAGTGCGCCCATCACAGGTGATCCGCTCGACCGTCGTTGGAGTTCTGGTGCACGCGCCATCCCTATGAGATACCCCATCCCGTCGCCATGACACACGCGGGGTCCGACCATCCGCCGCTCGTCGACCAGAGCGAAGCGCGTTGGTGTTGAACATGCAAGCCAGGTTCATCTAAACTGCTCGATCAGTGCAGTCTCCACGTTTCCGCGTCCGCGAGGCGTCGCCATCCCACCTGGACGCCGCGCGGCAACTGATGCTTCAGGTCTTCGACCAGGACTTCGGCTACGGCTACCTTCCCCGGTGGCACCGAGACGTCGACGACCTGCTCGGCACCTATCTCCGCAACCCCCGGCACGGCCTGTGGGTGGCCGTCGACGACATCGGGACGGTCGTGGGTACGGCTGGCGTTCGAGAAGGAGGACCTCGCTGCCCTCCCAATCCTCAATGGCTCGCGGATCGCTACGCCGGCGCCGGGACGGCACAGCTCGTCCGCGTCTACGTCGCTCCCACCCTTCGCGGCCACGGCATCGGGAGTGCGCTGGTTGCCGCCGCCCGCCGGTTCGTCGCGACGGAGGGCGGGTACCGGCATCTCTACCTCCATACGGATACCCGCGTCGCGGGCGCCGAGGCGTTCTGGCGCACCCAGGGGCACATCGTCCATGACGCCAGACCCGACGAGTGGTCCACCGTGCACTTCGAGCTCGACATCCCCATACTCGATATTGACAACGGTTTCCATAATTGATAGATTGCCCTCGCGATCAAGAGGAGGCATCGCGTGCGGCGGCTGGGAATCTGGAGCATCGTGCTGACATTGACGGTCACCGCATGCGGTAACCCGGAGGCACCTGGCGGTGAAGGCACCGAGACCGTACGCGCGGTCGCCTCGGTGTTCGCGCTGGCGTGGATCGCCTCGCAGGTCGCGCCGGACGCGGGTTTGACCGTGCTCGGGCAGCAGGGACAGGAGCCCCATGACCTTGAGCTCTCGCCTGGGGACCGGGAGGCACTCCAAACCGCCGATGTCGTCCTCTACATGGGAGACATCGACTTCCAACCCCAGGTCGAAGCGGCCGTGACTTCTGGGGAGGTCGTGGATGTCACGAGCATCGTCGGCGACGCGGCCTTACAAGTCGGGGCCGCGCATGCGCACGAAGGGGAGGAAGGGGAGGCGACCGTCGATCCTCACATCTGGTTCGATCCCGGATTGATGGCCGGTGTCGCGGAGCGCGTCGGTGACGCATTCGCCGCCGCCGACCCCGCCAACGCCCAGGTGTACCGGGACAACGCCACGCAGGTCACCCAGCAGCTCGAGGCGCTCGACGAGGAGATCGCACGCATGCTCTCCCGCTGCGAGCTGGACGAGGCCATCGTGAGCCACGAGGCGTACGCGTACCTGCTGCAGCCCCACGGCCTCACGCAGCATGGCCTCTCAGGTGTGAACCCTGAGGCGGGTGGCTCGCCCGCGGACCTGGCCGAGCTCACCGTCCAGATTCGCGCCGAAGGCATCCCCGCGGTACTCGCCGAACCGTTCGAGGGCCGATCCGACGCTGAAGCGCTCGCGCGAGAGGCGGGCGTGCAACTCCTGGAGATCGACCCACTGGAGGTCGCGACTCCCCAGCAGGTCGAGGTCGGCTACCCAGATCTCTTGAGGCAACAAGCATCGACGTTCGCCACGGCGCTGCGGTGCGCCGGGGTGCCGCCCGGCAATGCCGGGGCGGCGTAAGCCGCGGG
>JBOGED010000456.1:0-1867 GCA_050743625.1 Egibacteraceae bacterium | reverse complement strand
GTATACCGCCGGGATCCAGCACACAACGGAGCGTTACGAGCCGACGCGGGGGTCTCCGCGCTCCTTCCAGATCGTGATCACGGACGGCTTGGGTGGTTGGGCGCGGTCGGGCCAGTCGCTCACCGGCTCGTCGAGGGTGCCGTCCTCCCCCGGGTGCTGGACCGCGGCGAAAAAGGTGGCGCCATCCGGTGTGAACTCGCCTCCGCAGGCCTCGGCGCCACGCGGGACGCTCGCGAACATCCGGACATGGCCACGGTCCTCGCCGTCGACCGGCACCGCGTAGTAGCCGTCGTTGAATCCGATCGCCTCGAGTTGCCGTCGGTGGCGATCCACAGGTTGCCTCGAGCGTCGAACGCGAGGTTGTCGGGCGCGCCGATGGGGGAGACCTGGTCCTTCGCGAACCCGGCGAAGAACGTGGAGGGGTCGTCCGGGTTCCCGCAGCGCAGAAAGATCTCCCACGAGAAGCTCGTGGCGGCCGCGTCGTCGCCGTCCTCGGTGATCTCGATCACGTGGCCGCTGGTGTTCTCGGGCCGCGGGGTTGGCCGCGTCGACACCTCGGTTGCCCTCCGTGGCCCGGTCGGAGTTGTTCGTGAACGCGGCGTAGACCGTTCCACTGGGCTCGCTTGGATGTCCTCCGGCCGGTCCATCGGCGTCGCCCTCAGGACGTCCGCGGCGCCTCGAACCCGCTGGCTGCGTTCAGGCCACCCTCGCCATGAACGAGGGCCAGCCACTCACCCGTGCCGTTCGCGCCGAAGCGCGCGACGGAGAGGGTGCCCTCGTCGAGCAGCGAGAGGTTGTGGTCGCGGTCGCCCTCACGGAACTGGCCCGCGGTCACGAACTTGTAGACATAGTCGAACCGCTGGTCGTCACCGAGGTAGAAGGCGACCCGCCCGTCCTTCGCAATCCTCGACGTCGCGCAGCTCATTCGGCTCGTGGGCCAGGTCGAACGGGGATGGTGCAACTCCCACTTGCGCTGGGAGGGACCTTCTTCGAATGCCTCGACCGCCACGACCGCGCCGCCGATCGCGGCGATCTCGATGTTCACGTGATCGAGTGTCGGCGAGTCCGGATCCCAGCCCGGGAGCATGATCTCAGGGTACGTGAACTCGTGATTGACCCAGAGCAGCCCGCGCGCGCCTTGCTGTGGGAAAAACGCGACCCAGTCGCAGTTATAGCCGAACTGGCCCGCTTGAGCCTCTGGGGTTTGCGCGTTGAAGTCGAACTCGGGAGCGCCTTCCAAGACCGGGTCACCCCAACGGAGCAGGACCTCCCATCCGTAACCCTCCGGCACGACGACATCGTCGACCATGCCGGGTTCGATCGGGGCGAACGTGAGCGACCCTGTAGCCGGCTCTGCAAGCTGGGTGCCCGCCTGAGACTGCGGCGCCTCACGCGCCGCGCAGCCAGTTCCCCGCACGGCCGCTGCCACTAGACCCCCTTTCAGTACGACGCGCCGGCTCACCAACCGCCCGACGACAGCCTCGAACGGCTCGTTCCCGCTACGTTCGGTGCTGGCCGGAAGCATGCCGCGCCGCACTTCCAGACACAGATCTTGTGGCGGTGCGGCCACGCGGAGCCGAACAGCGGCAACAATCCTCGTACCATGCGGCACTAAGGGGCTGGGCAGGAATAACGTTGTGGTTTGTCCTGGTTCGGTCTGACCGTCGCGGTCAGCGGTCGGCGTGTTGTGTGCGGGATATCGGCGGTATTGAGGCTGTCGCAAAATCGAGGCGCGTGGCTGTGAGCGCAGGCCAACCGTCGAAGGCCTGTAGGCCGCCCTGGGCCAGTCACACCGCAGCTTTCCTCCGTATTCGGAGGAAAACTGCAGGTCAGGCTCGCTCGGTCAAGCTTGAGGCGCGACTTTCCC
>JBOGED010000455.1:0-7517 GCA_050743625.1 Egibacteraceae bacterium | reverse complement strand
GTGTCATGCCTCACGCGCTCGTCGGGCGGGGGCATGTTGCGCTCAGTCGCGGGTGAGGGAGAGTTTTGGGTGGTCGTCGAGGACGGTGGCGGCGTCGCGTAGCAGGATTGTGGCGAGTTCGAGTTCTTCGGTGCGCTCACAGATGGCGAGAGCGAGGGTGACGAGATGGGTGGCGACGCTGCGGCGGGCGACGGCCACCATCGAAGGGATGCCGGCGGTGACAAGAAGCGCCCACATGTGTCGCTATGGCCTGCCCGGCGTGCGCCACCATGACTGCCAGGCGGTGTCGTGGTCGAACTCGAAGAGCACGAGGAGGAGTGCCGAGCACGTGGCGCAGCGCACCGGGTTCCACAGGCTGGGGTCGTACTCGCCCCGCTCGAGGCGGAGGGTCGCGCTGCAGCAGGGCGTGAATGTCTCCATGCGCCCGCCGACCAGTTGCGCGACATCGGAGCGGCGTTGGGCGGGCGGTATGTACGTCGGCGATGACAACCATGCCGGTAGGGTCGCCTCGCGGCGCCCGGCTGCGGTAAGGTCCGCGAACAGGCCAAGTCATAGGGGGACGGCATGGGTCGCCGAGCGCGTGGTGTGCAGGTCGTGACGGAGATGCGGGTCCGTCGTGAGGTCAACGGGTGGACCCGCCAACAGCTCGCCGACCGGGTCGCCGCGACGTTCCCCGCGCACCCCAGGATCAGCGCCGAGATGGTCGAGGGCTGGGAGTTGCGGGAGCACACGCCGTCGGAGCTTTACGCCCCCGCGCTCTGCGCGGTCCTGGATGGGGCGAGTAGCCTGGCAGAACTCGGGCTCGGCGGCGCGCCCGACGCACACGCGTGGTGGACGTGGGCCGCCGAAACGGAAAGGCAGGCCGAGGTGCGACGCCGCCAACTTCTCCAGGACGGGTTGACGCTCAGCGCTGTCGCCCTGTTGCCGGTCGACCCACTGGCCAAATGGGCGAACTGGTTCGGTGGCCGGCTCCAGGTCGATCACCGGACGCTCGGCGAGATGGAGGCGCTATCCACGCGGATCGCCCAGCGTTACGGAGCGGTCGGCGCAGAGGGCTCCCTACCCGCTGCCAGGTCACTGGCGCAGACGGGGATACACCTACTCCGCCGCGGGTCGATGTCGCCGCAGGGCCGCCAGCGGCTCGGCTCGATCGCCGCGGACGCGTCCGGCATGGCCGCGGAGTTCGCAGTCGGGGTCGGTGACCTCGCCGAGGCGCGGCGCTGGGTCCACTACGCGGGCGAGTTGGCTCGCGAGGCCGGCGACCCACGCCTTCAGGTACAGGCGATGATCGGTGAGGCGTACCTTGCCTCCCCGGTCAACGCGGGACCTCGGGGAGGTGGTTGGGACGACCTGGACAGCGCGGTCTCGGCGGCTCAGCGGGCGGCCGAGCTCGCGTCACGCGCGTCGGCGGAGGTGAGGGTGCTGGCATCTTTGGCGCTGGCTCGGGATGCCGCGGGGGCCGGTGACGGGCCGACCGCGTTCGCCGCCTTGGCTGGTGCCGAGCGGGCGCTCGACGGGGTCGGCGCGGACGGCCCTGGCTGGGGATGGTTCTCCGGCCACGGTGAGCTTGCGGGCTGCAACCCCGAGCGGCTCGCCGGGACCGGGGGGTTTGTCCGCTTGCAGCTGGGGGATCCGGCGGGCGCGATTGCGTTGCTTGCTCCGGCGATGGCCGGCGCGGCCACGGATAGGCGCCGGGCGTGGGTCGGTGGCCATCTCGCGCGGGCATGGGCTGGCGCGGGGGACCCAGAGCTCGCCTGCTCGACCGCCACCGCCGCGCTCGACGCGGGCGAGGCCTCGGGTTGGGTGTGGGCTGGCAATCTCGTGCGCTCCGCCCGTGACGACTTCGACGCCGCTTGGGTGAGCCGGCCCGGCGTGATCGCGCTCGACCAGCGCCTGCGGGCCACACCCGACCGTTAAGGTAGGTCGCTCCTGCACTACGATCCCCGCCATGACCGATGGCGCGCGGCTGCTTACGCCTGATGACGTGCTGCTGCGGAGGTTCGGGTTCGTGCGGGCGGTTGGCGGGGCGGCGTACATCGCCGGCGTGGGCGTGCTGTTCCTGTTGCTCGGCCGGCAGGTCTGGCCCCTGCTGCTTGGCGTGCCGGTCCTCGCGGTGGTCACCACCGCCTACTTCGTGAGGTCGAATGAGTACCCACGCGCGTCCGTCGT
The DNA here is from genome assembly GCA_050743625.1 of Egibacteraceae bacterium. Classification (GTDB taxonomy): domain Bacteria; phylum Actinomycetota; class Nitriliruptoria; order Euzebyales; family Egibacteraceae; genus JBOGED01. The sequence goes on along the minus strand of JBOGED010000455.1, from coordinate 5,348 downwards.
GTGCTCACTCGTGGCCGACGCGCTGGTGCTCGGTGGGGTGGTCGCGTACCTGAGTGGCGCCGGCTCTGGGTTGATCCTGCTCCAGGCGATCGTCGTCGTCAGCGCCGGCCTGCTGTTGGGGCCGGCCGCCGCGGCCGGGTTCACGTTCCTCACCGCCGGGCTGGGGCTCGCGCAGTTTTTGCTCCCGCAATCGAGGGGTGACCTCGACGAACGCCTTCCGATCTTCCTGGTGAGCCTGGCCGGTCTCGTGAGCGTGGGCTACCTGTCGGGAACGTATGCGAGCCGGCTTCACGAGCTCATCATCGACGCGGGCGCGGCGGCCGAGGCGGACCGCGTCCGCGGGCGGCGCGGGCGCGACCTGCTGCGGCAAGCCGCGGAGGAAGCGAGTGAGTCGCTCAGGGCGGTCGAGGAGCTTGCCGACCAGCTAGAGGAGCCGCTGGACGAGCGCGAGCGACGGCAGCGGTCCAGTGCGCTGCGGGTCCGGCTCGCGAAGCTGGACGCGGAGGTGTCCCAGCTCGCCGACGTCGGCTCGTTGATGGAGGTGGGGGAGGAGCGGCCCGAACCGATCCTGCTGCGTCGAACGGTCCAGGACTGCCTGCACGGCCTCGGTGATCGCGTCCAGTCCCACCGGGTCGAGGTCGACGTCCCCCCGATCAGGGTCGTCGGCTACCGCCGCGCCGCGCGCCGGGTCGTGCTCAACCTGCTGGAGAACGCGGTGACGCATACCCCGCCGGGGACACGCGTCCACGTGACCGCGGTGTCGAGCGGCGCCAGGGGCGTGCTCGTCGTCACCGACGATGGGCCTGGTATCCCGCCCGAGATCGCGAGCCGGATATTCGACCCTCCAGGCGCCGCGGCGGGGCATGGATGCGAGAACGCCGCACGCGTCGGCCTCCCCCTCGTGCGCCAGCTCTGCGAGTCAATGGGCGCGCAGGTTCGCTACGAGCCAGTGCCCCAGGGCGGTTCGCGTTTCCTCGTCGGTTTCCGGCTCGCCCCGAGCGCTGCTCCAGACGCGGAGCCAGGGCTGTCGCGCCGGTAGACTCGGGGAATCACGAGGCCCCAGGAGGACGGTGGTCATGCTGAGCTTTCCACCCCTAATCACCGCGATGGCGACGCCAATGCAGTCCGATCTCAGCCTGGATCTCGACGGAGCGCAGCGGCTTGCCGCCCATCTCGTCGAGCATTCCAGCGAGGGACTGGTCGTGGCAGGGACAACCGGCGAGTCGCCGACGCTGGCGCATTCAGAGACGCTCGACCTTTTCCGGGCGATCGTCGAGGCTGCCGGCAAGGACGCGATGGTCATCGCCGGGACCGGCAAGAACGACACCGCGGCGACCGTTGCCTTGACTCGTGAGGCGACCGAGCTGGGGGTCGATGGCATCCTCCTCGTCGCGCCGTACTACAACCGGCCGTCACAACGTGGCCTTGACCGGCATTTTCGTATGGCGGCGGAGGCGACGGACCTCCCGGTCTTGCTCTACAACATCCCGGGGCGCACCGGTGTCGAGATCGCGCCTCAGACGCTGCTCCGGCTCGCCGAGGAGGTGCCGAACATCCGCGGCGTCAAGGATGCGGTTGGTGACCTGGCGAAGACCGCCTGGCTCGCGGCGCGTGCGCCCCAAGGGTTCGGGATCTGGGCGGGCGACGACGCCGCGACCTTGCCGATGCTCGCGGTCGGCGGTGTCGGCGCGGTGTGCGTCGCGAGCCATCTGGTGGGCCCTGACGTGGCCCGCATGATCGAGCAGTTCCCCACCGACCCGGTCAAGGCGCGGGAGATTCACCACCGGCTCTTGCCGCTGTTCACGACGTTGATGACGGCGGACACGAGCCCCGGGCCGCTGAAGGCGGCGCTTGGCCTGCTCGGCTTGCCAGCTGGCCCCCTGCGGCCGCCGCTCATAGACGCCGACGACGAGGTCAAGGCCGCGGTGCGCGCCGCGCTCGTTGCCGCGGGTGTCCAGGTCACCCCAGAGCCAAGCGTGCAGCGGTAGATGGCCGACCAGAAGCGCGTCGCGACGGCTCCCGTGGTGGTCTCGTTCTACGGCGGCCTGGGGGAGATCGGCTGCAACATGGCGACCGTCGAGGTGGGTGGCCAGATCGCCCTGCTCGACGTGGGCTTGTCCTTTCCCGATGCCGAGCACTACGGGATCGACCTGATCCTCCCGGACTGGGCCCGGCTGCGTCCCCGCGCCGACGATCTCCACTGCGTCGTGATCACCCACGGTCACGAGGACCATATGGGCGCTCTGCCCTTCTTCTTGCGGGAGTTTCCCCAGGTACCCGTGTACGCCAGCCGCCTAACGCTCGGCCTGATCGCCTCCAAGCTCGAGGAATATCCCGAGGTCTCAGCCGACCTCCGCGAGGTCGAGGCGGGAGAGCGGATCTCCACGGGTCCGTTCGACATCGAGTTCGCTGCGGTCGCGCACTCGATCCCCGACGGGTTGGCCGTCGCCTTCCACACGCCGCATGGGACGATCTTTCACTCCGGTGACTTCAAGCTGGACCAGACGCCGATCGACGGGCGAGTGACCGATCTCCCGCACATCGCGGCGCTCGGCGACGACGGGATCGCGTTGCTGCTCTGCGACTCGACGAACGCCGACGTGCCCGGCTTCGTGCCGACAGAGCGCAAGGTGGGCGCCACGCTCCGCGACGTGTTCGCTCAAGCGCGCGGGCGGATCATCGTGACGACCTTCTCAAGCCACGTCCACCGCGTCCAACAGGCGATCGACGCCGCGTCCGAGGTCGGCCGCAAGATCTGCTTCGTGGGTCGATCCATGCTACGCACGATGCCGATCGCGCGGTCGCTCGGGCACCTGCGGTACTCCGACTCCGACGTGGTCGACATGAGCCAGGTCGAGCGGATGCCGCGCAACGAAACCGTCATCGTCTGCACCGGCTCACAGGGCGAGCCGTACGCGGCACTGTCGTTGATGGCGACGGGCCAGCACAAGCAGGTCAAGCTCGAGGCGGGCGACACCGTCGTCATGGCGTCGTCGGTGATCCCCGGGAATGAGTCCGCGATCTACCGGTCGATCAACGGACTGTTCCGCCAGGGAGCGAACGTCGTGCACAAGAGCATCGCGGACGTCCACGTGTCGGGTCACGCGGCCGCCGAGGAGCTGAAGTTCTTCCACAACATCGTCCGCGCCTCCGCCATGGTCCCCGTGCACGGGGAGTACCGGCACCTCATCGCACACTCTCGCCTCGCCATCGAGACCGGTACGTCACCGGACCAGGTATTCGTCTGCCAGGACGGCGACACCGTCATCCTAGAGAACGGTGTCATCCGGAGAGGGCCGTCGTTCCAGCCAGGCAGGGTGTTCGTCGACGGGCTCGGGGTCGGCGACGTCGGCAATGCCGTCCTCCGCGACCGCGGGAAGCTGTCAAGCGAGGGCATCTGCGTGGCGGTCGTCGTCCTCGACCAGCACTTCCGCCTCGTGGGAGAACCGGAGGTCGTGCAGCAGGGGATCATCTACGAGGTGGAGCAGGCGGTCATGCTCGACCTCGCCGAGAAGTACCTGGCTGACGAATTGAGGTCCGTGCCTGAGAGCGACCCCGCGGTGATCCGCCGCATGATCTCCGTGACGCTGGGGCGCTTCTGGCGGGACCAAGTGGGCCGCCGCCCGGTCATCCTTCCGTTGTTGGTGGAGATCTAGACCTCCGCGCTCCGCCCGGCGAAGCCTATGAGTCGGTAGCGGGAAAGGTCGCCGGCTCACTCGGTGTATCAACCGTGCGCTTCGCGTTGGCTCCTTAAGGCAGATGGCAGTGGCCCATCCCCCAAACGAGCCCTGAAATCACTGATCAGACGATGTTAGCCTCCACTGGGTGTGTTACCTTGCTTAGCGGGTGGTGTTGAGATGGGCGCGGGTTCTCACAGGGTGGTAGAGGGTGAGCGGTGCTACTGCCTCCTGACCCTTGCCGAGGATAGGTCGTCGGCACCGGACATCTCGTCACCCTGCGGCAACGAGAGGCTCCAATGACGGAGGAGCTTTTCACCTTCAACGGAGTGGATGGGTCGAAGGGTCGTTATCTCCTACCCCCCTTATCCCCGGAACCGATCTCGAAGGCGGCGCAGAGCCAAACCCTCGAGCCCGTCCATCTCAGCGAGCTGCGATGGTGGGCTTGGCGGACCAATGAGGCGTTCCTCGGCCCACGCGAAGGAATCGACTCGAAGGATCTGGGGATGGCTGGCTGGGGGGTCATCTTCTCGTGTGACGCCGACCCAGCCGTGAAGCAAACGCTGCGCCCCCTGTTGGATCACCGGCATGCTCAGGCTGGGCGCATCCATGAGCACTACTACCGTGAGTTCGTTGAGGACAACGGCTATCAGCCGGGGGAGTCGAAGCTGGAGTTCCTGGCGCGTCAAGGAGCTGGGCCAGGACCCGCGGACCCTGAGAAGGTTCCTTACTACCTACTCATCGTCGGCAGCCCCAATTCGATTCCCTACTCGTTCCAGTACCAGCTTGACGTGCAGTATGCGGTGGGTCGCATCCATTTCGATCGGCTCGAGGACTACGCCATCTACGCGAACGGCGTCGTCGCTGCCGAGACGGTACGCGTCCAACGACCACGACGGGTCACCCTTTTCGGCACGCGGCATCCTGGCGACCGCGCCACGGCGCTCAGCGCGGCTGAGCTCGTAACCCCTCTGACAGAGCAGCTCACCCAGACCCGGACAGACTGGGAGATCGAGGGAGTGATCGGCGAGCTGGCGACGAAGGCGCGGCTGGGGAAAGTCCTGGGAGGCGACGCCCAGGTCCCCGCGCTGCTGCTCAGCGCCACGCACGGGGTCGGTTTCCCGAGCGAGCACCCGCAGCAGCTGTCCAGGCAAGGCGCCCTGCTTTGTCAAGATTGGCCAGGACCAGAGGAGTCCGAGCACCCGCTCGATGAGGCTTCCTACTTCTGTGGTGATGACCTGGCCGATGAGGCGCGGGTGGCGGGACTGATCTCCTTCCACTTCGCCTGCTTCGGGGCTGGTACCCCTCGATACGACGATTACGGGCACCGAGCCGCCGGGACCTCATCGCAGTTGGCGCCGCACGCGTTCGTCGCGGCGCTGCCGAAACGGCTGCTCAGCCACCCTCACGGTGGTGCGCTCGCGGTGATCAGCCATGTCGACCGAGCGTGGGGGTACTCGTTCGCCTGGCCCCAAGCCGAGCGGCAGACAGGGGTGTACGCGGACTGCTTCGCCCGCCTGATGGACGGATACCCGATCGGGTCCGCTTTTGAATACTTCAACCAGCGCTATGCCGAGCTGGCGACGGATCTGACCACCGCCATCGACAGGGTCAGGGGTGGGAGACGCCCGGACCACCTGACGCTGGCGGGAATGTGGACCGCGCACAACG
>JBOGED010000454.1:0-4854 GCA_050743625.1 Egibacteraceae bacterium | reverse complement strand
GCCCACAACGACGCGCTAGGCGCGTTGGGGGATCGCGTCAGCCGCGTCGGCGGCCTCGATCTCCTCACGGGTGATTCCCAGCAGGAACAAGATGCCATCGAGGTAGGGAACGCTGAGCGCGGTGTCCGCGGCGCGTCGCACTACCGGTTTCGCGTTGAATGCGACGCCGAGTCCCGCCCTCGCGAGCATGTCGAGGTCGTTCGCGCCGTCCCCGACGGCGACTGTCTGGCTGAGCGGGACTCCCGCGATCGCGGCAAACCGCTCGAGCGCCTCGGCCTTCGCGGCGCGGTCGACGACCGGGCCGACCAAACGCCCGGTCAACCTTCCCTCGGCGATCTCCAGCGTGTTCGCGTGGGCGTAGTCAAGCCCCAAACGCTGCTTGAGCGGGTCCGTGATCTGCGTGAACCCACCGCTCACGATCGCGAGCACGTAGCCGAGCCGCTTCAGCGTGCGCACGACGGTCGCCGCGCCCGGCGTGAGCACCAGGTGATTGCGGACGTGCTCGATGGATTGCACCGGTAACCCGGCGAGCAGGGCGACGCGCTCACGGAGCGATTGCTCGAAGTCGAGCTCCCCCGCCATGGCGCGCTCGGTGATCCGCGCGACCTCCGCCTGGCACCCCGCGTGCTCGGCGAGCAGCTCGATCACCTCGCCGGTGACAAGAGTCGAGTCGACGTCCATACAGATCAGGCGCTTCGCGCGACGATAGAGCCCCGCGGGCTGCACCGCCACGTCGACGTGCTGGACGGCGGCCTCGGCGGCCAACTCGGCTCGTAGGCGAGCGGGAGTCCCACCCGAGACGAGCAGCTCGAAGCTCGTGATCGGATATCGGGACAACCGTACGATCCGGTCGATGTTGGCTCCGCACGAGGCGATTCTCCCCGTGATCGCGGCGATCGCCTCGGCGCGGAGCGGCTGCCCGAGCAGGGTGACGTAATGGCGGAGGCGGTCTGCGCTTGGCCTCCAGGCAGCCATGGTCTTGAACTCGACCGTTACCCCGAGCTCGGACGCACGGCGGGTGAGGAGGTCCCGCGCCGTCTCGTCCTCACCACCCAGTGACACGAGTATTCCGAGCGTCAGGCGATCCCTGATCGTGACCTGCTCCATATCAAGGATCCGTGCGTCCAATCGGGCGATAACCTCGCAAAACGCGGAGGTGAGCCCGGGCCGGTCCCATCCGGTGACCGTAATGAGAAGTGCGGTGGCGTCGTCCATACGTGCCTTCACGCTATAGCCTCATCCTTGGAATGGAGGAGATCCCGAAACCTGACGCCCTGCTCGCGGCCCGCACCTCGGCGGAGGTGCTGTTCGAGTTGCTGCGCGCGTGGTTCGACGTGCCTGAACAGATCACGCTCGACCTCCAGGCGGTCGACTCCGCCGTCGAGGAGTTGGGCGACCCACAGCTGGTCATGGCGATGGCCATGCGCAAGCTTCAAGCCTTCCACCTGCTGACGACTCCAGGGGTCGCGACCACCACCGATGTCGTGCTTACGGTGATCCAAGACCTCAATCGGGCGCTTCTCCAGGCCCCGAACATGCATCTGAAGAACACCGCCGCCGAGACCGACTGGGATGCCGCGTTTGCGGCCATGGACGCCTCGGCCGAGACCGCCGAAGCCGAAGCCGATCCCAGCCCCACTGACGACGAGATCGAGGCCTTCCGCCAGCACCACGCCGCGCTCCACGAGGCCGCCCGCGCCGTCCTCCACGCCTCCGACGGCCAGATCCGCCGGCTGGTGTGAGGTGGCTGGCATGCGACGGCTTCCCTACGGCTGCTGGCCCTCGCCGATCGGGCCTGAGGCGCTCGCCAGGAACGCGCGGGGTCTCGGGCCGGTCGCGTTTCTCGCGCATGGCGACCAGCCCTGCTGGCAGGAATCCCGCCCTGACGAGGGAGGGCGCAACACGGTCGTGTGCTGGCGCGATGGTGAGGTGGTCGACCTCGTCCCCCCGCACGCGAACGTCAGGAGCCGCGTGCACGAGTACGGCGGTGGGAGCTTCACACCCTTGCCGGACGGCAGCCTCGTCTATACCGAGTTCAGCGACCAGAGGCTCTACCGGGTCGAGCCAGGCGCCGCGCCGGCGCCGCTGACGCCTGAGCGCACCGGACCGGCGGTCCGGTACGCCGACGGAGAGCCGGACCCCGCGCGCGAGCTGCTCTACGCCGTACGTGAGCGGCATCTCGACAACGAAGTCGTAAACGACCTGGTCGCAGTCGATCTCGGGGAGGCTGTAGACGCACGCGTGGTCGGCCAGGGGCACGACTTCTTCTCCTCGCCCACGCGAAGTCCCCATGGCCGCCGGTTGGCGTGGTTGTCATGGGACCACCCGCGGATGCCGTGGGACGGGACCGACCTCTGGGTGGCCGACGTCGCGCCGGACGGCTCCACGAGCTCTCCTTCCCACGTTGCGGGCGGGCCAGCAGAGTCGATCTTCCAGCCGGCGTGGAGCCCGGACGGCGTACTGCACTACGTTTCCGACCGCACCGGCTGGTGGAACCTCTACCGCGTGGGGCGCACGGCGATCGAGCCGGTATGCCCCCTCGACGCTGAGTTCGGGGTCCCGCAGTGGCTGGTCGGCATGGCGACCTACGCCTTCCTGGAGGGCGGGCGGATCGGCTGCATCCTTAACCGGGACGGGCGTGGCCATCTCGGCGTCATCGACCAGGACGGGTCCCTCCGGCTGCTGGACCTGCCGGTCACCGCGTTCGGCTGGACGCTGGCCTCGGACGGGCGGCGGCTGCTCACGGTCGCCGGCGGGCCGCGCGACGTATCCTCGGTCGTCCTCGTCGACCCGGACGGCGGGTCATTCGCGGTGCTGCGCGAGGCCGCGCCGCTCGACCTCGATCCGGCGTTCATGCCGCAACCAGAGCCGCTCTCATTCCCGGTCGAGCAGGGGGACGCCCATGCGCTCTTCTACGCGCCACGCCATCCGCGCGCGGAGGGCCTCGCCGGGGAGCGCCCTCCGCTGCTGGTGACCTGCCACGGCGGACCGACCGGTCACGTACAGGCTGCGTTCTCGCTAGGGGTCGCCTTCTGGACCAGCCGGGGGTTCGCGGTCGTGGAGGTGAACTACGGCGGTAGCACCGGCTATGGCCGCGCGTACCGCGAGCGGCTTCGAGGCCAGTGGGGCGTCGTCGACGTCGACGACTGCTTGGCGGCAGCCCGGTTCCTGGTCGAGCGGGGCGACGCCGACCCCAACCGCGTGGTGTTCCGAGGTGGCAGCGCCGGCGGGTTCACCGCATTGGCGGCTGCCGCCTTCCGTGCCGGCCTGGCCGCCGCCGTCAGCTACTTCGGCGTCTCGGACGTGCGGCGCCTGGCCGAGGACACGCACAAGTTCGAGTCCCGCTATCTCGACGGGCTGGTCGGCCCGCTGCCCGAGGCGGCCCCCACCTACCGTGAGCGCTCGCCCTTGTACGCCGCCGACCGCATCCGATGCCCGGTGCTGCTCCTTCAGGGCACCCTGGACCGGGTCGTTCCCCCTTCACAGGCCGAGACCATGGTCGCGGCGCTCGAGGCCAACGGCGTCCCCGTCACCTACCTGCCGTTCGAGGGAGAGGACCACGGCTTCCGCAGCGCCGAAGCGATCACAAAAGCCACCGCCGCCGAGCTCGCCTTCTACGGCGAGGTCTTCGGGCTCTCCTTCGCCTGAGGTGGGATCGCGAGGTCGACGTTCCCTCCCGAGACGATGACGCCGATGCGGCGGCCGGAGGCGTCGAGCTTGCCGGCGAGCAGGGCGGCGATCCCGGCGGCGCCGGCCGGCTCGGTCACGATCTTGAGGCGGTTGAAGCAGAACGTCATCGCCTCGCGCATCTGGCCGTCGGTCACGAGCACGATATCGTCGACCCGGCGTCGGTTGACCTCGAACGTCAGCTCGCCCGGCGCCGTGGCCTGCAGGGCGTCCGCGATCGTGCGGGGGATGGGGATCGTGATCCTCTTGCCAGCCTCCAGAGATCGTTTCGTGTCGTCGCCCGCCAACGGCTCGACCCCGATCACCCGCGCGTGGGGAAGGAGGGCCTTCGCGACCGTCGCACACCCCGCGATCAAACCGCCGCCGCCCACCGGAACCAGCAGGACGTCGAGGTCGCCGGTGTCCATGATGAGCTCCAGCGCCGCGGTTCCCTGCCCCGCCATGACGAGCGGGTCGTCGTAGGGGCGGACGAGGGTCGCGCCGGTATCCGCCGCGAGCCGCTCGGCGATCGCCTGCCGATCCTCGGTATCACGGTCATAGCACACGATCCGGGCGCCGTACCCACGGGTGGCCTCCCGCTTTATCGCGGGCGTGTCGACCGGCATCACGATCGTCGACGGCATGCCGAGCAGTTGTGCCACCAGCGCTACCGCCTGGGCATGGTTGCCTGAAGAAAAGGCCACAACTCCTCGCGCCCTCGCAGGGTCGGGCAACGTCGCCATGCGGTTGTACGCGCCACGCACCTTGAACGAGCCGCCGCGTTGAAAGCACTCGGCCTTGAGGTACACCCGCCCGCCGGTTGCCGCGTCCAACGTCCGGGACGTGAGCACCGGCGTCCAATGCACTACCCCGGCGGTCCGCCGCGCCGCCACCTCCACATCGGCCAGCTCCAGCGTCATGGGCAAGATCCTTGATCGTCGGGGGGCCGCCAGCCGGCCTTTCCTGCACTGTGCAGAGTTAGTCTGGTATTCCGGACTAAGGGTCCGGGCAACAATAACGTGATTGTTCCTCCCGAAGGGCGCACTGGCTTCCCCCCGAGTTCGGGGAACCAACCACCACCACCGATGTGGCCCGTGCTGGTGCGATGTGCCGTCTCGGGCGCACGCCGCCCGCGATCGCACACCCGCCTTGCCAAGCCTTCGCTGTGTGCTGGATAGGCGCCATATA
>JBOGED010000453.1:0-27360 GCA_050743625.1 Egibacteraceae bacterium | reverse complement strand
GCCAACGTCCGAGGCGACGGCTACCGCTTGATCGCCGAGTAACCGTCGCCGCAGTACCCGAACTCCGACTATGGGGAGAACTTCGCCGTACTGTGCAGAGTTATGCCGGAATACCGCTATAACTCTGCACAGTGCAGGAAAAGGCCGGCATCGGGGGTTAGCGCGGGTGGACCGCGCTCACGGCCGCGGATGGGATCACCACTCGCACCTCGGTGTCCGCACTCGTTTCGCCGATGAATGCGTCCGCGCTGCCGATCCGCTTGGGGATTCGAGCGATCAGCACGGTGCCGTCCCTTAGCTGGACCACGCACTGGATCAAGGATCCCAGGTATTCGTGACTTCTCACGCGACCGATGGCACACAGGTCTCCCACTTCCGCGGGAAGCGCGAGGGGCGCGATCTTGACGTCTTCTGGCCGGATGACAAGGGTGATGGGACCGGGGGGTGGAGCGACCGCGGCGGCAATCGTGAGCTCCTGGTCCAGGACACCGACCGTCACGGTGCCGTCACCCACGTGCTTCATTTCCGCTTCTAGCACGTTCGCCTGACCGATAAAGTCCGCCACAAACAGGGAAGCCGGTCGTTCATACACCTCCGTGGGGGTCCCGATTTGCTCGATCTTGCCCTCATTCATCACGACGATCCGATCGGACATCGCCATTGCGTCCGCCTGATCGTGCGTCACGTAGATGCTCGTGATTCCGAGTTGACGTTGAATACGCCGCAGCTCTGCCCTCATCTGCTCGCGAAGTCGAGCATCGAGATTGGAAAGAGGCTCGTCGAGCAGCAGCACCCGAGGCCGGACGACGATCGAACGCGCCAGGGCCACCCGTTGCTGCTGCCCACCCGACAGCTGGCTCGGCAAGCGATCCTCGAGGCCTGCCAGGTTGATGATCATCAGCGCGACCTCGACCCGTTCCCGCAGCTCGGCCTTGGGTACCTTGGCGATGCGCAAGCCGTACGCCACGTTGTCGAAGACGGTGAGGTGCGGGAAAAGCGCGAAGCTCTGGAACACCATGGCCAATGGCCGCTTGTTGGGAGGCAGGGAGGTGATGGTGCGCCCGTCGAGGAGCACCTCGCCCGCATCTGGCCGCTCGAAGCCCGCGAGAATGCGGAGCAACGTCGTCTTGCCGCATCCTGACGGGCCGAGAATGGTCAGGAACTCCCCCTCCTCGACATCCAGGTCGATCTTGTCCAAGGCGATCGTGCGCCCACCCCGGGAACGAAACACCTTCTCGACGCTCGCCACCTCGAGCAACGGGTGTTCCGGCTCGGACGTTCCGTTCAGCTCCGCGCGTTCCGCCTTGGACATGCCGCCTCAGTCACTCCGTTCCGAGCTGGTTCGTAGGCCGGAACCCGGTCAGCATGGTGAGCAGCTTCATCGCGGCGACCATGACTACCACGAGCACCACGCTGAAAGCGGCGGCGTTGCCGTATCGGCCCGCTTGCGCCTCGTTGAGGATCTCGTTCGTGATCATCCGCCACTGGGGGGTAACCAAGAAGATGATCGCGGACAAGGACGTCATCGAGCGGGCGAAGCTCCACACCAGACCCCCGAACACGGCTGGTCGGATCAGGGGGAGCACGACCGTCCACAGCGCCCGGCTACGGGTGGCACCGAGAGAGAGCGACGCCTCTTCGAGGTTCGATCCCAACTGGTTCAACGCGCCTGCCGTCACCCGCACGACTCCAGGCAGGCTGCGCACGGTCAGGGCGAAGACGATGATCGCCGCCGTACGGGTGAGCCTGGGAACGAGACCTCCTAGTGAGGGCTGGTTGAAGGCCAGGATCAGGCCGATCCCCACCACGGTCCCGGGTATGGCGACACCCACGACCGAGGCGAAGTCGACAACGCGCCGGCCTGGAAACCTGCGCATCGTGACGGCGAAGGCCAACAGCAGCCCGGCGAGGCCCGCCAATGGCATTGCCGCCAGTGCGAGCACGAGTGAGTCGGCGATGGCTTCCCGGCCTGGCCCCCGGAACACGAAGACGAAGTGCTCAAGTGACGGTGTGAAGTTGATATTCCACACCTTGGTGAATGCTCCGACAACGATATATCCGTAGATAAGGACAATCATGAGTGCGGTGGACAGCGCGACGCCGTACAGCGGCCACGTGATGTTGCGCTGGGTGACGGGATGGAGGCGGCTCACCGGTCTTCCGGTGACCGTCACGAAGGACCGTCGACGCAGCCACGCGTACTGCAGGACGAACACGATCAGGGAGGGGACCAAGAGCAGCAAGGAAAGGACGGCTCCCTCGGCGAGGTCGGACTCGCCGATGATCGCGAGCCACAGTCGTGAGGAGAGCACCGTGTAGCTGCCGTCGAGGATGATCGGGTTCCCGAGGTCCGCGACCGCCGAAACGAACAGGAGCAAGAACGAGTTCGCAATGCCGGGGCCTAAGAGTGGAAACATCACGGTACGGAAGCGCGTCCACGTGCTCGCTCCGAGGTCAGCGGCCGCTTCCTCCAACGACGAGTCGAAGGACTGCAGCATTCCCATGAGGCTCAGGTACGCGGCCGGCATGAAGGTAATGACGAGCGCGAGGATCAATCCGTCGGCGCCAAAGATGTCGTAGCGGATGCCGAACAACCGCTTCGAGATCAGACCGCTGCGCCCGAACAGCGTGATGATGGACATCGCAACCGCGAACGGAGGCGAGACGATCGGGATAAGCGCGATGAGATGAAGCGTCCGTTTGAAGCGGAACTCGGTCCTTGCCTGGACGAGTGCCATGACCAGGCCGAGCAGTGTCCCAAGGGTGCCCGTGGCGACGCCGATGACGAGGGTGTTGCGGATCACCCGGGCCGTCTCCGCCGAGCGCAGCAATCCCTCCCAGACCGTACGCGCCTGCCCGTCCAGCGCGTAGGTGACAGTCTGAACAATAGGGTACAAGACGAACATCGCGACGAGGAGCATCGCGAGGCCGACCCCGACGCCGAGGAGTCCGTGCCCACGAATCGAGGTCATCACACGGGCGCCGCGACCGCCAAATGCGACCGACGATCTAGGCCACGGACCAGATGTCTGCGCTCTGTTACGCATCATCAGGCGATAGGGGCGCCAACACCGTTCCGGATCTCGGCACCGAATCGGTTCACGAAATCCCCGGCTTCGAGGCGCTCGGCGAGTTGACGCGTATACCCAGGCGCCATCCGGACATCGGTGACAGGTATGGACTGTTCGGGAACCGCAGCATCGGGGTGGGTGGGCATCTGGAACGCCCTGGCCGTCGCAGCCAACTCCTGCGCTGCAGCCGTCAAAGACCAGTCTACGAACACCCGGGCAGCGTTCGGGTGTACAGCGCCCGCGAGGATCGACACCTGCCCGATCTCGAACCCGGTTCCCTCGCCAGGGAAAGAGACCACGAGGTCGACACCTGTCTCCAGGCCGATGGAGATGCAGTCATGGGCGAAGATCACCGAGGTCGCGACCTCGCCGGATGCCGCCATCCGGCCGGGGGTCGAACCGCTCTTGGTGTACTGGAGAATGTTGGGGTCGAGCTGCCGGAGGTAATCGAGGGCGGCATCCTCAGAGCCGAGCAGGGCGACCAAGGCGGCCGCCGCGGTCACCGCGGTCCCGGATGTGCGCTGGTCCGCGATCGCGATGTTCCGGACGAACACCGGGTCGAGCAGCCCGCCCCACGAGGAGGGAGCGCCCGTCCGGAGCTCGGACAAGATCTGTGGGTTAGAGCAGAAGCCGACCACTCCTTGGTAGACCCCGGTCCAGATGCCGGAGGGATCCTTGAATTGGCTGGGAATCGTGGCGGCGTTCGGTGACACGTAAGGCTCGATCAGCCCTTCCGCGGCTGCGGCCACCGGAAAGAAGCTCGGTCCACCGAACCACACGTCGAACGATGGATCACCCGCTTCGGCCTTGATACGAGCGAGCCCCTCGCCCGCGGACAGGCGAACGAAGCTGGCATCGACACCGGTCTGGGAGCTGAACGCATCGACGGCGACCTGGCACCACGCTTGGTCGACGATGCACATGACTACCACCGGTTCCGCCTCCTGACCCCCGCGTCCCGCCGTATCTGGAGCAACGCCGCATGCCACCACCATGACCGCCACCAGAATCATCGCAACGGTACGAAGGTGCATGGACGCCGTCTTTCCCGAAAGGATCGCAGACCTAGAGCAGTGTGAGGCAGATCCCGCTCGATGGCCACAACCCGTAGGTCGCAGTACGGTAACAGAGCGGGCGCGCCGGCCGGCCAAATCCTGCACTGTGCAGAGTTATGCCGGTATACCGGCATAACTCTGCACAGTACGGCGAAGTCCTCCGCGTTCCCCAGCCGGGCAGAACGCGTGGGGTCCCGGTGACTGTCTTGCGACTTTTCTGCGACCCACCAGGGATGGAGATCCTTCGGGGTATGCCCCACACTGTCGCTTATCCGTTGGTCGCATGAAGGGCAATGGTGAGGAGGTGGTAGATCAATGCATCTCGATCAGATCGCACATCCGCTGCCTCCCCGGCTGAGTTACATCGAAGGGGCACCCAGCTCACGCGGATTGCGGGCAAGCTGGACGCGGAGCTGAAGGGGGAGGGCGCGGCGTTCTCCGGGTAGGGGGACGCCGCGCCCTTGGGCTTCATGAGAACCGGTCATGCGGAGATGTCGATGGTGCCGCCGACGACGTCGGTGGCGATCGACCGGACGCTGCGGCGGCTCCGGCGAGAGAGGGCACGCATCCGCTCGAATGCCTCCTCTAGCTCGACGTTGTGGCGCTCGGCGAGGATTCCCTTGGCTTGTTCGATCACGACTCGCGCTTCCAGCGCGTGTTGTAGTTGCGCCGCGGTGGTGGCCGCTTTGTCGAGCTTGATGTGCGCGATCGCCGCGCTGCGGGTATCGCTGACGGGGACGACGGTAGGAACCTCGGCCAGCGAGAGAATTCGGCGCACGACCTCCAGACGTGGGAGCACCGCGACGACGGGGACCCGTGTGCGATCCAACTCCCGGTGGGCGAGGAACAGGAGCCGCACGCCGGCGCTATCCAAGTACAGAACATCGGACAGGTCGAGAACGACCCCGAGGGGACGCGCCTGGGAGGTCTCGATGATCGTCTGCAGGAACTCGTCGGTGGAGGCAAGGTCGATCTCCCCCGTCAAGCAGGCCACGAGGATCTCCTCCTGCCACTCGAGCTCCAACGTGGGATCGTTCGGACGACCGTGATGTCCCGCCACGACTACGGCCGCTCTCGCAACGTGCGTTGCAGGGAGACGGTCGTCCCATCCGGGTGCTCGGTGATCCCGACATCCGCCAGCGCGGCCATGAACGGCAGGCCGCGACCTCGATCGTCCGCCTTGGAGTTGCTCTCCCACCTCCCGAAGTCGCGTACGGTCCCGGTGACCTCGGTCGCGCTCGCCGTCAAGCTGACCTCGAAGAAGGGCTGACTGGGGTCAACCGGGTGCTGGATCGCGTTCGCCGCGGCCTCGCCGAGCGCGACGATCAGCTCGTACACATCGTCGGAGGGAACGCCGGCCTGCTCGAGGAACCCTCGCGCCTGGCTTCGCAGTAGCGCGAGCGCGTGGGGCACGGCGGGCAGGCGCAGCGCGAGGTTGGTCACCGGGCGGTTGAGCACCCGCAGTCCCACGAGCGCGAGATCGTCGTCTCGGGTCTTGTCCGGCACTCTGGCGACCACGTGGTCGAGTAATCCCTCCAGGTCCCGTGGGCCCTCGGCGAGCGCGGCCTCGAGGTCGGCGAGTCCCTGATCGAGCCCCCGAGTCCGGCTCTCGACGAGGCCGTCGGTATAGAGCATCAGCGTCGAGCCCGCCTCCAAGCTCGTCTCGACCTCGATGTAGCTCGAGTGGCTCACCGCGCCGATCGGCACACCCCGAGCGCCTTCGACCAGGCGCGTACTGCCGTCGGGGTTGAGGACGACCGGCGGTGGGTGGCCCGCGTTGGCGTAGCGCAACAGCCCGGTGCGCGGGTCGAAGCACATGCAGACCGCGGTGGAGTAGTGCTGCTCCCCCAGCGCCTCACCGAGGCGGTTCAGGCGCTCCAAGAGTGCCGACGGGCTCAAGCCCTCCCAGGCGTACGCGCGCACGGCGTTGCGAAGCTGCCCCATGGCGGCGGCAGCCCGCTCACCATGGCCGACCACGTCGCCGATGGCGAGCAAGAGGCGCTCACCGGGCATCGCCACGACGTCATACCAGTCCCCGCCGATGTCGATATCACGGGTTCCTGGCAGGTAGCGCGCCGCGACGCGTGCGTTGTCCAGCTTCGGCAATCGTGACGGCAGGAGGCTGTGTTGAAGGATCTCGGAGACCTGCCGGACGCGGTCCTCGACCCGGGCGCGCTCGATCCTCGCAGACGCGATAGCGGCGAGCTGCGTGAGGATCGCGAGGTCCTGATCGGTGAAGTCGCCCTCGTACTTGTCCGAGAGCTGGAGCAACCCGAGATTGCATCCATCGCGGGAGGAGAGGGGGGCAGCGAGCCAGCCGCGCATCGGAGGATGGCGGTCGGCGCTTCTCCCGAAGCCACGCCAGGCCGGGTGGGACGTCAGCTCGGCATGGGTGAGCCGCATCGGGCTGTTGTGACGGCAGACCAAGGAGTAGATCCCGCTGCCGTCCGGTAGCTCGTCGTAGTCCTGAAACTCCGCATATTTGTCGGACAGGGACACGCACGTGATCGCTTGGGTCCAGTTCTGGTCGACGGTCATGCTCGTGACCGATTGATGAGCGCCGATCAGGTCCCGCGCCTGGTCGGTCACCGCCCGCAGGACGCTCTCGAGGGACGCGGCGGACGTCAGCACCGTGGCCGCGTCCGCGAGCCCGCTGAGGACGCGCGCATGCTCGTCGGCGCGCCGGGCGGCGGCTTCGCGCGAGCGGGCCATCTCAAGGTTCACCCGGACCCGGGCGACGAGCTCGCGGGCGGAGAAGGGCTTCACCAGATAGTCGTCCGCACCCGCGTCGAACCCCTCGATCGCCGCCTCTTCGCCCGCGCGAGCCGAGACCATCACGACGGGGACCCGGCTCGTGCCCGGATCTTCGCGCAAGGCTCGTAACAGAGCGAATCCATCCAAACCCGGCATCATGACATCGGTCAACACGAGGTCCGGTGTCTGCCTGCGCGCGGCGGCGAGGGCGGCGAGGCCGTCCGCGGCAGCCTCGACCTCCCAGTGCGCACTCAACAGCCTGCCGACGTACCGACGCATGTCGGCGTTGTCGTCGACCACGAGGATGCGGCCACGGTTCTCGCGCGTGCCACCGGCCCCAGCGACGGCCTCGGTGACGGGCAACCGGCGGGTCGCCTCCTCAGCGTGAACCTGGGCGAGGGGCCTTATGCCCCCACGCTCAGTCAGGGCGCGGAGACGGTCGGGGGGGAGGTGAGCGGTCCCAAACGGCACCATGACGGTGAAGCAGGACCCTTCGCCCACCACGGTGCGCACCGTGACGGTGCCATGGTGAAGCTTCACCAACTCGTGGACGAGGGCCAGGCCAATCCCCATCCCCTCATGCGTCCGGCACCGCGGCGCCCGGACGCGGTGGAACCGATCGAAGATACGCGGGACCTCATCCTGAGGGATCCCAATCCCGGTGTCGCTCACCTCCAGCACCGCACAGCTGCCTCGCCGCTCGAGGCGCACCGCGATCTGGCCTGACAGGGTGAACTTCAGCGCGTTGGACAGAAGGTTGATGACGATCCGCTCCCACATGGCCCGGTCCACGTGGATAGGCTCACACTCCGCGCACTCGACGGAGAGCCGGAGACCCGCCCGCTCGATCCCCGACCGAAAGACGCTCGCAACCTCGCTGGTCAGTGCGCCAAGATCGATCGGCTCGTACGAGGCACGGAGGTGGCCCTCCTCGAGCTTGGAAAAGTCGAGCAAGGTATTGACGAGCCCCAGCATCCGGACGGCGTTCCGTTGCGCGATCTCCAGCCGCTCACGTTGCCGTTGGCTCAGCGGGTGCTCGACGTCCCCGAGGGCATCCTCGATCGGGCCGAGAAGGAGCGTGAGCGGTGTCCGGAACTCGTGGCTCACGTTGCTGAAGAACGCCGTCCGCGCTCGGTTGAGCTCGGCGAGCGCCTCGGCGCGCCGTTCGGCCTCCTCCATCCGCGCCTTGGCCACCGCGCTCGCGACATGTTGCGCTACTTGCCCACAAAAGTCGCGATAGCCGGTATCAACCGCGCACCCCGAGCTGATTCCCGCCACGAGGAAGCCTTCGGGTGCCAACCCCTCTGACTGTTGCAACGGCAGGACCAGGACCCGGTCACAGGCCCGACGGGTAGGCAACGCATCGATGTCGACCGTGTCGCCCGTGGTCCCGGCCTCGGCCAGCCGCCAGCCGGAGGTGTCCCGGTCCAAGGTGACGATCGCCTCAACAGGGGCTTTGCTCGCCCTTATCCCCGCCGCGCCGGCCAGGCGTGCGATGGTCCCGTCATCCTCAAGGAGGTAGAGAAGCGCGAACGGCAGCTCGTCCGGCGAGCGCTCCAACGCCGTGGCCGCCCGCTCGCACACCTCCTCCGCGCTCGTGGCCTCTGCGGTCTCGGCCGCGAGCGTACGGAGCGCGACGAGCCGTCGTTGCCCGATCACCTGATCCGTGGTGTCGAAGACGACCGACAGGACACCGCCGATCCCCCCGCGCTCGTCATACACCGCTGAGTGCGAGAGGGTGTGGTATCGCTCGACTGCGCCCTCCTCGCACGGAACCAACCTCCGTTGGTTCTGCGTATACGTGGATTCGCCGCCGTTGCGCACCGTCTGCAACTGGGGGCCGATGACATCCCACAGCTCGGCCCAGACCTCCTCCCCGCGCGAGCCCAACGCCGCCGGGTGTTTGTCGTCGCCCAGGATCTCCCGGTACCCATCGTTGTAGAGCATCCGCAGGTCTTGCCCCCACCACAGCACCATCGGAAATCTGGATAACAGGCAGATACCGAGGCCGGCTCGCAGGCTCTGCGACCATTCCGGGATCGACCCAAGCGGGGTGAGCGACCAGTCTGTCGACGCGATGAGTCTCCCCATCCCGCCACCGGACACGAGGATCTCCTCCATCGAGCCCATGGTCTCCATGGAACCCATGGAATCGGGCACAATTGCGGATGTCTCGGCCATCTCGCCCCTATGACGTTCGCGACAGTGCCGGAGTCATCTATTCTGCAGGCGTTTGCCGATATGCGGTAGCTGTTTTCAGAACTGTGCCCCGGAAGCGCTACACGAGTCGCCGGTCAGTCGCCCAGCGGGTCAGCTCGTGCCGGTTGGAAAGCTGCAGCTTGCGCAGCACGGCGGACACGTGGGTCTCGACGGTCTTGACCGAGATCTGCAGCCGTCTCGCGATCTGCTTGTACGCGTAGCCGCGCGCAATGAGACGGAGAACCTCACGCTCACGCGCTGTCAGCAGGTCGAACTCGGGGTCGGCCGGCGCGGTGAGCCCCGCGAAGGCGTCCAGGACAAATCCCGCCAACCTCGGCGAGAACACCGCATCACCGCCGTGGACCCGCCGAATGGCCGCCGCCAGCTCCTCCGGGCCGATCGCCTTCGTCACGTAGCCACGTGCCCCGGCCCGCACGACGCCGATCACATCCTCGGCGGCATCAGACACCGACAGGGCCAAGAACCGCACATCGGGATTCGTCTGGGCGACCTGCTCGATCACCGTCCGGCCCCCGCCGCCCGGCATGTGGACATCGAGCAGGACGACGTCCGGCCCGCTCGCCCGGATCCCGGCGATGGCCTCGTCAACATCACTGGCCACCCCAACGACCTCAAAATCGCCGCCGAGCTCGGTCTTCACCCCGGACAGAAACAACCTATGGTCGTCGACGAGAAATACCCGAATCATCCTGGGTCCTCACGTAGCAGTTTCCTGCACTGTGCAGAGTTATGCCGGTATTCCGGTCTAACTCTGCACAGTGCAGGGTGATGGGGCGCTGAGCGGCGCTTTGGCGAGCCCGTCGTTACGGCAGGGGCAGCCATAGCTCGACCTCCGTGCCCTCTCCTGGCTCGCTCGTGAGCGTGGCGCGACCGCCGTGGCGGTGCATCCGGCCGATGATGGACTCGGCGATCCCGCGCCGGTCGGCGGGTACGTCGGCGAGCGCGAAGCCCTTGCCCTCGTCGCGTACATACGCGGTGATCGCCCCAGGCTCAATCTCTACGTACACCGACACGAGGTCCGCTCCTGAGTGCCGCGCGGCGTTGTGCACCGCCTCACCGCACGCCTCCAGGACGGCCCGCGCGCCGTCGCTCATCGCGACGTCGCCGACGAGCACGACATCGACGGGGATGTGGTGAAGGCGCTCCATTCTGCCGGCCATCTGGTTCAGCGCGGCGCTGAAGCTACCCTCCCCTCCCCGCCCGGCGCGGCCGTAGAGCCATGCCCGCAACTCCCGCTCTTGGCCGCGGGCGAGCGCGACCATCTCGCCCACCTCGCTGGACCGCTGGATCAGCGCGAGCGTCTGGAGCACCGAGTCGTGCAGGTGCGCGGCGACCTCCGCCCGCTCCTCTGACCGGATGCGCTCGCGACGCTCGTCGGTCGCCTGCCTGGCGAGCCGCCAGATGGATGGCGCGAGGATCAGCCCGAGGCCACCAAGGGTTACGACGATCAGGACGATCGCCCCGCGCAACTGCGATAGCGCGCCGATCGCGGAAAGGAACGACCCGGTCGCGCCGACGACGAGCAGCGCGCCGGCCGCGACGCGCGCCTTTGCGCCCCAGCTCTCCAGGGTGGCGCCAGCCGGCTGACGGCCATCGTTCCGCGCCCAGATCACCGCCGAGCCGAACGCCGCGAGCGCGACTGGCCAGCTGAGCGAGTCAGAGAACCACAACCCCGCGTCACGGAGAAGGACGAGGGCGCCGAGCACGATCAGCCCAAAACCGATCGTACGCCTCAGGTCTGGCGTGGTACGGAGCGGCGGCGCCTGGTCCGGATCTTGCTCGGCCAACATCGCCCAGCAGAGAAGGTACAGCCCGGCGCCGAAACCGCCTGCCGCGGTAAGCGCCACGAACCCCAGCCGCACGAGGACCGGATCGAGGCGCAACCGGTCCCCGACTCCTCCCGCCACCCCCGCGACCACCCGGTCCGAACGGCTCCGCGTCACGCCAAGCACCGCCCGTGGCTCCAGCCCACCGAGCAGACGCGACCGAGCTGACGGAACGCTCATGCTCCCGATAGTCGCACGCTGGCGGCGAGCTTGTTACCGGGGATCCCCCTGATCATCTCGGGGTGGTCAGGGGTCGCGCAGGGTGTTCCCCGATAGCGGGGTCCCTCCCTCGGGCGCATCATCGCCTCATGAGCGACATGACGTCTGACCAGCCGCCCGAAGAACGGGCCACGACACCGGTCGAAGCCGGCGAGCCTCCACGAGCAGAGCCGGGACCGCCGGGACCGGATGCGTCGACAGCATCCAGGCCCGGATCCGCAGCTCCTGCTGCGGGCCCAACCCCCCGGCGCTTGACCCGACGGACGGACCGCAGGGTTCTGGGTGGGGTGGCCAGCGGCATCGCCGCGTACTTCGACATCGATCCCCTCATCGTCCGGCTCGCACTTGTCGCGTTCGGGTTCGTGACAGGCCCGCTCGCGGTGCTGCTGTACCTGATCGCCTGGGCGATCGTGCCCGCCTTCCCTGGGACCCCACCTCGCAAGGTCTCAGTGGGGGTGTGGGTCGCGATTGCGCTGCTCCTAGGGATCTTGTTCGCGGGCGGGGCGGGGTCGATGTGGTTCGCACCAGGGTTCGGCGGCCCAGGGTTCGACGGTCGGGGGTTCGGCGGCCCAGGGTTCGACGGGTTCGGGTTTTGGAGCTCGGGGTTCTTCTGGGCAATCATCCTTGTCGGGCTCGGGGTCCTGCTATTCCGCCGGGCTGAGACTGCGCCCGTGCCTCCCGGAGAAGCTGGCCAGGCGCTGTCCACGGCCGCCGTGTATCCGCCGGGCCGGCCGCCACGCCCTCCGTCGATCCTGGGGCGCGTGACCGTGGCGGCTGGGCTGCTCATCGTCGGTCTGGCCACGCTGCTCGAGAATGTCGGGGTGTTCGATCTCAACGCTCGCCGGTTCCTCGGGTTGCTCTTGGTGGTCGTCGGCGCAGGACTCGTGGTCGGCGCCTGGTGGGGCAGGGCGCGTTGGCTGATCACGGTCGGCGTCCTCCTGATCCCGATCCTGTTCGTGGCGAGCTATGGTCCATCCATCAGCTCTGGCCGATCCTTCGGTGGGGAATTTGGCGAGTTTGACGACCGCACCCTGCGACCTACCACGCTCGCGGAGATCGCCAGCCCGATCGACATTCACAACGGGAGGCTGACCCTCGACCTCACGGGCCTTCCACTCACGACGGATCCCACGCAGGTAACGGCCGAGGTCGGAGCCGGCCAGATCGAGGTGCTCGTACCTGACGACGTGTCCGTCGACGTGCGGGCGGAGGTCGGCGCGGGGATGGTTGACCTCTTCCAGGACACTCGCAATGGCGTGGGGCTCGACGTCCGCATCGAGCACCCCGGTCCCCCAGACGGCCGCCAGTTGGTCCTCGATCTCACCGCCGGCTTCGGCGAGATCGTTGTGCGTGAACTCGCCGCCGGCGGCCTACAGCCGGCCGGTCTGTTCAATCCCTTCGAGCAGCAGGAGCGCATCTAAGTGGAACGTCACGACCTCGACCCAATCTCGCTTGTGTTCGGCCTCGCCTTCACGGCCCTGGGCCTGCTGTCCCTCGCCGGCCCAGTCAGCCCGGTCTCCCTCGGCTGGGCGCTACCCCTCGTCGCCGTCGGCCTGGGCATCGCCATCATCTTCACCGCCCGCCGCCAGAGCAACCCAACCAGCTCCGCAGCGGCCGAGGTCGCCGCCGATGGGGACGAAGTCGTGTAGGTGTCGGGCCCTTATGGCCAGGGTTTCTCACGTATGCGTGAAGAAACCCTGGCCATTAGCTAACTCTGAACGGACCTCGGCTGTATGAGGCCGCTCTCGTACGCGAACACGACTGCTTGCACCCGGTCGCGTAGACCCAGCTTGGAAAGCAGATGAGAGACGTGGGTCTTGATGGTTCCCTCTCCGACATACAGCTCCGCGGCAAGCTCGGCGTTGCTCTTGCCGGTGGCCAGCAGGCGGAGCACGTCGCGCTCACGCTCGGTGAGCAGGTCCAGTTCGGCGCTGCGCGCGGTCTTGGCGGGCTGGCGCGCGTAGTCGGCGATGATGCGGCGCGTAACCGAAGGAGCGAGCAGGGCGTCGCCCGCGGCGACCACGCGGACCGCGGCGATGAGATCGTCGGCGGGGGCGTTCTTGAGCAGGAATCCGCTGGCGCCGGCCCGCAAGGCCTCGAAGATGTAGTCGTCGCGCTCGAAGGTGGTCAAGATCACGACCCGGGCGTTGGCCCCACCGTCGGATCCGACGATTCGGCGAGTGGCCTCTAACCCATCCATGGTTGGCATCTGAATGTCCATCAGCGTGAGATCGGGGCGCAGCCGCTTCGCTGCGGCTACCGCGGCCAGGCCGTCGTCGGCCTCGCCCACGACCTCGAGGTCGGCTTCGGACTCGAGGATCATGCGAAAGCCGGCCCGGACCATGGCCTGGTCGTCGGCGAGCAGGATCCGGATGCTCATGATCGCTCGAGCAACAGGAAGCTGGCCCTGACACCGAACCCGCCCTCGGCTCGCGGGCCAGCTTCGAATTCGCCGCAATGGAGGGCTGCACGCTCACGCATGCCGATCAGACCATGCTGTTGCTGGCCATTGCCGATGTTCGGGACCGCCGCGGTTCCCACCCCGTTGTCGACTACCTCGACCTCGAAAGTCGCGGTCCGGTAGCGCAAGGTCACCGCGGCCGTAGTGGCCTTCGCGTGCTTGAGCGTGTTCGTCAACGCCTCTTGCACGACCCGGTACGCGGACAGGTCCACGCTTGCGGGCAAGGGCTTCTGGTCACCCTCGACGCAGACCTCGACCGCGAGCTTGGCCTCGGACATCTGCGTGACGAGGCTGCCGAGGCGGCGCAGGCTGGGCGGCGGTGCCAAGGCGTCGACCTCGTCTTCTTGGCGTAAGAACCCGAGCATACGTTGCATCTCGCCGACCGCCTGGCGGCTCGTCCCCTCGATGGACGCCAAAGTCTTGGCCGCCTGTTCGGGCCGGGTGGTCAGGACCCGCCCGGCGGCGGCGGCCTGGATACCCATGAGGCTGACGTGGTGTGCGATGACGTCGTGGAGCTCGCGGGCCACGCGTACCCGCTCCTCTAGCACGGCCCGGCGGGCGTTGATCTCCCGTTCGGCCGCCAGCTGGGCGGTACGCGTCTCCAGCTCGGCCTCACGGGCTCGGCCGATCCGGACGCTGTCACCCAATACGCAAGCCGCCACCCCCCAGACCACCAGATGCAGGCTGTATATGGCGGCTCCTACCGGCTGGTCCGCATCGACCTGGTAGGTCAACGCGACCGCCAGCGCCCCGAACGCGATTACCCGGAGCGGCTTCCGACCTGGCTCCGCCCCGTGAGCGCCCGCGCTGTACATGGCGGCCAATACGGCGAGCAAGGTGATCTCGTTCTCGAGACGGAGCAGCGCCAGGGCTGCAACCTGTGCGGTCGCGACCAGCGCGAGCACCGTGAGCGGCGCCCGGCGGCGCCAGGCCAACGGGGCGACGATCGCGACAATGGCGGCCCCGACCATGGGGCTCCATGGCACGGGCGGCAGGAGATCCCCTTGCCTGTTGCCCACGTATCGGAACTCGAACGCTGCCACCGCGAGAGCGGCAATCAGCAAAACCGCGCAAAGCGCGCCATCGACCAGACCGGGACGGCGTGCGAAGGCGGCGGTGGCCCGCTCGATCCACGCATTCATGGTGTGACCTTAGCCGACAGTTCTATACCGCTCATCCGTCTTGCGGCAGATCCGTCCCTCTCCCTTTCGACAGAGATTCCTTTAGCTGCATCTCGGCCTAGGGGGAGTCGGCAAATCAGTCATGTAGGAGACGACGGAATACCGGCTGATCACCAAGCTGAAGCCGAGTTTGGAGACGGAAGTCCATTCGGAGAACCCATGGTTCGCATATGCTCGATCCTTGCTTCGCTCGCCTTGCTTTCCCTGCTATTCGCGTGCGTCCGGGTCATGGTTGATCCGGTCGTGGACCTTTTCGAGGAAGGGCATCCCGAGAAGCGCCCACGGCCCATCCTCACGGTCGTGCCTGACCCTCCCATGTGCTACTGCCGCTTCTGCCGCGAACCGGAGAGAGCCGTGGAAGGCCCCGACACCGATATCACGATCCTCCGGCCTCAACCCAGGGAGCTGCCGTGACATCCGCCCCGCACGGCCTCGCCAAGGCGGGACAGCCGCCGCGAGAGCGGCACGAGCCGGCGGCCGATCCGCGGCTCAGGATTCTCGGACCGGTCGAGATCCACTTTGATGATGGGCCGCTGACGCTGGGCGGACCCAAACAGCGGACGTTGGTCGCAGTGCTCGCGATACGCGCCAATCGTGTCGTGCCAACCTGCCAGCTGATCGACGCGCTTTGGGACGACGCTCCGCCCTCGACCGCGATCGATCAGCTTCACAACCACATGTCCATGCTCCGACGAGCCCTCGACCAGGGAGCGGCCGGCGCTGGGCGAGGGATAGTCGTGACCCGCCCGCCGGGCTATATGCTGCGAGTCGAGCCCGGCCAGCTCGACCTCGATGAGTTCTCCCTCTGGACCCGCAGGGCGAGAGAAGCGCGGGCCGCAGGTCGGTTACAGGTCGCGAGCGACTGCTGGAGAACCGCGCTAGGCCTGTGGCGGGGACCCGCGCTGGGCGGGGCGTCGGGGAGGGCTGTCTCCGCCGAGGCCGCGCGTCTGGAAGAACAGCGCCTCGCGGCATTGGAGGAGCGCATCGAGGCTGACCTGACATTGGGGCGCCATGGCGAGCTGGTAGGCGAGATTGTCTCGCTCGTCGCGATGCAGCCGCTACGGGAGCGGCTCCGCGGTCAGCTCATGCTTGCGCTATACAGGACGGGGCGGCAAGCGGATGCGCTCGCGGTGTATCACCAGGGGCGCGAGGCCTTGGCCTCAGAGCTCGGTCTCGATCCTGGGCAGGAGCTGCGAGGTTTGGAGCAAAGGATCCTCGCCGACGATCCAGACCTGCTGGGGGCGACCGAAGCTGTGCCGATGACGAGCCACCCGACGGTGCCCGTGCCGGCCCAGCTCCCGCCCGATATCGCCGACTTCACCGGTCGCACAAAGGATACCGGTATGGTGTGCGACCTACTGCGATCCAATCGGGAAGCACGTGCCCCGTCGACCGCCGTGGTCGTCTCCGTGGTAACGGGAAAGGCAGGGATCGGCAAGACGGCGCTCGCCGTCCATGTCGCGCACCGCTTGCGTGGCCGGTTCCCGGACGGGCAGCTGTATGTGGACTTGCGCGGCACCGAGTCGCTGCCGCTCGACCCAGGCGATGCCCTGGTCCGATTCCTGCTCCTGCTAGGCGTGGAGAAGGCGGTGGTGCCGGACGGCGTCGAGGAGCGAAGCGCGCTCTACCGGACGCAGTTGGCCGGCCGGCAAGTCCTCGTGTTGCTGGACAACGCGGTCACCGAGGCGCAGGTGCGCCCCTTGTTGCCGGGGAGTGGGAGCTGCGGGGTGATCGTCACCAGTCGAGCGCGGCTGACCGGGCTGGACGGCGCGCGAACGGCCGATCTCGATGTGCTCGAGTCCGGGCAGGCCGTCGAGCTGCTCGGCCGGATCGCCGGTCCGGAGCGGGTCGCGGTCGCGCCAGAAGCGGCCAGGATGATCGTGCGGCTGTGCGACCACTTGCCACTGGCGGTCAGGATCGCGGGGACTCGGCTCGCCACTCGGCCGTACTGGCCACTGGCGCGGCTGGCCGAGCGACTCACTGACGAGCGACGCCGCCTTGACGAACTCACTATCGGCGATCGAGCGGTACGCCCCGGCTTGGCGCACAGCTATCAACAGTTGACCGAGGATCAACGACGCTGCTTCCGCCGAGTCGGGCTGCTGGCCACACCAACCTTTACGTCTCGGGCTGCCGCTGCCCTCCTCGAGGTTCCGCTGAGCACCGCCGAAGAGCTGCTCGACGGCTTGGTCCAAGTGCAGCTGCTCGGCATCGCTCGTCGAGCCCGGGGCGGTCACGTGCGCTACCGCGTCCACGGCCTACCCCGCGCCTACGCCAGGGAGCGCGCCGAAACCGAGGACTCGACGTTCGACCGCGATGCCGCCCTGACCCGCGCTGGTGCCCCAGCCGCGCGGCTGGGGCACCAAGTCGATACAGATTGGTTCTCTGTTCGTTAGCAGGGGCGAAGCGAGCTGACCTTATCGTTCGACGGGCCGTAGAGGTTCTTGCTCTCCCCCGGCAGGACCCGCTGGATAATATCGCCATCGTACCCCACGTCCTCGTAAAGGCAAAATGGCCGATCGGAACGGTTCCAGTACGAGCTGGCCTTGTCATTGATGGGAGGTGATGTGGTCAGGTCATCCGAGCCAGTTCGGAAGCTGCCATTTTCATCGCCGCTATGGTTCGAGTCCTCGAAGAGGCAGATCTCCCCCACGGGGCACTGGCCATCTTGAGCGCCGGCCGGCAGGGCCGCTGCTCCCAACATCGCGAGCATGAAGGCTCCCGTGAACATACTGCCCAATGTCTTGCGCATGAATAGTTTCTCCTTGGTGATGGTCGTGGCGAGGCCTTCTTTCTGTTGTGTGTTGCAGCCTCGACCTCACCTTGCGATAGTCCGCTACGGACTCCCTATGGATTCGCTACGTGCGATTGCTCCACGGTCTGGCCGGCGATTGGGGCTTAGCATGTGGGCATGAACGCTGGAGAGGGGATGACCGAGACGCCTGAGCTGCTACGGGTTGAGTACGAGCAGTTGGTCGAGGCCGGGCTGCTGGACGACCAGCGAGTCGAGCTGCTCGACGGCAGGAAGGCGGCAATGTCCCCCGAGTCCGCAGAGCATGCGAGCGTCATCGACGCCATCCACGACCAGCTCACCGACGCCGTGGCCAAGGCGGGGATGAGGATCCGGCTCGGCCACCCGCTCGCGATATCCGATGTCGACGAGCCCGAGCCCGATCTCGCGGTCGTTGACGACCCCGAAGACCGCTACCGGACCGGCCACCCCGGCCCTGAGCAGGTGCACCTGGTCGTCGAGGTGGCGCACCGCAGTCTCAGCAAGGACCTTGGCGAGAAGGCCAGGCGCTATGCGCTCGCGGGCATCCCCGACTGCTGGGTCGTCGACCTGCGCGGGCGGCGCACGACGGTCCACCGGGATCCGGACCCGCTCACGGGGGCGCTATCTGTCGATCAGGACGATCCCGTTTGGCCAGCCCGCGGAGCCCCTTGCGCTCCCCGAGGCCGCGGTGACGCTTCACTGACCGGGGGTGCGCACCTGCTGGAGGGCGTGGAAGTCCACGCCGGTGAGCTGGACGGAGCGGTCCCAGAGGCGCCGCGCCGCGTCCACGTCGTGGGATGCCTTGCTCGATCGCACCTTGACTGGCGTCCCATGGAGCTCCGCGAAGCCGCTGGGCCCGTAGTAGTCGCCGCCGGCCACGCCGGGCGCGGTCGCGGCGCGCAGGGTCGGCAGCGCGCCGACCAGCGCGGGTTGCGCGACGAGGCGGTGGGCCAGGGCGTCGAGCCAGCCGGGCATGATGCTCGCCTGGCCAAGCTGGGTGGCGGACAGGCCCGGGTGACATGCCACGGCGATAACGGGTGAGACCTGGCGCGTGAGGCGGCGCTGCAGCTCGTAGGTGAACAGCAGGTTGGCCAGCTTACTCTGGAAGTACGCCGGCCACGGGCGGTAGCGACGCTCGCCCATCAAGTCGTCGAACCTGATGTGCCCAGCCCTGTGGCCAGTGCTGCTGACGTTCACGATCCGTGCGGGGCCGCTGGCGAGGAGGGTCGGCAGCAAGAGGCCGGTCAGCGCGAAGTGGCCGAGGTGGTTGGTCCCGAACTGCGCCTCGAAGCCGTCGGCGGTCACGCGCCGGGGCAGCGCCATGACACCGGCGTTGTTGATCAGCCCGTCCAGGCGGGGGTGCGTGGCGGTGAAGTCGGCGGCGAAGTCACGGACGCTGCCGAGGTCCGCGAGATCGAGCCGCGCGACCTCGAGGCTCGCAGAGGGGTGAGCCTCACGGATCCGCTCCCCCGCCACCGCTGCCTTCCGCAGGTCACGGCAGGCCATGACGACGTGAGCACGCTTGGCGGCCAGCTCCCGCGCTGCGGCGTAGCCGATCCCGCTGTTCGCTCCCGTGACGATGAACGTCCGTCCCTGCTGGTCCGGAATGTCGGATACGGTCCAGCGGGCGGTCGCGCGCCGGTTCTTGCGTTGGGTGCTCATACTCATCGCCTCTCCAAGGAGCCATGTAATCTGAGCCATCGCTCATGCTAGCACTAACATGAGGAGTGGCTCAACTTGATGGAGGATCGCGGCGTCTCCGGCACGCCGAGACGCGCGCCTCGCGCCGACGCCTTCCGGAACCGGGCGCGGATCCTGGCCGCGGCGCGGGCGCTGTTCGCCGAGCGGGGGCCGCGGGCCTCGACGGACGCGATCGCGGAGCGGGCCGGGGTGGCGGTCGGCACGCTCTACAACCACTTCGCCACCAAAGACGAGCTATTGGAGGCCGCGCTCGCCGACCGGGTCGCCGAGATCACCGCGCTCGCGCGGGCGGCGCTCGAGCGCACCGAGGATGGCGCGGACCCGTGGACCGAGATGGTCGGGCTCATCCGGACGTTGGCCGCGGCGCACCTGGAGGACCGCGCGCTGAAGGCTGCCGTGGGCGCCGCGCGCGCCAGCGCTGTCTACGGCCGGGCCGGCGGCGACCTGTTCGAGGCGGCGGGCAAGCTGATCGAGCGCGCGCAGGCCGCGGGGCAGCTCCGCGGCGATGTCGATGCCATGGACATCATGCACCTGCTCGGCGGTCTCCCCGGACCGGAGGTGACCCCGGCGGTCCGCGAGCGCCACCTCGACATCCTCCTCGCCGGCCTCCGCGCCCCCTAACACGTAGGTGTGTCGACTCAGATCCGGACGCCGGGCCAGAGTCGACACACCTGCGCGGTAAGGTACTCGCGGCATCGAGGGTGGGGAGGGCAGCTTGGCGGAGCACACGATCCGGCGCATCTTTCTGACGCCCCCCGTGGCGATCGCTCGCCTGGGTGGCAGCCTTACCCCGCTCGTTGCCTTCGAGTGGGCACGGGGCGATCCGCACACCATCGCCGAGACGCGGATCCGGCCCGCGTGGACGCTGGACGTGCTGCCCGACGGCACCGTGGCGCCGCGCATGCCGGCTACGATCGTCGTCCGGGACGGCGCGCTCCTCCGCCCCGTCGCCCCGTTCCTCGAGCTGTGGGCCCTCACGGGTGATGGGCCACCACAGGCGCTGGCGGCCGTCCCGGTGACACCCGATCTGCTCGCCTCCAACGGCGCGAGCGAGCGGGACCTGACGTTCACCGTGGAGGCCATGAACCTCAAGGCGGCTCGCCGGACCGGCCGGGCGAGCTTGCGATTCGGCACGTTCCCGCCGGTCGAGGCGCGGGGGGACGACCACCGCGCGCTGCAGCTGCTGGGGTCCAGCCCTCCCGCGACGCCCCAACCGATGATCCCCGTCGGGCGGTTCATCCCGCTCGGCCAGGTGCAGGTGCTCCGCCCGGTGGCGCAGCCGGCGGACCAACCCTGGTCGTCAGCCGTGCGCGTCGACGTCGTGCGGCTGCGTTTCACCCCCGCCCGAGGCCGGTTCTATGGCCCGCCGGGCGCCGCCCAGGTCCAGCCTCCCGCCGTCCCCCTCGCGCAGGCGTTCCTCAACGCCGCCGCGGGCTGGGAGGGCGCCGCGCGAAGCGACCGCGTCGTGCCGGCGGACACCGTGGACGAACGCGCGCCCGGAGTCTCCCTCGGCGTCGTCGACGACACCTGCGACGCCCAGATCGTGGCCGAGTTGGCGCTGGCTGGCGGACCGGTGCGGTGCACGGCCAACGTGACCGTCGGCCCTCCACAGTACGCACCGGACCGGCGGCCGTTCCTGTCGCTGGCCGACGAGATCAACGACCGCCAGCACGACCCGGGGCGCGACGCCGCGCTCAGCGACGCGGACCGGGCCGCCTGGGTCGAGGACCTGTTCGAGCGCGCATTCGAGACGGCATCGGCGATGGACCTCGACTTTTGGAGGGCAGTGATCGCCCGGGGACTGCGCCCCGACGAGCGGCGGAGCCGGATACCCGGCGACGGCGTGCCTCAGCCAACCCGGGCCATGGGCGGCGAGGACCGGCTGCGCGATCCCGAGATTGCCATCCCCGAGCCGTCAGCCAACATCCCGCTGCCGCTGTCGGAGCGGGCCAGGGAGCGGCACCGTGACCTCTCCGACCTGGCGGCGCTGGAGTCGTGGGTGCGGGAGCACCCGGACCGCCTCGGTGAGATCATCCGCGCGCCGTTCGCGAACACTGGCTTCTCGATGCAGATGCCCCCGTTCATGCGCAACAGCAACGCGTTGGCGCTGTCGCTGGCCCAGTGGCAGTACGACCTGCTGATGGCCTGGGCCGACGCCGTGACGGCGCCGAGCACCCTCGGGCCGGTTCCCGACGGCGGCCTGGCTCCACTGTCGCCGGAGGCGGCCGAGCGGCGGCGCCAGGTGCTCGCCGCCCTCGACGCGGCCGAGGACGGTGGCCGATGACCGCGACCACCGCGCCGCCCGCATGGCGGAGCTTCCGATCCCGCATCGGCACCCATGTCCTGGTGCTGCGCGGGAGCCAGATCCTTGACGTCGACGAGCGCATGCTGTCCAGCCTCGACCAGACGGTCCTCGCACCCTACCTCGACCTGGGCGAGCGTCTGGGCTTGAGCACCGTCCCCTCCGTCGCCCCCCAGAACCTGTCGCTCAACGTCACCTCCGCGTGCAACCTGGCGTGCGACTACTGCTACGCGGGTCGAGGCGCCTTCGGCGGCGCCCAGGCCGGCGCGATGTCCACCGCCGTCGCCGAGCGGGCCATCGACACGTTGCTGGCCGGCTGCGAGCGCCGCGCCATGGCCACCATCGGCTTCCTGGGCGGCGAGCCGTTCCTTCACCGCCGCCTCGTCCACCACGTCGTCGCCTACGCCAGCCGCCAGGCCGCCGAGGTGGGCCAACCAGTCGGGTTCTCCGTCACCACGAACGGGACGATGCTGCGGGCTGAGGACCTCGACCTCCTCCGCTCGCACCGGTTCGCGGTGACGGTCAGCCTGGACGGGGATCGGGCGGTCCACGACCGGCGTCGCCTGACGCTCGCCGGCGAGGGCAGCTGGGACGACGCCATGGCCCGCGTCCGACCGCTGCTCGCCGCCCCGGGCGCGGCCATGGTCACGGCCCGGGCCACGCTGACGACCGACGACCTCGACCTCGCGAGGCGCTATGACGCGCTCGCGGCCGAGGGGTTCCCGGCCGTCGGCTTCGCCCCGGTCCGGGTAGGTTTCGGCGCGCTTGGCGACGCGCACTGGCCCCGCTGGCTCGACGCCGCGGTCGCGCTCGGGGAACGGGAGCTCGCGAGGATCCGGGCCGGGGGTGACACCGCCTTCGACAACCTCCGCGTCGCGCTGCGCCGGCTCGACGCAGGCTCATCCTCGCCCTATCCCTGCGGCGCGGGGGGCGGCTATGCCTCCGTATCGACTGCGGGGCGGTGGTTCGCCTGCCACCGGGCGATCGGCGAGGAGGACTACGCCCTCGGCGACACCGGCGGTGGAGCCGACCCCGCTCGCCAGCGCCAGTTCCTGGCCGACCGCCACGTCGAGCGAGTCGAGCCGTGCCGCGGCTGCTGGGCTCGGTACCTCTGCAGCGGCGGCTGCCACCAAGAGGCGGCCACCCGCACGACCGCGGCGTGCGACGCCATCCGGGGATGGCTCGAGTTCTGCCTCGACGCGTACTGCGTCGTGTCCTCGGAGCGACCCGGCTGGTTCACACCCGAGAGGAGCCTGTGATGGCTGACGGCATGCTCTTGCCGAGGAACCGCACCGCCCGGCTCGCCGACGTGAGGGCCGCGGGGAACCCAGTCGTCGTCGAGCTGGAGTCCGGCGTCGGCAACTGCTTTCCCGGCCTCGAGGTCGACCTGCGGAACCTCGACCGCCGGTTCTTCCCGTTCGTGGCCGTCGACTTCGTCGGGGCCCAGATCGCCGTCGCCGAGGTCGATCTCGACGCGGCCGAGCTAGAGCTGGCCCCCGGCCCGCTGCTCGACGGCTTGCGGCGGCTGGCGACCGAGGCCCCCGGGTCCTGGACGGTAACCCGGCTCACTGGCGACTTCGCCGGGTTCGGCCAGCTGTCGCTGGCGATCCCCGGCGGCTTGAGCGGCCAGGCGCCACCCGACGCCTGGACCGCGGTGCGGCTCCTGCGGCCCGGCACCCAGGTGGAGCTGACGCTGCGGCGGTCGGGTGGTGCACCCGCCCCGCCGCTGGAGCTCGCGGCGCCGCGCGCCTCCTACCTCACCGACGACGGCGCCTTCGCCGCCATGTTCTCACCCGGCGAGCTGACCCAGTCGCTGTGCTCGCCATGGACCCACGACTTCCGGGACTGCGGCTGCTTCTACTGGGCGTCGAATCATCCCGACATCGTGCTCCCCGCCCTGCCGACCGGGGTGCCCGCCAGCGACCCGGACTGGGCCGTGCGGACGCTGTGGCTGCGCTCGGTACGCGAGGGCGGCCCCCCGCCCGCCCCCGACGGCGCGCACTCGGGCGAGATGATCCACCACGAGATCAACGCCCGATGGCAGGACCTCGACATCGCGCTGGACGGGCGTGAGCAGCGGGTTCCCTACGCGCCGACCGTGATCGCGGGCGTACCGCTGGAGGCCGGCGAGCTGGAGCCGGCCCTACGCTACGCCGCCGGGGTCGAACTCGCCGTCATGCTCGAGTACCTCGCCGCCGCCTTCAGCGTGGACCGCGACGCGGGGACCGCGGGGTCGGCGCTGCGCAACGACGCCCGCGCCGCCCGGGCCGAGCTGCTGCGGGTGGCCATCGGCGAGATGCGCCACCTGCGCGAGGTCAACGACCTGCTCTTCGACCTCCACCTGGCCTCGGGCTCGGGCGATCCCTTCGCACCGGCGCTCGGCGTCGCCACACTTATCCCCGAGCCGCCCGGGCAGCCCGCCCGACCGGTCCGCTACCGCCCGCTCACGCCGGAGGCGCTCACCGACTTCATCGAGGTCGAGGCGCCGTCACAGAGCGTCGACGGCCTCTACCTCGGGATTCTGGCCACGTACGAGCGAGACGGCCAGGAGCGTCAAGCCGCCCTCGTCCGATCGATCATCGCCGACGGCGCCGACCACTTCGCCACGTTCACGGCCATCCAAGAGTGGCTGAGCCGCCACCCCGGCACCCCCTATCTCCGGGACCTGGTGGCCCCACCGACGTCGGAGCCCACCCTTCAGGACCTGCAGCAGCGCTACGAGACCGTGCTCGGGCTGCTGCACCGGGGGTACAGGGCCGGTGTCCCGGCGGGGGCGTCCAACATCGCCGCCGCCCGGCAGGCGATGCTCGGTCCGGCTGGCCTGGAGGGTGCATGTGAGGCTCTCGCGCAGCGCGGGTTCCTCGCCACCTTCGCGGTGCCGGCCGACCCCCGCTTCGCCGCCGTGCCTCCCCCGCCATGAGCGAGCGCATCGTGCTCGGCTCAGGGCCCGTGGCCCTCGCGTACGCCCTGTTCGCGGCCCGCAGCGGGCCGGTGAGCTTGCGCTGTCGGCCACCCGCCACCGCGCCCGCCGTGGAAAGCGTGCCCGCCCCGCTGCTCACGCTGTTGCTGGAGCTGGGGATCACCCCCGCCGAGCTCGACGTCGACCGCCTGTCCACCCACCGGCTCGTCGCCTGGGACGACCCAGTACCGGCCGAGCGGCAGAGCCCGTCGTGCGCGCACCTCGACCGCGCCGCGCTGACCAGAGCCTTGTGGCGCCGGGTCCAGGACTCCCCCGACATCCAGGTATTCGCGGGTGGCGGCACGGCTCGGCTGGTCGACGCCAGCGGCCGGCGGGCCGTGACTGCCCGCGCGCATACCCGGCCGTCGCCGGCGTGGGTGGCGACGTGCCGCACGGTCGCGCGTGGCGACCTCGACCCGACGATGCGGTTGGCCGCGGGACCTGCTGGCTACGGGTATCGCCTAGGCTCGGCCCGGTGGCTCACGGTCGGCTGGGTCGGTCCCGGCCCGGGACCCCGCGACGCCGCCGAGCTGCGCCGCCGCCTCGAGGACTCTGGCGCCGGCTGGCTGGCCGAGGATGTCGACCTCCAAGAGGGCATCTGGTCGCGCCGCGCCGCGAGCCTGGACATCCCTCACGCCTCCCGAGACCCTGACGTGGTGGCCATCGGTGACGCCGCCCTCGCCCGCGACGCGCTCGCGTCGCAGGGGACGTCGATCGGGCTGTCCGACGCTCGCCTCGCCGCGGGACGGGCGACCCGGCACGAGCTGGAAGGCCGGCGGGCCGACGGGTTGGGACGCCACCTCCGCTCGCTCCACGGGATACTGGTTGCGTGCCGCTACCGCGACCAGCCGGTGTGGTCGGCGTACGAGCGCTGGGTCGGCCGCCAGCTCGAGGTCCCCGCACGACCGGCCGGCGGTGCGTGACCCAGTGGAACACGTCTTGAGCACCGATCAGGGCCAGGCCGCCGAGCCGGAGCCGGTCGTCACGGTCCACCTCGACGGGATCGAGGTCACCCAGGCGGTCCAGGACATGGCGCACTCGGTCCCGCTGATCGCCGGGAAGGCTACCGTGGTCCGCGTCTATCTCTCCCTCGACCCCGGCGGTGACCGGGCGGTGACCGTGGGAGGCGAGCTGGAGCTTCATCGCGGCGGCGGCGGCCCGGCTCGCTACCTCCCCGCGATGGGGACCGTCCCGCTCGATCCCTCGGCGTCACCGACGCTCGCCGAGCGCCGTGGGAGCATCGCGCTCAGCCTGAACTTTCGGCTGTCCCCGGCGGACGCGGTACCCGGCCCGTTGCTGCTCAGGGTGGGCCGTGTCACCGACGCGATGGTTGGCCGGCGCTTGGCCTTGGTCGAGGCGCCAGAGGTCCAGTCGACGATCACCGTCGAGTTCGTCGAGTCGCCGCCGCTGCGCCTACGGGTGATCGGCATGCGCTACACGGGTAGGGACGGGCAGTCGAGGTCGCCGCGGGCGCTCGATTTCGCCTTGCTCCAGTCGTGGCTGGCGCGCGCCTACCCGGTCGCGACCGTCGAGTCCACCCAGATCGTCACGGAGATCCCTCACGCGCCACCGTTGGAGTGCGGGCAGGTGAACGCGCTGCTCGCGGGCACCCGGAACCTCGACGTCGCCACGGGTGTCGACCCTCGCACGCACTATCTCGGGCTGGTCTCCGACGCCGAGGCGACCGAGTTCATGCGAGGCTGCTCGTCGGGGACTCCCGCGGCTGCGGACCCGACCGTTGTGGCGTCCGCGCCGGCCGGCGTGCCTCGGGACGGCTTTGCCTGGGACGCCGACGGCTCCTACGCCGATTGGTACGGGGCACACGAGCTGGCCCACACCTTCGGCCGCCTGCATCCCGGTTTCGGCGCGGGCCAGAACCGGGAAGATGTCCTCTTTCCCTTCCCCAACGGGCAGATCTCCGACGGGGACACGTATGTCGGGTTCGACGTCGGTGATCCTTCGCTCGGCCTGCCGGCGCGAGCCCTTCCAGGCGAGCGCTGGCACGACGTGATGACCTACCGCACCGACCAGTGGATCTCCGCCCATACGTACGAGGGCATCCGGGACCGGCTGATCGAGGAGGACACCATGCCTATGGGAGGGGTCGGGTCTGGCGCTGGCGGCGGGCCGGATCCTCGCGCCGCCGGGGCGGCCGGAGCCCCCGGGCCGAGCCAACGTCAGCCGCTGCTGAACGTGATCGGGCGGGTGAACCTGACCGACGGGACCGCGGAGATCCTCATGGTCAATCCCCTGCCTTCGATCCCATGGCGGCCCTTGGAAGAGCCCTATGCCCAGCAGGTCACGCTCCGCCTGACCGGCGCGGAGGACACACCGGTGGACCAGGCCGTGCCGGTGAGGCTGGACTCGAACGCGGGACAGGGCGGCAACCCACTGACCGGCCTCGTCGACGTGGTGGTACCCGTCCCGGCCGACCTCGCGGCCGTCGAGCTGCGATGGGAAGGCGAAACCCGCGCCCGCCACGAGATCCCAGGAGTCGCTCCCCGCAAGGCGCACCCGAAGATCGAGCCGGTGCCGCAAGCGCAGCGGACGGCGGGAGCCACCACCACCAGCCACCGCCGCACCATCAGCTGGGAGGAGCACGACGACACCACCCGCTATCACGTCCAAGTGAGCGACGACGGCGGAAACACCTGGCAAACCATCGCCGTCAACCTCGATGCGCCGTCGGTCGAGATCGATCAGAACCAGTTCAGGTCCAACCAGCTGCGCGTGCGCGTCTACGCCACCAACGGCCTGTTGACCGAGCAGTCCGAGATGGCCGTCGACATGGAGGCGTGATGTTCGGCGTTAGTTGTGTGTTGGATCCCGGCGGTATAC